>JAPKZI010000165.1 GCA_026393865.1 Candidatus Aminicenantota bacterium
CATCTTTTTGCCTTCGCGGCGGCTGACTTGAAAGAACTGGTCGAAGATGAAAGGGAGGTGTTCCTGGGATATGCCGATCCCCGTGTCTTGGACCTCGATGATCACGAAGTCCGGATCTTCCCTGAGGCCGATCCGCACCCGACCCTGCGGTTTGTTGTAAGCGATGGCGTTGCTGATGAGATTGGTGAACACCTGTTCCAAGGTCTCTTCGTCTCCGAGCACTTCAAAATTCGGCCCATCGGGGCCGCTCCATTCCAAAGTGACCTCAAACTCCTTGGCCAAAGGCGTCATGAATTCGACGAGCTTTCGCATCATCTTGCCCGGGTCGAGGGGCTTGAGCTTGCCGACGAGCCGGCCCTGGTCGTTCCGGGCCAGGTCGAGCCAGTCGTTGATGAGGTTCAGGAGCCCGGTCAAGCGCTCGCTCGCCCGGCGGATCATCTCCTTGGGTTTGTCCTCGACGCGGCCGGCGATATCCGACAGAATGACCTCGAAATATTGCTGGATCGCGACCAGCGGGCTGCGGAGCTGGTGGGAAACCATGGTGATGACGTTGTCCTCCAGGAGCTTTTTCTCTCGGCGCAGCCTTTCGGCCTCGAGGGCGAGCCTCCGATATTCCAGGGCCCGGGAGAGGATCATCCGCAATTCCTCCGGCGTGAACGGCTTGGGCAGGAAGTCGAAGGCGCCTTCCTTCATGGCTTCCACGGCCGATTCGACGGTCGCGTAGCCGGTGACGACGATGGCCATGATCAGGGGATCGATGAGCCGGAGGTTCTTCAGGACTTCGAACCCGCTGATGCCCGGCATCTTGAGGTCGACGATGACCGCGTCCGGCCGGAGATCGCGGATCTTTTGGATTCCCGTAGTTCCGTCGGGGGCCGTCTCGACGCGATATCGGCCTTTGAGAAGGATCTGGGAGCAGGAATCCCTCATGGATTCTTCGTCATCGATGATCAGAACAAGCGGATCTTGCACGATCGGAACACCTCCTCGCCCCTCACTGGGCGCGCGGCGCAACGGCCGGTACCCGCCCTCCAGGCCGGCTCATCTCTTCAACAGCCGGTCGATCCGGGCTAAAAGATCCGCCGATGCGACCGGTTTGTCGATGTAGTCATCCGGGCCGACCATGCCCTGCTCTTCTCCCTTGAACCCAAACCGGTCCCCGGCGATGTTCTTGACGGCGGAAAGAAAGATGATGGGCGTGGTCCTGACGCTTTCAAATTCTTTGGCCGTTTTAACGCTGTGGCAGAGAGAGAATCCGTCGAAAAGGCCGTCCATCATGATGTCCAACAAAATGAGGTCCGGCCGTTCGGCCAGGATCTTGTTTTTCCCTTCCGCCGCGCTGTCGGCCGCAATGACATCGTACGAGGCAGAGGCCAGGATGGCCGTCACCGCCTCTCTAAAATCCGGATCATCGTCGATCACCAATATTTTTGGCGCTATTGTCGTCATGAAGTCACCTTCCCTTCCAGACCGTATTTTTTGATTTTGGCCCAAAGCGTCTTGCGGTCGATCCCCAGGATCGCCGCGGTCCGTTTCCGATTTCCTTCCTGATCGTGTAGGACGCTATTGATATAGGCTTTTTCGATGTCGGTAAGCGTCTTGAACTTATCCCCAGCCCAGGTCAAAGCCGGGATCCCCATGCTGATGCCGTGGCTCATGACGTCCTCGACCTGGATCTCGCCCCCGCGGCAGAGAACGATGGCCCGTTCGATGGTGTTTTCCAGCTCCCGGATGTTGCCCGGCCAATCGTATTCGGTCAAGGCGAGCATGGCCCGCGTCGAGACC
>JAPKZI010000084.1 GCA_026393865.1 Candidatus Aminicenantota bacterium
CTTCGACAACCAGGCTCTCCTCAGCCACCGGGCCATGGCCGCCATCCTGGGCGTCATCCTCAAGCTCCCACCCCTCAAGCAGGCCATGGCCAGCAAGCAGATGAAATCCCGCTATCTCGATACGCTGATCTCCAAGCTGAAGATCTAAACCGCCACTATTTTTTCGGCACCACGGCCAGGATCCTATTCATCAGCTTCTCGTCGTTCGGGAACTGGCCGGCCTTCGGCAGGCGTTGCAGCAGCAAGGCCCAGTTGGGATCGATACCGAAGACCTTTTTGAACAGCGGCAGGCTGTCCTCAACCTTGCCCGTCGAGGCCAGCATCACCGCCGGCCAGAAGATCATCTCCGGATTGTCCGGATAGATCTCCATGCCCTGGCTGTATTCCCTCATGGCTTCGCCCTTCCGGTTCTCGGTCATGAACTCATCGCCCTTGTTCATGTGGTTATAGGCTTTATTGAGTTTGAGAAGCCGTTTTAGCTCGGGGACGGGGGCGGAGTGGTCCTCGACCCGGAGGTCGTAGATCCTGTCCCGCCACCAGACGCCCGAGCTTTTGCCTTTGACGACGATGATCGCCGCCGACTGCCGGCCCCGGATGTCGCCGCCCTCCTTTTCGGCCGCTTCGAGGGCCGCGATGAGCCGGTCGGCGAGCTCGCCCTTGGTCGTTTCGAAGGCTTGGGCCATGGCCTTCCAGACGGTCGGCTTGAGCATCATGTTGGCCTGGCAGGAAAAGCCGTCGCCGACGTAGTTGCCGGCTTCGGCGATGCAGTTCCTGCCCGTATGAGCGGCCGCCTTGCCGCGCGCGTCGACCATGGCCACCTGCCGGACGGATTCGTTCTTGTCCGCGCGGAGGAGCGCCGCCAGCGCTTCATCGGCGCTCTTCCCGACCTTCATCAGCTCCAATCCGAGGGGGCCGTACGACGGCTCGACGAAGGACTGGGTGGCGACGGCGCCGACGCCCGCCTCGACCCACGGCACGAGAGCTCCGACCGAGAACCAATGGGACTGAACGGCGACGCCTAGCTCGCCGGTGGCTTTGTCCAGGGCTACGATCGAAAACGTATGGACGGGCCTCAACGGCCTGTCCGCTCCGAAACTCGGCGCCAACAGTACCAAAAAGCTCAATGCCGGAAGAAATTTTTTCATCGCCCTCCTCCTTCAATGGAACATTCTATAGTATTATATAATAGCGGAATGAACCTTAATGTGCCATCCATGATGATCCGAAACTCGCCCATCATTATAACAATCCTCTGCCTCGTCTTCCTGTTGTTCGTCATCGACCTGGCCTCGTCTCCTGGGGACGACGTCCTCGCCCAATTGAGCAAACCGGCCGGAATCGGAATACCGGCCCGCCTCTCGGCTCGGATCCAGGGCCTCCAGGAGCTCGCCTCTTCCTGGATCGTCAGGATCCCGAAGGACGTCAAGGCCGGACTTGACGCCATGGGCTTCTCCTGTAAGGTCCTTGACGCCGCGCCTTCCGGCAAAAAATATTTTCTGGTCTTTACCCCGCGGCCAGGCGACGCGGTCGTCCTCGAAACGCACGGGCGGACGCGGATCCTCGACAGCGAGACCTGTCTCTTTTGGACCGACGACGGCCGCGAGGCGCGGGAAGTCCTGCCCGCCGCATTCAAGATCAAGAGCCTGGCCATGACCGACCGCGCCGCCGCGTTTTTGGACGAGACGGCGACGACGGGCCGTCCGCGGGCCCCGGGAGCGATCTTGAAACCGCCGTTCTATGATCCCCTGATCGCCCTCATGGTCGACCAAGTAGCCTCGGCCAACTTGAGCGGCATCATCCTCCAACTCCAAAGCTTCTCGACCCGGTATGCCTCGACGGCCGGATGCGCTCTCGCCGGCGATTATCTTCTGAATTATTTCACCCAGCTCGGGTTGGCCGGCGAATCCGATTCATTCGCTTTTTCGTCCTACAGTTCGAGAAATATCATCGCCACTCTGCCCGGAAAAGTCTTTCCTCAATATGTCGTGCTCATCGGCGCCCATTACGATTCTTACAGCAATCAGGCGGCGACGGCGGCGCCCGGCGCCGACGACAACGCCAGCGGCACGGCGGACGTCATGGAAATCGCCAGGATCCTCTCCCAATACCGGTTCGACTTTACCCTCAAGTTCGTCTGCTTCTCAGCCGAGGAGTGGGGGCTCTACGGCAGCAAGCATTACGCTCAGGAAGCCAAAGCGCGCGGCGAGAAGCTGATCGGCGTCATCAACATGGACATGATCGCTTATGCCGACCGGCTCCCGGAGGATCTGGACCTGGTCGTCAACCAGAGTTCGCAATGGCTGGCCAGCCGTTTTTCGATCTGCGCGGCCCAATATGTTTCCCTTCCGCTCCTCAAGGTCGTCAACGCGAACCTGAGGTGGAGCGACCATTCGCCGTTCTGGGACCAGGGATTCAGCGCTGTCTGCGGGATCGAGGATTACGGCGTGCCGAACCCGTACTATCACAAGCCGACGGACCTGTACCCCACCTTG
>JAPKZI010000168.1 GCA_026393865.1 Candidatus Aminicenantota bacterium
GTGGCCTGGCTGGCCATCGCTCCGGGCGGGGCCATCCTCAAAGAAACGCTTACCGCCGAGCGCCTCATGGTCGTCATGAAAGGCGAGATCGGGCAGTGGCTTGGCGGAAGATACGTTGCGATGCGGGCCGTGCCTCGCGACGAGCCCGACGGAACGCACGGCCGGACGCCCGTGAACGAATTCCTCCTACTGGAAAAGGGCGCGGAGAACGGCCTTCAGGCCGGTGCCGGGGGAGCCGAGATCGTCGAGATCTATTGGCCGCCCCGGGCCGACTACTTGACTAAGGCGGGGGCCAAAGATGTTCCGGCGGATATCCGCGCGCCGGCATTCCCGGTCGCTCCCACCGTTACGCCGGGAAAGATCTATGACCTCAACGATGTTCCTTTCACCGAACTGCAACCCGGGGCCAATTCCCGGCTCATCGGGGGGCACGGTGCCCAGCTGAGCTTCCTTCGAATGGACCCGGGCATGGTCTTCTCTTTGCACCTCCATCCCGAGGAACAGCTCATGTGCGTCCTGCGCGGCGAAATGGACGAGCTCATCCTGGACGGCCCGGCAGCCATGAAGACAGGCGATCTTCTCTACCTGCCGGGGACGATGGTCCACGGCGGCAAGGTCGGCGACCGGGGCTGCGACGTCCTCGATGTGTTCTTCCCGCCGCGGCCGGATTACATGGCTAAAAAGAATGACCGCGAAGCCGCCTTCCAGGCCATCATCCCGGCCGGCGCCGACGTCGGGCTGTTCGTGGACGGAGCCAAGATGAGTCCGGGCCTGACCTTCACCGAGGGGCCGAAATGGCTCAACGGGAAGCTCTATCTCTCTAGCATGTATTTCGACCAGAAATGGAACGGCGATCCGAAACGCAGCGCTACCGTTGAGGTTGATCCGGATGGAACATACCGATATATCCTCAGGGCCCTGCAGACCAACGGTCTCATGCCGCTTGCCAACGGGAACCTCGCCGTGTGCGATATGTTCGGGCATCGCCTCATCGAGATGACGACGAAGGGGCGGATCGTAAGGACACTGGCCTCGACGTTCGAGGGCAAGCTCATCGACGGCCCCAACGACCTCGTCACCGATGCCAAGGGCGGGATCTATTTCACCGATCCGCAATTCACCGCGGAGGCCAAAAAATTCCAGCCCGGCCGCTCGGTTTTCTATATCACTCCCCAAGGCAAGCTGGTCCGGGTCATCCCGCCCAACGATTTCGCCATGCCCAACGGCATCCTCCTCAGTCCCGACGGCAAAACACTTTATGTCAACAACACCTACGACAACGAGTCGTTCTGGAACGTGGACAGCGACAAGGACAACTGGATCTGGGCTTATGACGTCAACGACGACGGCACGGTTAAGAATCCCCGGAAGTTCGCCCGGCTTGTTCTCACCCCTGAGGTCGTCGAGCGGAAGGGGCGGTCGAGCGGCGCCGACGGGATGACGATCGACGAGAACAGCGGAATTTACGTGGCTACGTACATGGGTGTCCAAGTTTTTGATCCAAAAGGGCAATTCCTGGGGATCATCAACACGCCCACGTACCCGGTGAGCTGCTGCTTCGGCGGCGAGAACATGAAGACTCTCTTCATGACGAGCTATAACAAGATCTACAGGATTCAAACGAACGTCAAAGGGTTGAGATACGGCCCGAAATGAACCGTGAAAAAGAGGAGTCGAGCATGCCGGACACGCACGGTCTCCATCGGCGGGATTTCCTCAAGCGGGTCGGCTGGGCCGCCGGCGCGGCGGCCTTGGGCGGGGCGCGTCTGTTCGTGCCGGGCGCGTCGGCCGCGCTTCGCTCCGACGACCCCTATGGGCAGATCCATTTTCCCATCTCCCAACTCGGCCGGGCCGCCCCTCCCGCGCGCGTGGCTCTGGTCAAGGGCAGCGACCGCTACGATATCGTTTTCCGCTCGCTCAAGCTGATCGAGGATGAGGTTCTGAGTTCAATCGGCAACAAGCGGATCCTGATCAAGCCGAACATCGTCCTGGCCGATTGCGCCGCCTGCGTCACCCACGTCGACGCCATCCGGGCCGTCCTCGACTTTCTGACGCCGCACGTCAAAAGCCAGATTCTGATCGGCGAATCGAGCGTCAACAACACCATGGAAGGGTTCCGCTACAACGGCTATCTCCGCTTGGAGAAGGAATACAACGCCAAGATCATGGACCTCAACCTGGACACATTCCAGCATCGCTATGTCCTCGGCCTGAACAATCAACCGTCGCGGATCCGAATCATCAACACCCTCCTCGACCCGGATCTCTATGTCATCTCGGTGGCCCGGATGAAGACGCACAACTACGTCTTCGTCACCCTCTCGATCAAGAACGTGATCATGGCCTCGCCTCTCAACGATTACAAGACGAACGACAAGGGCTTGATGCACCAGGCCTCGCCGGCCCGCCACGACCTTCTGCATTACAATATGTTCCACATCGGGCAGGAGATCTTCCCCGACCTGGCCGTCATCGACGGTTTCGTCGGCATCGAGGGGAATGGTCCGGCTTGGGGCTCGCCCATCGCCTCGCACGTGGCCCTGGCCGGCCGGGACGCGGTGGCGACGGATATCACCGCGACCCGGGTCATGGGCTTCGATCCCCGGATCGTCAATTATCTGAACGCCATGGCCGAGGCCGGCATGGGCCAGGGCGACTCCGGCAAGATCCAATTGATCGGCACGCCCCTCGACCAATGCATCACGAAGTACAAACCCAACCAGCGGATGGCGGAGCTGTACAAACTATGACATCCGACGCGCCGCCCCGGGGCCGGTTCCGGCGGCTGTATAAGAAATACAATTTCACCTTATGGGTCCTCGTCTTCGTCTCCGCCTCGATGCTCTATCCGGCGGCCTTTCGGACTTGGTTCGGGACGGACCTGAAGGTCCTGATCGTGCCCCTCATCCAGATCATTACCTTCGGCGTCGGTACGACTCTCAGCGCCCGGGATTTCAAGAACGTCCTGGCCATGCCCTGGCCGGTCCTGATCGGCGTCGGGCTGCAGTTCACGATCATGCCTTTCGTCGGCTACGGCATCGCCATGACCTTCGGCTTCCCGCCCGAAGTGGCCGCGGGCATCATCCTCATCGGTTCGGTCTCGAGCGGCGTGGCCTCCAACGTCATGACCTATCTGGCCGGGGGCAACGTGCCGCTCTCGGTGACGATCACCTCGGCCACGACGCTGCTCTCGCCGTTCGTCACGCCTTTCTGGATGAAAACTCTGGCCGGGCGGCTCGTCCCCGTCGATTTCACGGCCATGATGCTGTCGATCTTCAACATGATCATCATCCCTATCTTTGCCGGGCTGATCGCCCATTGGCTCCTTTACAGCCCCAAGTCGTGGGGGGGGCGAAAAGCGTTTTGGGCGCTGACCGGCGTGTCGTTCCTGGCGTTCGCGGTCGGCGTATTTCATATCCCGGCGCGATTCTGGGGCGCGCTGATCGTCCTCAAAGGCGGGCTCGCCCTCGGTTTCATCCTTCTCGGCCTGACGATCCTGGCCAAATTGGTCATCACGGTCTGGCTCAAAAGGCCCGAGCGTTGGATGGACAAAGCCCTTCCCCTCATCTCCATGGCCGCCATCTGTCTCATCATCGCCGTGATCACCGCCCAGTCGCGCGATCAGCTCTTGACCGTAGGACCGCTGCTGATCCTGGCCGCGATCCTCCATAACGGCGCCGGCTATAGCCTCGGCTATTGGGGAGCGCGCCTGGCCCGCCTGGACGAAGCGGCCTGCCGGGCCGTAGCCATGGAAGTCGGGATGCAGAACGGAGGCATGGCCTCGGGCATCGCCATCGACGTGCTCAAGAGCACGAGCGCGGCCCTCGCCCCGGCCATCTTCGGCCCGTGGATGAATGTGTCCGGATCCCTGCTGGCCGGCTGGTGGCGGCGGCGGCCTCCGGCCCCGGCCAAATCTGTTCCCGCGGAGGATAAGCGATGAAGAACTTGAGATCCGTGTCTCGTCGTCTCGCTCTTCGAACTCTCGGCCTGGGCGGAGCGGCCTCGGCTTTAAGCGCGGCCCTGCCGCCCTCGCGAATCTCGTCCTCTCCGCCCAAGGCCGACGTCTTCGCCTTGATCGGCGACCGCTGGCACAGCTTCGATTACATCCGGACGGCTCTGACCCGGACCTTGGTCAAGGACGCGGGCGCTTCGGTTTCCTTCACGTCCGACTGGACGCTCCTCACCCGGGAGACGCTGGCCGACCACAAGGTTCTTCTCATGCTCTGCGACGGGCTGTCCTTTCCAGGGGGATATACGTCGCCCTATCCGTTCATGGATCCGGAGAAGATCAAGATCATCAGCGAGCCGCCCCTGCCCGCCCTCGATGAGAGCGCCGTGAACTGGCTCATTCCCGGGCAGGGCAAGGCCATCCGCGAATTCGTGGAAAAAGGGGGCTCGGCCTGGTTCTTCCACAACGCCAGCTACATCTCCGGGGGGAACGCCGACTTCCGCCACGTCGAAGGGGCCTTGTTCACCGGGCACACGGGCTTCCGCCCGTATAAGATGAAGATCGTGAACCGCGACCATCCCATCACCAAGGGCGTAGCTGATTTCGTGGTGACCGAGGAGCAGCACTTCCTGATCTACGACAAGGACCCCAAGACGGTGCTCGTCCGGAGCGTCAATGAACAAGGGCTGGAATATTCGACCGCCAAGTACGGCAACCAGGGCCCGAGCTGTGAAGCCTGCTGGGCTTACGATTACGGCAAGGGGCGAGTGTGCTTCATGGCGCCCGGCCATACCATTCCCGGCTTCTGGAATCCCGAGTACGTGAAGCTGCAGAAGAACGCCTTGCGCTGGCTGCTGCGGGAAACCTGAAACGGAGCGGACCGCGCTATCTCGCGGAGGGAACGACTTCAAGACGAACGACGGCCGTCGTTGAGCCGCGCTCAGCGAACCAGGACACGCCCTCATCGACCACACGGTTGTTATCTTTTAATACCTATAATACAATAATAATAAATCACCTTTTGCTTTACCCGCCGATAGAGGAGCACACATGGGTTGGGACCTCGAGGACCATTACGCGTCGCGGTGGCGCAAGCCTTGAAAGCGCTTTTCCGCTTGCTCGGCAGCCGCGCTCAGCATCCGGCTGAGAAGCCCCTGCGCGACGAACTGCTGAGCATCGAAAGACTGGAAGAGAGGGCGAGAGCGCTCGCGGCCAGGTTCACGCTCGACCCGAACCCCCGCCGCGCGGTGCGGAACTTCCTGCCGCGCTTCGAGGACAACGCCCGC
>JAPKZI010000166.1 GCA_026393865.1 Candidatus Aminicenantota bacterium
ATGGTCCTCGACACCGCCTCCATCCGGAATCTCGAACTGACCAAGAACCTCCGGGACGGGCGCGTCGAAAATTCCCTTCTCGACATCATCGATTTTACCGTCACCCCGATGGGCGGCCGGCGGCTCCGGAGCCGGCTTCTCCAGCCTCTGCTGGATGAAAAAGCCATCGGCCGGCGTTTGGATGGGGTCGAAGAGCTCCTTGAAGCCACCATCAGCCGCCAGGAGCTCCGGGACGCGTTGAAGACCATCCTGGATTTGGAACGCCTGACCGGAAAGATCTCGCTCGCGGTGGCCCACCCGCGCGATTTGGTCTCTTTGAAGCGTTCGCTCCAACCGCTGCCTCGGATCCTCGCCCTTCTCTCACCCCTCCGGTCCGCCCTTCTCCAGGAGATCAGGGGACGATGGGACAGCGCCGAGGACCTCGCCGCGTTCATCGAGGCCGCCATCCTGGAGGAACCGGCCTTCCTCTTGACCGAAGGCGGCATCATCAAGGATGGCTTCCATCCGCAGCTCGACGAGCTCCGCTCGATCAGCCGTTCGGGAAAATCGTTCATCTCCATGTTGGAAAAGCGGGAACGCGACCGGACCGGCATCTCTTCCCTCAAGGTCCGCTATAACAAGGTCTTCGGCTATTACATCGAGATCACGAAATCCAATCTGGCCCAAGTCCCGGCGGATTATATCCGCAAACAGACGCTCGTCGGGTCCGAGCGGTACCTCACGCCTGAGCTTAAAGAGTACGAGGAGAAGGTCCTCCACGCCGAGGAGCGCATCGGCGAGTTGGAACATAAGCTCTTCTTGGAGGCCCGGGGTAAGGTCGCCCTGGAAACCCCGCGGCTTCAGTCGATCGCCGCCGATATCGCCCGGCTCGATGTCCTGGCCGGCCTGGCCGAGCTGGCCTCGCGGAGAAGGTATGTCCGGCCCGTCGTGAACTCGGGGGACATCATCAGAATCAAGGACGGCCGGCACCCGGTCATCGAGGTCGCCGGCGAGGACGCGTTCATTCCCAACGACGTTTATCTCGACCGCGAGAACGACCAGATCCTGATCATCACCGGCCCCAACATGGGAGGCAAATCCACTTTCCTGCGTCAGGTCGCGCTGATCACCATCCTAGCCCAGACGGGATCGTTCGTTCCCGCCGGCGAGGCGGTGATCGGCGCCGTCGACCGGATCTTCACCCGCATCGGGGCCATGGATTTCCTGAGCCTCGGCCAGTCCACGTTCATGGTCGAGATGCTCGAGACCGCGAACATCCTCAACAACGCCACGCCGCGGAGCCTGATCCTGTTGGATGAGATCGGCCGGGGGACCAGCACTTTCGACGGGCTGAGCATCGCCTGGGCCGTCGCCGAATATCTCCACGAGAACGAGGGCGTCCGGGCCAAGACGCTGTTCGCCACCCATTACCTCGAGCTGACCGAGATGTCTTTGACCCTCAAGCGGATCAAGAACCATCATGTCGCGGTCAAGGAATGGAAGGACGAGATCATCTTCCTCCGCAAGATCGCCTCCGGCCCGTCCGACCAAAGCTACGGCATTCATGTCGCCAAGCTGGCCGGCATCCCGCGGGACGTCGTGACGCGGGCCCGCGAGATCCTGTTTAATTTGGAGAACCAGGAACTGGACGAGGCCGGCCAGCCCCGCCTTGCTTACAGAACCCCCAAGAAAAGGGACAAAGCCCAGCATCTGCTTTTCCGGGAAGACCGGGATAAGGAGGTCCTCCAGGAGATCAAGGAGGAGCTGGGAACGTGCGATGTCGCGGCCTTGACCCCCATAGCCGCTTTGAATCTCCTCCACCGATTGGTGGAAAAGCTGCGTCAGTAGCCGTCCGATTCGTCCTTGTCCTCGAATTCGCCTTCGTCGTCTTCCTCTTCCTCGAAATCCTCTTCGAATTCGCGGTCGTCCTCGAAGGGAGCATCGCCGTCATCTTCCTTGCGCCGCTCGATCGCCGCTTCGAATTCGTCTTTGTCCTCGAACCGGCGGAGGTAGTTGGCGGTCGAATCGCTGTACACGAGCTCGAGTTTGTCCTCCTCGATCCGGCAGAACACGGACATGCTGTGGCCGGTCTGCAGATTGCCGACGGTCTCGACGATCTTCGCTTTCTTTTTGATCGCGTCCAGGGTGATCCAGCTCGTGATCTCGATCTCTTCCATGAGCAAAACTCCCAATTCAGAAAATAGCTATTTTTGGC
>JAPKZI010000059.1 GCA_026393865.1 Candidatus Aminicenantota bacterium
ATCGAATCTCCCAAGATCGGCAGCGCCTTCCTGAATTCGGACGCCCTGCTCTGCCTGACCCATGTCACCGGTCACGTCCAGACCGGCCTCGCCGCGGCGCTCAAGAACCTCGGCATGGGCTGCGCCTCCCGCGCCGGGAAGCTCGACCAGCATTCCGTCGCCCATCCCCGCGTCACGCCCAAGGCCTGCCGCAATTGCGGCCTGTGCTTCGATTATTGCGACGCCCAGGCCATCGTCCAGGCCGAAGGCCACGTTGTCATCGACGACAAGCGATGCACCGGCTGCGGTGAGTGCCTCGTCGTCTGCAAATACGGCGCCGTCAAACTGCGCTGGGACGAGGATTACAAGCGCATCCAGGAGAAAGTGGCCGAATACGCCCTCCACGTCCGGCGCCACTTCAAGGACAAGATAGGGTTCCTCAATTACCTGATCAAGGTCACCAAGGACTGCGACTGTATGGCCAAGGACCAGGCCCGGATCGTGGACGATATCGGGATTCTGGCTTCCGCCGATCCGGTCGCCGTCGATAAAGCCTCGGCCGATCTCGTCCTCGCCCGAGGCGGCGGCCGGGACGTCTTTCGGGACGGTTACGATATCGACTGGTCGAGCCAGCTCCGGCACGGCGCCGAGATCGGACTCGGTTCGATGGACTACGAACTCGTCGAGCTTCCCGAATGAAGGAATTTTTCAGCGGTCACAGGCCGCTCCGGCTGGCGGATCTCGATCTCCCCGGAGAATGGCGACTGCTCGTCGCCGCCCCGCACCCCGACGACTTCGACGCGATGGGGATGACCCTGCGCCACTTCCGGGACCGCGGCCACCCCCTCCGCCTTCACGTCCTCAGCTCGAGCGCCAACGGCGTCGAGGATTCCTTTTGCGATCCGCCGACGGCCGAAGCCAAAGCCGCGCTACGGGAAACCGAACAGAGGGAAAGCTGCCGGTTCTTCGGGCTTCCGGCCGAAGACCTGGAATTCTTGCGCCTGCCGGTGGATGCGCCGGGCGGCTTTCTGATCGATGATCCGTCCGCTTACCGTCAGTGGGCGGTTCGTTCCGTCCGTTTCTCTCCGGATCTCGTCCTCCTCCCGCACGGCAACGATACGAATCCGGACCATCGGCTGACCTATCGATGGTGGACGAGGCTGGCCCGGGAGATGTCGAAGCCGGCCGCCGCTCTGCTCGTGCGCGATCCCAAAACAATCGCCATGCGGGACGACGTTGTCCTGCCGTTCAACGAGGAGGCGGCCGCCTGGAAGGCCGAGCTTCTGAGGTACCACAGGTCCCAACACCAGCGCAACTTGAACAGGCGGGGGCACGGGTTTGACGAGCGTATCCTCCGCGTCAACCGCGACAGCGCCGTCCGGCTTGGCATTCCGGAGCCCTACGCGGAATCGTTCGAGCTCGAATTTTCTTAGCGGATTTTCCTCGCGGGGGAAAATCCGCGTCTTTTGGAGGGATGTCCCCTGCGCCCTTTTTTTATTTCAGCTTCCGCAGCTTCGGCATGAAGACGAAGAGGACGACCGAGTAGGTCAGGACGATCAGGGAATTGATGACGACCGTCGTCGGCTCGCTGGTCTTTACGGCCATCCAGCCGATGAACAGGGAGCCGATGGGGAGGGACCCGAAGAAGACCAGCGAATAGATGCTCATCACCCGCCCCCGCAGCGCGTCGGGAGTCAGCTCCTGAACGGCCGCATTGGCCAGGTTGAAGACGAGGATCAGGGCGAACCCGATCCCGAAGAGGACCAGCAGCGAGAGGGGTTCCCAGCGGATGAAGGCGAAAACGACGAGCAGGACCGGAAAGGCGAAGGAGCCGAAGGTGAGGAGCTTCCCCCGGAACTTGAACCGACCGAGAGAGGCGATCAGGAGGGCGGCGGCCAGGGCGCCGAAGCCGCGGGCCGATTGGAGAAAGCCGTTTGTCGTCGCGTTGCCGTGGAGCATTTTTACGGCCCAGGCTGGCATCAGGGTGGCGAAGGCGAAACCGAACAGGCTGATCACGCCGACGAGACTGACGATCGTCCGGATCATCGAATGGGTGACAACATAGCGCAATCCCTCCTTGAGATCGCTGAGGATGGAATTGAGATGGGCCTTCGGGATGAAGGGCTCGAGCCGCATGGCCATGAGGGCGGCGATGACGGCGATGAACGACAGGCCGTTGATGGTGAAACACCAGGCCGGACCGAACAGGGCGTAGATGACGCCGCCGAAGGCGGGGCCGAGGGCCACCGACGTGTTGAACATGGCTGAATTCAAGGCGATGGCATTGGTCATGTCCTCGTGGCCGACCAGTTCCTTGACGAACGCCTGCCGGGCCGGCGCGTCGAAGGCGTTGGTCACGCCGAAGCCGAAAGCGAGGACGATGATGTGCCAGGACCGGATCAGATGGAAGAAGGTGAGCCCGGCCGTGACGAAGGCCAGGATCATCATCGCCGTCTGGGTGATGACCATCAGCCTGCGGCGGGACACGCGGTCGGCCACGACGCCCGCGTAGAGCATGAAGAGCCAGGTCGGGACGCCGTTGGCGAAGCCGACGAGCCCGAGATAGGCCGGTGATTGGGTCAGCTCGAAGATCAGGAAGCCCAGGGCCGTGGCTTGCATCCAGGTTCCGAACATCGATATCATCTGGCCCCAAAACCAGAGGCGATAGTTCGGATATCTGAGAGCGGTGAAGGTCTGCCGCCAGTCGATGCGACCGTTGATTCGGGTTTTGATTTGTCGGATCATTTGATCGAACAGTCCTGGGCGAAGATTCACTCGCGGGAAATTTGGAGAACATGGTCGGGGAGGTGGGATTTGAACCCACGACCCCAGCGTCCCGAACGCTGTGCGCTAGCCAGGCTGCGCTACTCCCCGAATAAGGAAGGATATTATAATCGGAACCGGTTCGATTTGAAAGGCCTATTTTTGGGCTTCGAATCGGGCGACTTCGGGCGGCCGGAGCGGCACCCATCGTCCTGACACGCCCGCCGCCGCGGCGCCCAGCTCGAGATGGAGCATGGCGATGCCGCAATCGAGGCGCTTGGGATAGCGCCCGCTGTCTTTCGGGCCGTCCGTCCGGACGGTGATGGAACCGCCGTCGAGGCTGAATCGCCAGGGCTGCCGGTTGGCCGCCGAGGGCGCGAGGCGGGCCGCTTCGAGGGCTTTGTCCTGCCAGGGCTCCGGCCCCCGGCCGTCGCAGATCCCTTGGAGAGATTTCCTCTTGCGCGAGCCGGCCAAGCCCCGATAGATCTTGTCTTTGAAGGTGAAGTCCCGTTCGGCGTAGCCGATGGGCGTGACGGCGAAGACCTGCTCGCCTTCGGCGAGGGAGAGGTGAGCCTTGACCGCTTCCGGCCGGAAAAAGCCGCTGACCCAGCACGTCCCCAGCCCGAGGGCCGTGGCCTCCAGGATCACGCCTTCCCCGGTATAGCCGATCCCCTCCTCGACATTCAAACCGTTCTCGGAGCCGATGAAAGCGACATAAAAAAAAGCTCCGGTGATCCTGCCGTAGGCTCCGAGGAGGCCTTTGAAGACGACATCCGGCGACTGCCGGACGAACTCCGCCCGCGCCCCGGGAAAGGGATGGAACTCGCGGCAGAGCGCCTCGAGGCGGGCGACCTTCTCCTCTTCGGGCCGCCGCGACATGAAACTGCGGCGCGAATGCCGGAGAAAGATCGCCTGATACCAGGATGGGGGCAAGGGTTGCATGAGCTCTCCTGATCGAAAGAATCCCGCCCAAAAATCGATTATAGCATAGATCCCTCTCCTCGCCCCCTCCGGCCGTCGTCTTCCGATTTGACAATTTCTCCTATGTGTGGCTAGATTGGCGTCATGATCCGAAGAGGGAGGAAAACCATGAAAAGATCGTGGCTTGTCATCTGTCTTCTCGTCGTTTGCGCTCCGATCGTTCTTTCGGTGGCCGCCTCGGCCGAGCAGGTCTGGATCAACGACATTCTGGTCAATCCGGCCCGTTATTGGAATCGAACGGTCACTGTCATCGGACAGGTTCAGGCCGTTAAGGCCAATCCGGAAGGGACGACGCGGGGATTCTATACCATTTTGGATGATAGCTGTCCCAATCCCATTACGGTCAGGTCCAACGAGCTTCCCCCGCTCGGAAAGAGCTATGCGGTGACCGGCGTCATCATCCAGGATCCGGCCGCGGCGAACGTGCCGATCCTCAAGGAAGTGAGCCGCTCGGCGCCCGGGATGGCTTCCACGACGCTCTACCTCCTGATCGGGGCCGGAGTCGTGTTCCTCGTCCTTCTGATCACGTTCATCGTCCTTCTCACCAAGCCCAAGAAAGCCGCCGCTCCCGTCACTATAAGGCCGCGGCCTCAGGATACCGTCCGTCCCGGGCCGCGCCCCGTGACGCTCGGTCCGGACCTGGACAAAACGACGAAGCTCCCGACCGGCCCGGCGGCGCCGGCGTATGCGGCCCCGGCGCCGGACAAAACGCAGGTCTTCATGAGCTTGGGAGCCGATCTGATCATCGAGAAGGGGCCCGACAAAGGGAAGGAATTCACCCTCCACAAACAGGTCATGACGATCGGACGGCCCGGCGCCCGCAAGAATGACGTCGAGCTGGCGGACGATACGGTCTCCAAAGATCAGGCCTCGATCTTCTACGACAACACGCGCAAGCTGTTCTCCATTGCCAACGAGAGCGCGACCAACCCGACGAAAGTCAACGGCCAGATCATTTCGGGCCCGACGCTCATCGAGAACGGAGCTCTCATCGAGATGGGCAGAACGATCTTCCGCTTCAAAAAAGATTAAGCCTTTTCCTCCGCAGGCGGGATCGGCCGTCGGGAATGGTCCCGTGCCCGATGGCCCGTCTCAGCGCGGGGGAGGAAACGTCCAAAATGCAGATCGAAGCGTTCGGCCATACCCACATAGGCAAATCCCGGGCGTTGAACGAAGACAATTATCTCTGTCTTGATCTCTCCGAGCGGGGCCTCTTTCCCTGGCGCCCCCTTCAGCTTTTGGCCGTGGCCGACGGGATCGGCGGACACGCCGGCGGGGAGCTGGCCAGCTTCTTGGCCATAGAAATCCTCCATGAGAACGTTCTATCCCACCTTAGAAACGGAGGTCCGCCGGCGGACTTTCAGGAAATTCTGAGAGACGCGAACGACAAGGCCAACGCCAAGATCTTCGCCGCGGCCTCGGAAAACGAAGACTGCAAGGGCATGGGAACCACTCTCGCGGCGGCTATCGTCGCCGGAGATCGGGCGGCCGTCTCGAACGTGGGGGACAGCCGCGTTTATCTGGTCCGCAATAACGCCCTCCACCAGCTCAGCCAGGACCATTCCTGGACGGCGGAACAGCTCCGCTTGAACGTCCTGACCGAACAGGAGATCCGGAGATCGCCGTTCAAGAACATGATCACCCGGTCCTTGGGCTTCGACTCGAAGATCGTGATCGACACGCTCGAGATGGTCCTGCTCGAGGAGGATTATCTTCTGCTCTGCACGGACGGTCTTCACGGCCAGGTCGACGAATCTCTCATCCTGAAGATCATCAGGAGCGGGAAGACGCCGGAAAAGATCTGCCACAAATTGATCGAGAAGGCCAATCTTCATGGCGGGCGCGACAACATCACGACCGTCGTCGCTTATCTGAAAAAGGACGACCGGCGTCCGAAGACATCCCTTTCCGACACGGTCAAGCTCGAGAGATGACCGGACCGGAGGGGCGAAAAGAACGGGGAAAGGGACTGGTGAAAGCCATCCGGATGGGGCTCATCCTCTCGTTCATCCTTCATCCGGCTCTCCCCGGTTCGCCTCAAACATCGGTCGCCCTCCAGCGGATCGACATCACCGGGATCCCCGACATCGTCCTGTATCTCACGGTCACGGACGCGAAAGAGAACTCGATCCTCGGCCTGACCGATCAGGAGATGAGCGTCCTCCTCGACGACCGGCCGCAGAAGATCACCTCCCTGAGGTCCGCGATCCACGGCGGAGAATTCCTGGCCGTCGCCCTGCTCTTCGACCGGAGCGGCAGCATGAAAATGGCTATGACCGAGACCAAGGAGGCGGCGGCCGGATTCAGCCGGCGCCTGAGCGTCGATGATCAGCTGGCCGTGATCAGCTTCGACGATCGGGTCCGGATCGACGCGCCCTTTTCCAGCGACCGGGCGGTGATCGATAACGCGGTGCGCGGAATCGCGGCGGGCTTGGACACCGCTCTCTATGACGCGGTTCAGGTCGCGCTCGACCTCTTTCAAGGCGTCGGCACGAAAAGACAGGCGATCCTGATCCTCAGCGACGGGAAGGACACCAAGAGCCGAGCTCAACGGGAGGACGTGCTTTCAAACGCGAAAATGAGAGGCGTCCCCATCTTCACCTTGGGATTGGGGGATTCCCTCAATGAAGGAGAGCTCCTGAAGCTCTCCGCGGAAACGGGCGGACAGTTCATCAAGGCCGTCCGGGCCGAGGATCTGCTGCGGCTGTATCAGAAGATCGCGGAGCGGTTGAAGAACCAATATCGCCTGTCCTTCGTCTCGGAATTCGGCCAGGACGGCCGTTGGCATCAGCTCCTGGTCCGGGTCAAGGCCGACCGTGGGTCATCGGACTCGCCGCTCAGGGAGTTCATCGCTTCCAAGGGCCCGGGCGTGAGCCGGGAGACCGTCAGCGGCTTTGAACGGATCGCCGCCGAGAGGAATTACCTTCTCTACGGAGGCGTCGGCGCCGGGCTGGGACTTCTCCTGGGTTTTTTGCTCTTCATCCTGATCCGGATTCTTCGGCCGGACCTGACCCTGCGTTCTCCCGTAGTCATCCTGATCATCCTGTTGACCCTCCTTCTCGGGGGGATCGTGGGTCTCGTTATAAAAGCGGTCGGGACCGGGTGAATCTTTGTGAATCAGTGAATGTGAGACGGCCATGGGCGCGAACAAGATCGGAAAATACGAGATCCTGAGAGAACTCGGACGCGGAGCGATGGGCATCGTCTATGAAGGGCATGACCCCGACATCGGCCGGAAGGTGGCCATCAAGACGATCCGCTTCGACGTGATCCGCCAGCGGGCGGAGCAGGACGAGGCCCAGAAACGCTTCATGCGCGAAGCCCGGTCGGCGGGGAACCTGTCCCATCCCAACATCGTCACGATCTATGACGTGGGTCAGGATGAGGGATTGACCTATATCGCCATGGAATACATCGAGGGCGAAAGCCTGGAAGCCATGATCGCGGAGGGGCGGCGGCCGGAGCTGGAGGCCGTCTTCAGCCTGATCGGACAGATCGGCGACGCGCTCGATTTCGCTCATCGCCACGGGATCATCCATCGGGACATCAAGCCGGGCAACATCTTGATCGACAAGGATGGCCGCCCGCGTCTTTTGGATTTCGGGATCGCCCGCGTCTCCAGTTCGACCATGACCCAAACGAACATGGTCATGGGGACGCCTTATTATATGGCGCCGGAGCAGATCGCGGGCAAAACCGTCGATCACCGGGTCGATATCTTTTCGCTGGGAACCATCCTCTACGAACTCTTGACGCTGACGAAACCTTTTCCCGGCGAGAATATTACGACGGTGATCTACCGGATCCTGAATGAAGAGCCTCCCGAGCCGCGGGCTTACGATCAAAACCTCCCGGCCGGGCTGGACTACGTCGTGAAGAAAGCGCTGGCCAAGAATCCGGCCCAGCGATATCAGTCCTGTCGCGAGCTGGCGGACGATCTGAGAAACTCCGCGGCCTTCGAAGGGATGGCTTTTGTGAGCGGCGCCGTTCCGGAAGCTTCTGAAGCCGCCCTTCCCCAAGCCGAGCCGAAACCGCGGAAGACGCTCTTGCTCATCGTCGGGGCCATGATGGCCGTCGTAGCCATGGCGGCCGCCGTCTTCCTCCTGACCGGGAAAGGATCGAAATCCCCGGATTATGCCGGCGGCGGCGTCAGCCCGGGGACGGAGGCAGCGACGCCGGCGGTCTCGGCCGATGCGAAAAAGCCGGAGACTCGGGAGTCCGGGACGGAGGCCCAAAAGCCCGGGCTCGAGAAAACGGATCTTTCAGCTAAAATCGCCGATCGAGAAACGCCTCCGGCCAAGCCGACCGAAAACGCCGAACAAAAAGGAACGAAAACCCCCAATAAAAAAGAAGAAGAGCCCGTTCCTAAAGCGGACACGAAAACCGATCCGGTCAAGATCGAGGTATCCCCCAAGACCGCCGCCGAAATCGAAGACAGGCTTCAACTGGTCCAAACCGCGTTTCAGAAAGAGGCCTACGACAAATGCCTCAAAGAGGCCCGGAAGATCCTGGCCCTCGATCCGTCCCACGCCGAAGCGAGGACATATCTGGACATGGCCACGCTGAAATACGCGCCGATCCAACTTCAATCGCTGATAAGCGTATACCGGGAATCTGTGAAACGCGGCGCCCTGATCGAGTTCTTCGGATTGAACGGAACCCCGGAATTCTATAACGAGATCAAGGCGGCCACGCAGGCGTTGGTCATGGGCTATGAGGACTTCCAAGTGAGCGTCTCCGACGTCTCGAGCCGGATCATCGACAAAGGAGATGGCTCCTATCGGGCCGAACTGACCTTCTCCGAGATCTTCACCGCGGTTTCTCGCCAAAAAAAGTCGCGGGCCGTGCTTTCAGAGGGCACGTTCAAGTGGGATCTCATTCAAGTCGCCGAAGATTGGCGGATTTGGAAAATAACGCGCTTGACGTCATCCGAATAGTCCGGCGAAAAGCAGCCGGATTCCTTCTCAGGGACCTCGGCAGCGCCACCGGGACCACCCTCAAAGGCCGGCCTTCGAGGATGCGCATCTCACCTTCGATTTATGTATAATAAAGGGCCGTCGAATGACGGAAATCTTCTGAAGGCGGATATAACGATGAAAAGTTGGTGGCATCTGGATATTCAGGAGGCGGCCCTGGCCCTGGAGACCGATCTCGCGGGCGGCCTTTCCGAAGCCCAAGTCCAAGACCGGCTGACCCGCTATGGCCCGAACGCCCTGCGGGAGGAGAAAGGCCGCGGCCGGCTGAAGATCTTCCTCGATCAATTCGCCGGCTTTATCATCTGGGTCCTCATCGGCGCGGCCCTTGTCTCCGGTTTCCTCCAGGAATGGGTGGACGCGCTGGCCATCATCGCCATTATCGTCCTCAACGCGATCCTGGGCTTCATCCAGGAGAATCGCGCCGAGAAATCCCTGCTGGCCTTGAAGCGAATGGCGGCGCCGTTCTCGAAAGTGGTGCGGAGCGGTCTCCGGGCCTCGGTCCCTTCCGCCGATCTCGTGCCCGGGGACCTCATCGAACTCGAGGCCGGCGATCATGTTCCCGCCGACAGCCGGGTCGTCTGGCACACGCCCAACTTCGCCGTCCAGGAAGCGAGCCTGACGGGCGAGTCCACGCCGGTGATGAAAACGGCCCTCGAACTCGAGGAGAGGGATATCCCTCTCGCCGAACGGGCCAACATCGTCTACTTGGGGACGGCGGTCGTCGCAGGCAAAGCCCGGGCCCTGGTCGCGGAGACGGGGATGCTCACCGAGCTGGGCCGGATCGCCGGCATGATCCAGTCCATCACCAGCGAGACGACCCCCCTCCAGAAACGGCTCGAGCAGTTCGGAAAATGGATCGTCTACCTCTGTTTTGCCCTGGTGGCGATCGTCTTCGTCATGGGCCTCCTCCGCGGCGGCAAGGTCCTCGACATGTTCATGACCGCGGTCAGCCTGGCCGTGGCCGCGATCCCCGAAGGCCTGCCGGCCGTGGTTACCATCGCCCTGGCCCTGGGCGTGCAGCGCATGATCCGCCGGCACGTCCTCATCCGCAAGCTGCCGTCCGTGGAAACGCTCGGCTGCGCGACGGTCATCTGCTCGGACAAGACCGGGACGCTGACCAGAAACGAAATGACCGTCCGGGCGGTCTTCACCATGAGCGGAACGTATGAGGTGACCGGGACGGGGTATGAGCCCAAGGGAGAATTCCTGGGGGAAGGTGAGGCCGTCGATCCGAAGGGGAGACCAGACCTCATCGCCTGTCTCGAGGCCGGGGTGCTGTGCAACGATTCCGAGCTCGTCGAGAACGGGGGAGGCTATAAGATCCTCGGCGACCCGACCGAAGGAGCGATCCTGACCGTCGCGGCCAAAGCCGGGATCCGGAAAGGCCCGCTGGCGGAGAGATTCCCGTTCATCGAGGAGATCCCCTTCGACTCCGAGCGGAAGCAGATGACGATCGTCCGGAGCGACCCCGAACGGAAGACGTTCACCGCCTATGTCAAAGGGGCTCCCGATATCCTTCTTAGCCGCTGCGCCAAGGTTCTCGATCACGGCGTCGAGCGTCCGAGGACGGAGGCGGACCTGGCCCGGATCCTCGATATGAACGGCCGGCTTTCGGACCAGGCCTTGAGGGTGTTGGCCGTGGCCGTCCGGACCTTCGACCGCGAGCCGGACGAGTATCACGCCTCCCATATCGAGACGGACCTGACCTTCACCGGGCTGATGGCGATGATCGATCCGCCGCGCGAAGAGGTCAAGGAGGCGATCGGCAAGTGCCGCCATTCGGGCATCAAGACGGTGATGATCACGGGCGATCACAAGAACACGGCCGTGGCCATCGCCCGCGAGCTCGGTTTCTTCGGTGAAGACTCGCTGGCCTTGACCGGCCAGGAGCTGGACGCGCTGAGCGAAGCTGATTTTGATCGGGATATCGCCCGGACAAGCGTTTACGCGCGCGTTTCGCCCGAGCATAAGCTGCGGGTGGTCCGCGCCTGGCGCAAGAGAGGGGATGTCGTGGCCATGACGGGAGACGGCGTCAATGACGCGCCGGCCGTCAAAGAAGCCGATATCGGAGTGGCCATGGGCGTGACCGGGACGGACGTCACCAAGGAAGTCTCGGACATGATCATCACCGACGACAATTTCGCCTCGATCGTCGCCGCGGTCGAAGAGGGCCGGGGGATCTACGACAACATCAAGAAGTTCATCCACTATCTTCTTTCCTGCAACAGCGGCGAGATCCTGGTCATGTTCGTCGCCTCGCTCTTCGGCCTGCCCGTCCCGCTGCTCCCGATCCAGATCCTCTGGGTCAACCTCGTGACGGACGGCCTGCCGGCCTTGGCTTTGGGCATGGACCCCGTTGAGAAGGACATCATGGACCGCCCGCCCCGGCCGACGCACGAGGCCGTCATCACCCGCGCCCGGATGGGACTGATCCTGGCCCAGGGATTTTTCATCGCTTTCTGCGCCCTGGCCGCCTTCTGTTTCGTCCTCCTGGTCGAAGAGAAAGGGATCGGCCGGGCCCGGACGGCCGCGCTGTTCACCATGACCTGCACGCAGCTCTTCCACGCCCTGAACTGCCGGAGCCAATCGCGGTCCCTGTTCAAGATAGGGCCGTTCACGAACATGAAGCTCCTGTTCGCAGGGGGGGCGTCCTTTTTGCTGCAGGTCCTCATCATTTACCTGCCGTTCACCCAGAGGATCTTCCGGGTGGAGGCGCTGAGCTTGGTCGACATGGTCGTCATGATCATCCTCTCGTCGCTTCCGCTGTGGGCCATGGAGATCGCCAAACTGGTCAATCAGCGGGTTCGCTTCATCCCCGAAACCTGAAGTCCGATGAGTCATCGAACATGATCTCCGCCGACAGCCTCTCCAAAAGCTATGGTGAACAGGTTCTCTTTGAGAATATCAGCTTCAAAATCAACCGCAGGGAGCGGGTCGGCCTCGTCGGCCGCAACGGCCACGGCAAGACGACTCTCTTCCGGCTGATTACGGGCCTCGAGGAACCCGATACCGGCTCGATCGCCATCCCTCGTCACTACCGCATCGGCTATGTCGAGCAAACCATCGATTTCACCGAAGAGACGGTGCTCCTGGAAGCCGGCCGCGGCCTCCCGCCGGACGGGCATGACCAAATCTGGCGGGTGGAGAAGATCCTGGCCGGACTGGGCTTTGGGCCGAAGGACCTGGACAAGCATCCGGCCGAACTTTCGGGCGGCTACCAGGTCCGGCTGAACCTGACCAAGATCCTTCTCGCCGACTACAACATGCTGCTGCTGGACGAACCGAACAACTACCTCGACATCACCTCCATCCGCTGGCTCGAACGGTTCCTTCTGTCCTGGCCTGGCGAGCTCATGCTGATCACCCACGACCGGAGCTTCATGGACAAGGTCGTCACCCACACCCTGGCCATCCACCGGCGGAAGATCAAGAAGATCGGAGGCGACACGAGCAAGCTCTACGATCAGATCGCCCTGGAGGAAGAAACCTACGAGAAAACCAGGATCAACGACGAGCGGAAGCGCAAGGAGATCCAGGAGTTTATCGACAAGTTCCACGCCAGCGCTCAGCTCACGGGCCTCGTCCAGTCGCGGAAAAAGACGCTGTCAAAAATGGTCAAGAGGGAGAAGCTGGAGAAGCTCAAGTCCCTGGAGTTCGGTTTCGGCTACAAGCCGTTCCACGGCAAGTACGTGCTGAGTGTCCAGGATCTGGCCTTCGGCTACGAGCCGGAACGGCCGCTGATCAAGGATTTCGGCATCACCATCGGCGCCCGCGACCGCGTCTTCGTCATCGGCAAGAACGGCCGGGGGAAAACGACGCTGTTGAAGCTCATGGCCGGCGTCCTCGAACCGGATCAGGGGGAGATCGCGAAGCCCATGGCCGTGGCGCCGGGCTACTTCGAGCAGACCAACGTCCAAAGCCTCGGAGATCATAACACCGTCCTCGAGGAGATCGGCTCCGCCGCTCCCGACATCGAGCCGTCCAAGGCCCGCTATCTCAGCGGCCTGATGATGTTCGAAGGGAACAACGCCCTGAAAAAGATCAGCGTCCTGTCCGGAGGCGAAAAAAGCCGGGTCCTGCTCGGGAAGCTCATCGCCACGCCGCTCAACCTG
The DNA here is from genome assembly GCA_026393865.1 of Candidatus Aminicenantota bacterium. GTDB lineage: Bacteria > Acidobacteriota > Aminicenantia > Aminicenantales > UBA4085 > JAPKZI01. Next base: position 12,812 of record JAPKZI010000059.1, read on the forward strand.
ATCCTCCTCGACGAGCCGACCAACCACCTGGACATGGAGGCGAGCGACGCCCTGCTCAGCGCCATTGACAACTTCAAGGGCGCCGTGATCATGGTGACGCATAACGAGTTGTTCCTCGACGCGCTGGCCGAGCGTTTGATCGTTTTTCAGGGAGACGGCGTGTCGATGTTCGAAGGCACGTACCAGCGTTTCCTGGAGAAGGTCGGCTGGGAAGGGGAGGACGAGCGGGAAAGGCCCGAGAAAAAAGAGGTCCCGGACATCGCCGAAAAACTCGGCAAAAAAGAGCTCCGCAAACTGAGGACCGATCTTCTCGCCGAGCGGGCGGCCGTACTCAAGCCGCTGGAAAACAAAATGCGCGAGCTCGAGCAGGCCTTGCAGGCGACGGAGAATGAAGCCAACCGCCTGACCCAGGAGATCGTCGAGGCCTCCCGGTCCGGAGCGGGGGCGAGGATCGGAGAGATGTCGAAGACCGTCCATCAGCTCCGGAAGATGATCGACGCTTACCTTGAAGAACTCGAACCGGTGCTCAAAGACCACGAGAGCCGGAAAGCGGATTTCGACAAGAGGCTCGAAGATCTGGCGGCCAAGGAGCCGGTCTAGGGCCTATTTTCTCTTATCGCCGTACCAGACACCGGCGGCCATGTATTCCTTGGGCGAAAATTCCTCGATCCAGACCCGGATCGTTTCGAGCGGCGCCCCGATCGATTCGTTGACGGCCTTGGTGATGGCCGTCAATAGGGCTTTCTTCTGTTCGTCCGTCCGGCCCGTCAGCAGGTGAACTTCAATGAGCGGCATAAGCGACTCCTTTGAAGAAGGATCCTCCGCCTTCCCTTTTTCCCCGGAGGGCGGAAGCCTATGATAGCACTAATCCGGAACGAAAACGAAACGGGAGCCCGTCGTATTCCTTTCGAAGCGACGAGGCCCCCGCTCGTTCATCTCAGGGTGAACCGGACGGTGACCGTGAAAACAACGCCGCGCGGGCGGCCGGCGATGATCAATGGTTCGTAAACCCATCGGCCAACGGCGTCGAGGGCCGCCTGGTCTAAGAGCGGAATCGAGCGAAGCAGGCGGAGCCCTCGGACTCGGCCGAAAATGTCGGTCTCGGCCTCGATGATCACGATCCCTTCGATGCGGGCCTGGCGGGCGATCTCCGGATAGATGGGATCGACCTGCTTCAAGAGCTTCGGGGGTTTGACGTCGCCGATGGCCCGGACGGGCGCTTCGACCGGGCCGAGGACGACATTGAGGACCGGCCCGAGAACGGCGTCCAAGCCCCCTCCGGGGATGCCGCCGTCGACTCCGCCTTCGATGCCGCCCTCGAATCCGGCGTCGGGGATTGGCTCTTCGGCGATCTCGTCCGGGATCCGGACCGGAGCGATGAGCTTGCCGGAATCGACCGCCGTTTTGATACGAACCGCCTTGATCCGGCCGGCGCGCGCTCCGGCGGCTTTTCGCGGAGGCGGGGGCGGCGGTGAGGGAGGCGCGGGAACGGCCAGGAACGCGTGAGCCTTCACTTCAAAACGGGGCAGGTCTCCCCGGCCGAGAAGAGGGAGGATGACGAGCGCCGAAACGATCGCCGCGTGGACGGCCGCCGACAGCGGAAACATCCAGGCCCGCGAGCCGAGATGCCTGTCGGACAAGATGAAGCTATCTTCGAACATGATGGCCTCCTTGAAGGACGGCTTCGCCGGGTGTCTCATTTTCGTTCTCCCACTCTGAATACAATCCAACGATCGTTTTATTCCAAGGGATCCGGCGAAATGGATGTCGGGGGACCGGGAAAGAGCCCACGGAAAAAGTGATTCCCACCCTTGCTCTTGGGGACAAAAGAGAGACCGGGACGCGTCCCGTTGTTTATCGCTTCAAGGTAAAGGTCACCGTCACCGTGAAAATGACGCCGCGGGGGCGGCCGTTGATGATCATCGGCTCATAGACCCACTGCCGCACGGCGTCGATGGCCGCCTGGTCGAGCAGGGGGATCGATCTCAACACTTTGTAGCCCTGAACCCGGCCGTAGATGTCGGTCGTGGCCTCGATGATGACGATGCCTTCCACCCGCGC
>JAPKZI010000013.1 GCA_026393865.1 Candidatus Aminicenantota bacterium
TACGACTTTCTGGCCCATCAAAGGAGGGACCCATGAACAGCCTCATCGCCAATATCGCCATCGTCGTCGGGATTCTCATCGTCGTTCTGTTTTTCAGCGGGATCCGGATCGTCCGGCCGACCCATCGCGGCCTGGTCGAACGCCTGGGAAAATACAGGAGATTCGCCCATTACGGCTTCAACTGGATTATTCCTTTTATCGACCGGATGTTCCAGATCAACATCACCGAAGTGATGGTGGACGCCCAGCCCCAGGAGATCATCACCAACGACAACCTCAACGCCCGGGTGGACGCCCAGGTCTATTTCAAGGTCAAGGACGATGAGGAGAGCGTCAAGCATTCCCAATACAGCGTCTATAACTACCAGTGGCAGATCGTCAATCTGGCCAGGACGACGCTCCGCAACATCATCGGCACGCTGACCCTGAAGTCTGCCAACAGCGAACGGGGGAAGATCAATTCCGAGCTGCAAAAAACGCTCAGGGAGGAGACCGGGAGCTGGGGCATCGAGATCGTCCGGACCGAGCTCAAGGAGATCGACCCGCCCAAGGACGTCCAGGAAACGATGAATAAGGTCGTCAAGGCCGAGAACGAGAAAATCGCGGCCATCGATTTCGCCACGGCCACGGAGACTATGGCCGACGGCGCGCGGCGGGCGGAGATCAAGAAAGCCGAAGGGATCAAGCAGGCCTGCGTCCTCGAGGCCGAAGGCGAGGCCCAGGCCATCAAGCTCGTGTACGAGGCCTCCAATCAATATTTCGTCGGGAACGCCCAGCTCTTGAGGAAGCTCGAAACGGTCGAGAAAGCGCTGGCGCACAACACCAAGATCGTCGTGCCCGGGGACGCTCAGTTGGTCAACATCATCGGCGAGATGGCCGGCATCCTGCCCCTGCCGAAAAAGGACTAATACAAGAACAACCCTTTGACCCGGTCAAGATCGATCATCGACACGGGTTGAAAGGCGAGAACCACTCGTCTATCTTCTCAGGTTCGGTCAGCCGAAGATCATATACAACGCGATCATAACGGCGAACAAGACCGCGGAGATGAGCCGGTAATCCATGACGCCGAAGGACAGCCGGCCCCTGACGGCGTCCAGGGGAGATCCCCAGACGAGCTTCTCGCTGTCCGCCGTATGGACATGGGGTTTGAGGAGGGAGACGGCGACGAGGATGCCGGAGCAGATGAGGAAGAGATAGAAGGTGGCCATCATCGATGGGACGTTCCATCCCGTGCTGTCTTTGAACCAATCGAGGAAGAACACCGCCAGCCCGAGGGCCGAGCCGATGGACAAGGTTGCGGTAGCCGCGGCCGAAGACGCTTTTCGCCAAAAAACGCCCCAGACGAAAACGGCCGTGATGGGCGGGGCGATATAACAGATGATGGCCACGATGCCCTGGAAGATGCTCTGGAAATGGCTGACGAGAGGCGACCAGAAGATGGCCGCGATCATGGCGAGGAACGTGGCCAGCCGCCCGACGAAGGTCAACCGGCGCTCCGAGGCCCGCGGCTTCCATCGTTTATAAATATCGAGCGTGAAGAGCGTGGCGATCGAATTGAGCGCGCCCGAAACCGTGCTCATCAAGGCCGCCAGCAGCGCCGCCGCCACGATCCCCTTGATCCCGACGGGCAGAAGCCGGTTGATCAGCACCGAGTAGATATCCGCCGAATTCTGCGGAGCGGCCATCCGGCCCTGGCGGACCAGGCCGTAGCCGATGACGCCCGGCAAAACGAACAGGAAGACCGGAAGGATCTTGATGAACCCGGCGAACAGCGGGCCGAGCCTAGCATGCCGCTCGTCCTTGGCTCCGAGGACGCGCTGGACGATGGTCTGGTCGGCGCACCAATACCAGAGCCCGATGATCGGATAGCCCAGAAAGACAGAATACCAGGGCAGCGACGGCGTCTCGGCCGCCGTCCGGAGGATGGTCATCTTGACCGGTTCGACGGACGACACCAGGCCGCTCCAGCCGCCGACCGCGGTCAGCCCGAATCCGAGGACGCAGACCGAGCCGAGGATGAGGATGATCGTCTGGGCCGATTCGGTGAGGACGACGGCCAGCAAACCGCCGACGATCGTATAAAGGCCGGTCAAAAGCGCGGTGATAACGATGCTGATGTTGATGTCGATCCCGAACATCCCTTTTAAAACGACCGCCCCCGTGTAAAGGGAAAAACCGATGTGAATAAAGACGGCCGAGATGATGGACAGAGCGGCCAGCCAGTCGCGGCTGGCCCGGCCGTAGCGTTTTTCAAGGAAATCGGGCAGCGTCGCCACCCGGGAGCGGATATAGAACGGGGCGAAGAAGAGGGAGAGGACGATGAGAAGGAAAGCGGCCATCCATTCGAAGTTCCCGTAGGCCAGCCCATTGACGTAGCCTTCCTGGGCCAGGCTGACCAAGTGGGTGGTCGAGATGTTGGTCGAGAACAGGGCCAGGCCGATCAGCGGCCAGCGGAGGGTGGTCCCGGCCAGGAAGTACTCCGCGCTGGTGTTCTGCCGGCGCTTGCGCTTGCTCCAGGCCAGGAGCCCCAGGCCGACGATCCCGACGAGATAGACCCCGACGATCAGAACGTCGGGCCAGGCCATATGGAGAAGGGTGCTTTGATCCATGCGCCGCCGGCCGCCGCGATTTTAGTCCGTATGGAAGACTTCTTCCATCGCGCTCCAGAACTCCTTCGGTCCGCGCAGGGGGATGGGGACCTGGCAGGGGTCGGTCTCCTTCCACCATTTTTGCGTGGTCGGGTCGGCCGCCATCCTGGCCATGTCGGCCTGGAAATCGGCGCCCGTGTATTCGAAATAAGAGAACAGATAAAACTTGCCCGGCTCGATCTCCTTCAAATAGATCGAGTAGTTGCGGATGTTGCACTCCTTGATTTTCTTCAGGACGCCGGGCCAGCAGGCGGCGTGGAGCTTTTTATAATAGTCGATCTTTTCGGGCTTGAGGCCGATAACCATGCCGTAGCGCTGGATCTTCGGCTGGCTGAACAGCCGGCCGAGAACGAACGCCGAACCAATCACTCCCGCCGCGAACGCGACGCGGGTCCCGAATCTTAACTTGGCCATGTCACTTCTCCTTCGGTCCGAAGTTTTCCGCCGGCTGGACGTTGGTGATCTTGACGGCCACGGGCCAATCCGGCCCCCAGGCGATCGAGATCGCGGAGTTTTCCATGTCCGGCTTCGCCGGCTTCGTCCCGGGCGTCCGGATCATTTGGACGGTCTGCTTCCGCTCGACCTTGATATGCAAACCCTGAGCGTCTTCCTTCCATTCCAGGTCTCCCGCCTGGCTGAGCAGGGAAACCTTGGTCGCGGGAGTGGACTTCAAGGATTTGAGTGTGACCGCGCGTCCAGGCAGCCTGTTCGAATGGGCCGGCCCCGGATTGTAATCGAGATCGACGAAAGCATAGACCGTGCCGTCGTTCCTGCGGTTGGTGAGCCAGACATCGCCTTCGTTGGTCACGATCCACGGCCGGATGCCGCGGACGGCCTCGCCGTAGAGCATCATCCACAGGCCGAGGTCGCGCAGCCGGTCGACGTCCGGATCGGCGATCCGGCCGTCCGGCCGCGGGCCGACGTTGAGCAGCATGTTCCCGCCCCGGGCCCGTATGGAGATGAGATTCTTGAGGATCTCTTTTGTCGAGCGGATGTCCGGGTTCGGCTGATACGACCATTGGATGCTCGTCGTCAGGCAGCTCTCCCAGGCGTGGTCGGAGGCTTTGCCGGGGATCTCCTGTTCGGGCGTGGGGATCTCTCCCCTTCCGACGAAGACGTCCTGCTTCACCCGCCAGGCGTGCGTTTTGAGCGGCTCGCATTTCCCGTCGAACCAGATCATGAAGATATCGCCGTAGCGGGTCAGCAGCTCTTCGACCTGGCCGCGCTCGTAGTCGACGAAGGTCTTCTTCAGCGGCCCGAACGGCTCGGGGCTTGTGAAATCCGCGTCATAGAGATGGCTGAAGCGGTGGCCCGTCTCGAACTGGTAGCGGAAGTCGCCCGGCGAATAATAAATTCCGACGAGGAGGCCTTCCCGGCGGAAGGCCTCGACCAGCAGGGCCAGGATGTCCTTGCCGAACGGCTTGCCGGTGATCTTGAAATCGCTGTAGGCCGTGTCGAACATGCAGAAGCCGTCGTGGTGTTTGGCCGTGAAGACGACATACTCCATGCCGGCGAGCTTGGCCAGCCGGGCCCATTCCGCCGGATCGAAGCGATCGGGTTTGAAGGTCTCGGCGAGGGCGTAGTATTTCTTGACGTATTCGTCGGTGGCGTTATAGAGCGGCCAGGAGATCTCGGTCCCCATCTGCGAATTCGGGCCCCAATGGATGAACAGGCCGAGGCCGGCGTCGCGGAACAGCTCGGTCTTCCGCGGGTCGTTCGAAAGGCGGACCTTGTCTTCGGGCAGAAGTGTGACGGCCGCTTTGGCCGGCTCTTGAGCTTCGGTCGGCGTCTTCGCGCAGCCGATAAAAACCGCCGCTAGGACGAGCCCCAGCCATAAGATCGGTCCAACCATTTTCAAGGATCGATTTCTATGAATCTTCATCTCTCCCTCCTTGGTAAACTAATAGCCGCCGAAATCGCGGACGGCTTCGTAAAAGGCCAGGACGTTCTCCACCGGCGTCTCCGGAAGCAGATAATCGTGACTGGGGGAGGCGATATAGCCGCCGCCGGGCATCATGATCGAGAGGATCTCCCGTGTCTTCGCCTTGACATGGGCGGGCGTTCCCCGGATCAACACATGATGCGTGTCGATACAGCCGTTGAGGACGATCCGGCCGCCGAACGTCCTTTTCAACAATGCCGGATCCATGTCGCGGGCGTCCGGCTGAAGGGATTGGAGCGCATCCAATCCGGTCTCGATCAAGGCCGGGATGAGCGGGGCAAAGCCTCCACAGCAATGGAGCATGACCTTGAGGCCGTAAGCATGGCCCAGATCGATCAGCCGTTTCAAATGGGGCAGGAGAAAGCGGCGGAAGAGCTTCTCGCCGACGACGGGGCCGGTCTGGGTCCCGAAATCGTTGCCGATGAAGAAGATGTCGATGACGTCCGCGGCCGCTTCGAAGATCCGGCGGCTGACCTCGTAATAGTAATCCGCGATCCGTCCGAGCAGGGCGTCGACGAGGGCCGGATCGTCGACCATGGCCGTCATGAACCTCTCCATCCCGAGGAGATCGATCGCGTCGTGGTAAAACGGCGACCAGTCGCCGCCGAGGACGGCATAGCGGCCTTCCCACCGGAGCGCCTCGGCCCTGATCCGCGAAACATCCATCCAAGCGGGATCGGGCCAGGGATAGGCGCCGATGTCGGCCGCCGTCCGGGAGCTTTCCAAAGGATGGCCGAGGGGCTGGCCGTAGCCGTAGCCGTAGCGCTCGACCCCGAACGGCGTGCGGCTCGTCGTGACTTCGCGGGCGAAGTGCGAATCAGGCGAACGATCGGCGGGCCCCGCGTATTTCGCGTAGACACGCCGGAAATCGTCCCCGATGTGGAGCGAAAGATCCTCATCGGAGCGAAGGTTGAGATAAGCCCGGGCCAGATCCCGGAATTCGGGGGAGGCGCCCATCCAACAGGGCACCCGGTCGGGTTCCCGTTGCTCAAAGACCGTCAGCACCCGCTCTTTCGAAGTCATGGGATCAGGCCATTTTTTGGGCCGAGCTCCTCGAGAGCACATCCACGGCGCCTCCTCCAGCTTTATTATTTCCTATGCGAGAGCATGGCCTCGGCCACGGGCGTCTTGGGCAAACCCGGACCTTGAATGGACACCGCCAATCCGTCACTGCCGGTCTTGTTGAAATAGCCGACCCGGACGGGATGGACGCCGGCCGCTAAGGCGACCAGACCGCGTTTTTCCTGCAGGCCGTGCAATCCATCATTGTCGACGACAAGGTCATCGCCGATATAAAGCCGGCTGCCGTCGTCCGAACCAAGGAAAAGGGCGTAGACGCCGTCCTTCGGGATCCTGATGGCGCCCGTGAACTCGAAGCCGTAGCGTTCCTTGGCCTTCTTCTTGGAGAGGCCGAAAACGGGGACGAGGCCCTCGTTGACGGGCTTGATCTTGGAAAAATCGGGGACCTTATCCCAATCGCCTTCATAATATTTATGGCTCTTCTCCCAACTTAGTGGGTGAAAGTGGGTAGTTATGCGCATGCAACCTGCTGACGATCAAGGAGAAAACGGCTTTTCAGGAGTCGTCGAAAGTGGTATGCAGTTGGTATGCGACCAATCAAGCGACTTGAGGATGCGTATCGGTTCCCCGGCC
>JAPKZI010000015.1 GCA_026393865.1 Candidatus Aminicenantota bacterium
CGGCGAAGAACTGCGGTCTTTCATCATCGGCGAGATGCAGGCCGACCCCAAGATCAAGGATTCGAACAAGAAGTTTTACGACCGCTACGCCCGCTGGGCGACCCGCTGGCAGCCGCATCTCGACTATCTGGAGCTGGTTGACGGCCTGAACGTGTATTCCAAGCGGCGCTCGTCCACGGCCAGCCGGCTTTCGCCGAGGACCCAGATGACGTTCGTCGAAGAGACGCCCGAGCTCATGGACGAGACCGCCCGCGGGGCCTGGCTCGATTTTCTCTCAACGCAGGGACTGACCTATCTCCGGGCTCACCTCAAGTATCTGGCCCAGGTCAAGTTCGAGACCGTTCGCATGGAAGAGGAGAGCGGGGAGCGGGTGCGCATCCAATTCCTCAGGGGACGGCCCGGCTCGGTCAAAAAATAAGATGATGTCCGCTTTACGGGACTGGTTCCCCAGGGAGCCGGGGGGCGACCCTGTCGCGAGCGCCCTCGAGAATGCCACTTTTAGATGTTTGTAAATCGACCCGTAAATTGCTAAGATAGTTCATACTCAACACCATGCCGGATGAACACGTCGAGAACCTGCTGATCATCGGCAAGGAGCCGGTCCTTTATGACCTTCTTAAAAACTCCCCGGCAGCCTCGGAATTCCGGCTGCTGTTCTGCGGGACGGACGGCGATATCCTCGGATTCATCAAGGACAACGGCGTCCGCATCGCCCTCCTCGATTCGGCGGAAGCCCAGGCCGAGGACTTCACCCTCCTCGAAAACCTGAAGAGGTTCGATCCGATGCTGAGCGTCATCGTCGTCGGTCCGCCCGGCCACCCGGAAGAGCTGCTCGACTGGATCAACCGGGGAGCCATCGATTTCCTTTCGCGGCCGCTGGCGGCCGGAACGGTGCACGCCGCGCTGCAAAAAGTCGTCGAAAAACGGGAGCTGCGGCGCGAGACGTTTCTCCTCGAGAAAAAGCTCGAAAAGAAGTACGTCTTTCATGGCCTGGTCAGCAAGAATCCCTACATGTACGAGATCTTCGGGCTGATCGAGAACATCGCCAAGTTCTTCACCAGCGTTCTCATCACCGGCGAGACGGGGACCGGCAAGGACCTGGTCGCAAGGGCCATCCACGCCCTAAGCGAAACCCGGAACCGCCGGCTCGTCGTCTGCGATTGCGCCTCTATTCCGGAGACCCTGTTCGAAAGCGAGCTCTTCGGCTACGTCCGGGGCGCGTTCACCGGCGCCGACCGGACGAAAAAGGGGCTCTTTGATGAAGCCCACGAAGGAGTCATCTTTCTCGACGAGATCGGGGAGATCCCCCTCCCCATTCAGTCCAAGCTTCTGAGGGTGCTCGAAAACCGGCAGTTCCGGCCGCTGGGATCGAACGAGGTCAAGCTGGTCAACGTCAAGGTGATCGCGGCCACCAACCGCGATCTCGCCGCCTGCATCAAGGCCGGCTCGTTCCGCGAGGACCTCTATCACCGGCTCAACCGGGTCGAGATCCATATCCCCCCGCTCCGCGAACGGATGGAGGACATTCCTTTGCTCATCCGCCACTCCCTCGATGCCATCAATAAAGCCTTCGCCAAGAACGTGAAAGGCGTCTCGCGCGACGTCCAAAAACTGTTCCTCCGCTACGACTGGCCGGGCAACATCCGGGAGCTCGAGAACGTCCTCCAAAGTTCGGTCATGGTCACGAAGAAGGATTTCATCGACCTCGGCGACCTGCCCAAGAACCTGCGGGAGACGACGCAGACGCGGATCAAGATCCCGCTCATCGGCGGCGAAAAGCTGGCTACGCTCGACGAGCTCGAGAAGGAATACATCGCCTATGTCTTGAAGTTCACCGAACACAACTTGAAAAAAGCGGCCAAGATCCTCTCCATCTCGAGGACGACGCTCTACAACAAGCTGGCCAAATACGAGCTCCCCCGGGACTGAAGGTCAGGCGGGGAAGGAAGCGTCATCGCGAGGAGCGAAGCGACTCTTCGAGGCGCTACAAGCCGCGGCTCTTTTTTTTTATCGAGAGTCGATAAAGCGGCAGGCCGGCCAGGATGATGGCCGAGCCGATCAGCGATTTGACCAAGGACGAGAGAAAGACGTTGACGACGACCGCGGCCGAAATAATAAGGAAAGCGAGCGGGACGAGCGGATATCCCCAGGCCTTGTAGGGCCGGGGAGCGTCGGGCATCTTCCTCCGGAGGACGACAAGGGCCAGGGCCGTCAAGCCGAAGAAGATCCAGTCGCCGAACGTCACGTATTGAAGAAGTTGGCCGTACGTGTTCGTCAGAAGCAGGCCGGAGGCCCAGGCCGATTGGAGAACGATCGAGACGTACGGCGTCCCGAAGCGCGGATGGAGCCGCGCGGCTAAAGGAAAAAAGGTCCCGGCCCGGGCCATGGATTGATAGACGCGCGCGCCGGTGAGAATGAAGACGTTGGTGATGCCGAAGGTGGAGACGACGATGGCCAGCGAGACGAACTTCGCCCCCCACGGCCCGACCATGGCCTGGAACGCGTCGGAGGCGAGCTTGGTCGAAGCGGCGATCTCCCCGATCGGCAGGGCTTTCACATACACGACGTTGGACAGGACATAGACCGCGACGACGAGGCTGACGCCCGAAATGACGGCCAAGGGCATGGTCCGGGCCGGATTTTTCACCTCTCCGGCGACGAAATTCAGGTTCTGCCAGCCTCCGTAGGAAAAGAGCGCCGGCATCAGGGCCAGGCCCATGGCGCTCAACATCCTGAGATCAAGCCCGCCCGGAAAGAGCGGGCCCAGGCCGAAGCGGGGGGCCTTGAACCAAAAAACGCCGACGGCGATGAGGGTGACAAGGGCCAGGATCTTGAGCGTGGTGAAAATGTTCTGGACCAGGCTCCCCGGCCGGAGGCCCAGGACATTGACGGCGGACAGGAGCCAGATGATGCCGGCCGCCAGGACGCCGACCCAGAAATCGGGCATGGGGAAAAAAGCGCCGATGAACCGGGCGCAGGTATAGGAAACGGCGGCGATGGCTCCCGTTTGGATCGTGCTGAAGAGCGTCCAGCCGAAGAGGAAACCGGCCCAGGGCGAAAAAGCCCGTTCCAAATAGACGACCTGGCCCCCGGACTGAGGGAACATAGCCCCCAGCTCGGCGAAGCACAGGGCCCCGAGAAAAGCGATCACCCCGCCGAGGATCCAGACCAGCAGGAGCTGGGAAGAGGTCTGCAGGAAGCGGGCGCTCTCGGCCGAGTTCATGAAGATCCCCGATCCGATCATCGCCCCGCTCGAGATCATGGCCGCGTCGAAGAGATTGAGCGAACGTGCCGAAGAGACCTTTTTCAAGTCGCCGTCCTTTCCCGGGAATCCATTATTGTATTGGAAAAGGGGCGCACTTTCTATAAAATGAAGGTGGCCATCGGCTGGATCGCGAGATCCGCATAAAGGAGGAGAATGTGAAGAAAGCTCTGACGACCGGCCTCATCGGACTGTTCCTGATCGGAACGATCGCCTCTCTCGCCCCGGGCCAGACCGCCAAGGACGTTCTGGACAAGATGATCGAGGCTCAAGGGGGCCGCAAGGCCTTGGCTGCCGTCAAAGACTCGACCATCTCCGGCAGCCTCGAAATGAACATTATGGGCATGACCATGAGCGGTACGGTCACCATACATCAAAAAGAGCCCGACAAGATGCGAATGGACATGGCCTTTTCGGTGCAGGGAATGGATATGACCATCAGCCAGGCCTGCGACGGCGAGAAGGCCTGGACGACCGACCCCCAGTCGGGTTCCGTGCAGGCTCTGACCGGCAAGCAGTTGGAAGACATGAAAAAGCAGGCCCTGGGCGCCGATGCCACGCTCCATCCCGACAAATACGGAATCAGCTTCGCTGTCAAAGGCAAGGAAAAGATCGAGGCCAAGGAGTACCTCGTCCTCGAGCAGATGTACAAGGACGGCGAGAAGATCACGATGTACATCGATCCCGCCACCTATCTCATCTTCAAAACCAAGGGGCCGGGCACCGATCCTCAGACCGGAGCCGAGGTCGAGGCAGAAACGTTCCTTTCCGAATACAAAAAGGTCGGCGAAATCACCATGGCCCACGTGATGAGCATCCATCAGAACGGCGCCGAGTTCCTGCGCATGACCTTCGCCACGATCGCCCTGAACACCAACCTGGACGACGGCATTTTCAGTCTGGGGAAATAGGCCATGAAGAGAACAGCCGTTCTCTGTTTCATCCTCATTCTGTTCGCCGCGGCCTGCGCCATCAATCCGGTGACGGGCAAGCGCGAGCTGGCCCTGATCTCGGAACAGGGCGAGATCGAGATGGGCAAGGAGACGGACGCCCAGATCGCCCAGGAATACGGATATTATGTCGACCCCGAGCTGACCAAGTACGTCGTCTCGATCGGGATGACGCTCGCGCCTCACACCCATCGCCCCAATCTCGTCTATCATTTCGCCGTGCTCGACACGCCGGTCGTCAACGCCTTCGCCGCGCCCGGCGGCTACATCTACGTCACCCGCGGCATCCTGGCCTTGATGAACTCGGAATCCGAGCTGGCCGTGGTCCTCGGCCATGAGCTCGGCCACGTGGCCGCCCGCCACAGCGTCAGGCAGTTGTCCAAGCAGATCCTGGTCGCGGTCGGCCTGGCCGTGGGCAGCATCGTCAGCGAAAAGTTCGCCCAGATCGCGGGCATCGCCGGGCTCGGCGCCCAGCTCCTGTTCCTGAAATACAGCCGCGACGACGAGCGCGAGGCGGATGCTCTGGGCGTGCAATACGCGCGCGCCGGCCAGTTCAACTCCGGCGAAATGGTGGCGTTTTTCTCCGCCCTCCAAAGATACGGAGACATGTCCGGCGGCAACAGCCTGCCGGGGTTCCTCTCCACTCATCCCTTGACGAGCGAGCGCATCCAGAACGTCAAGGCCATGATCGGCGAAAACGATGTCGCCTTTCCCGCCAAGCGCGACGAATATCTGGGCCGGATCAACGATATCATTTACGGCGACGATCCCCGTCAGGGATTCGTCGAAAACGGGGTGTTCTACCATCCGGAGCTGGGCTTCATGTTCGGGCTGCCGCAACAGTGGCAGGTCCAGAACACGCCGGTCCAGGTGACCCTGGCCGATGCCGACGGCAACGCCGCTATCCTCCTCCGGGCCGAAAAGAGCGGCGACGATCTGTCCGCTTACGTCCGGAAGCAGGCGGCCGCGATCGAGGGAGGGCAATTCGTCACGGAGCAGGCCGATGTCGTCAACGGCCTGGCCGCCCATCACGGAGTTTATAACATCCCCCGGCAGGACCAGGACACTCTTCGCGCCCGGCTGACCTGCATCCGGAAAAACGGCTATATATACACCTTTTCCCAGCTGAGCAAAGCCATCGACTTCAACCGCTTCGATCCGACCTTCCGAAGGGTCATCGCCTCGTTCGGGGAACTCCGGGATCCCAGCTACCTGAACCGGCAGCCGCAGCATCTCCGGATCGAGCGGGCCGACGGACAGCGCCCCCTGAAGGAGTATCTGAATTCGGCCAGCGTCAAGAAAGAGGCATGGACCTACATGGCCATCATGAACGAATTGAAGGATGCCGAGGCGGTCCCGCGGCGCAATCAGTTGATCAAGGTCATCCGCTGAGGCTCAGGCCGTCTCGATCTCTTTCAAGACGGCATAGGCCAGGCGGAGGGCCCGCAGCCCCTCTTCGCCGCTGACCTTGCCCATCCGCCCTTCCACCTGACAGCGGAGGAAATTCTCGAGCTCTTTCTTAAGCGGCTCTTCCTTCTTGGTCTTCAGGGTCTTGATGTCCGTTTGGCGTCCGCTGAGAGGAAAGACCTTGACCTCCTGGTCGATGTAGTCGATGGAATAATACGAGGTCGGCTCGAAGATCCGCAGCTTCCGGACCTTGCCCTGATGGACCCGGCTGGCCGTGAGCGTGGCCACGCACCCGCCCTTGAATTCCAGCCGGGCGTTGGCGATATCGACCTTGTCGGACAGGACGTGAATGCCCGAGGAGCGGATGACGCCGACCTCGTCCTTGATGAGGGCGAGGATGATGTCCAGATCGTGGATCATGAGGTCCAGGACAACGTCGACGTCCAGGGACCGGGCCGAGAACGATCCCAACCGCTGGACCTCGATGAACTTCGGATCGGAGATCATGTTCTCCACGGCTTCGACGGCGGGATTGAACCGCTCCAGATGCCCCACTTGAAGGATCAGGCCGTTCTTCCTGGCCAGATCCACGAGCTGTTCGGCCTGCTCGATCGTCTCGGTGATCGGTTTCTCGACGAGGACGTGCTTGCCTCGCTTGAGGAGGTTCATCGAGATGTGGAAATGCTCGGACGTCGGCGTCGAGACGATCCCGGCGTCGATCTCATCCATCATCTCCTCGTAGTTCTGGTAGTAGCTGACGCCGTGGCGGTTCCCGATCTCCAAGGCTTTCTTAAAATCGATATCGGCCACGGCCTTCAGTTCGGCATCCTCCAGATAGGAGGCGATCCGGGCGTGCTGCATGCCCAGGTACCCCACGCCGATGATCCCGACCTTGACTTTGTCCATGGATGACGTCCTCGCTATGTTCTCTTAGCCATGACGACGATGCCGTGCCCGTCGGCCAGGGTCAGGGCTTCCTCTTTTTGGAAGAAGGCGACTCCGTTCGCTTCGATACAGAGGGCCGCCGCCCGGACCTTGAGCAGGCTTTTGATCGTTTCCAGTCCGACCGCCGGCAGGTCGATCCTCGGGTCCTGCCGCGCCCGCCGGGTCTTGAGGACCGTCAGGCCCTCCCCCGCCAGCCGGCCGGCCCGTTTGATGGTCTCGTCCGTGCCTTCCATGCCTTCGACCGCGACGATCGCCCGGCTCTTGACGATGACCGTCTGCCCGATGTCCAGGTCGGCCACGGCTTTCGCCAGAGGCCAGCCGAAATCGATATCTTCCAGGATCCCGGTTGAAGGAGCCGTCCTCGTCAGGACGCCCTCCGGGCAGAAAAAAGGTTCTAGAAGGAAGGTCGGGTCTATGACCGCGATGCCCTGGGCGGCGAGATATTCGATGAGAGAGCTCAAAACGGCGGTCGGCGTCTTGTCTTTCGCCCGGACCAGAAGCCGGGCCAGTTCCTCGTCCTGGAGGTCCTTCTGAATGAGGACGCGCGGCTCGACCTTTCCAACGAGGACGGCCTCGCGGACGTCCTGGCCTTTGAAAAAGGTGAGGAGCTTGAAGAGCTCATCCCTCCCGACCCATTCGAAAGCGTCGGCCTTGATCTTGAGCTCGGGAAGGGCTTCGCCCCGGATCCCGGCGACGACGCAGGCGTAGCCGAGGCCCTTGGCCATGTCAAGGGCCTGCAGGGCAAAGCGGCCCGAGCCGGCGATGATCCCTATTCGTGGTCCCATGACTCCGTCGACTTCTTGACCAAGCCCCGTTTCGAGGATTGGACGAACCGGATGATCTCTTCCCGGTCCTCGCCGTTAGGGAAATCGGCCCCGAGACGTTCCAGGGCTTGCTGGGTGTTGAGGTTCGAGAAGAAGAAGATCTTGAACATGTCCTTGAGCGCGGCGATCCGCGCGTTCGTGAAGCCGTTGCGTCGGAGGCCGATCACGTTCAATCCCAGGACGAGGGGGGGGCGCCGACCGACGACCCGGGCGAACGGCAGCACGTCCTGGGTGATGATCGATCCGCCGCCTATGAACGAGAAGCGTCCGAGCCGACAGAACTGGTGGACCGCGCTCAGGGCGCCGACCGTGGCGAAGTCCCCGACGGTCACGTGCCCGCCCAGGGTCGCGCCGTGGAGGAAGATCGTCCGGTTTCCGACGCCGCAGTCATGGGCGACGTGGGAATAGGCCATGAAATAGTTGTCGTCGCCGATCCGGGTGAGCCGGTCCTGCTTGATCGTCGCCCGGTGGACGGTCACAAACTCGCGGAAGACGTTCCGCTCGCCGATCTTGACGCGCGTCTCCTCGCCCTTATAACCGATATCCTGCGGTTCCCCCCCGACGGCGGCGAAGGGGGAAAAACGGCAATCCGAACCGATCTCGGTCCAACCGCCGATGACGACGTGCGACTCGAGACGGGTGTTCCTATCGACGGTGACGTGAGGGCCGATGACGCAGCCCGGTCCTATCCAGACGCCCGCGTCCAGCTTCGCGCCGGGGTGGAGGGAAGCGGACGGATGGACATAGACCTCATTTCCCGACATTCATCTCCCCTCGGTCCATGAGCGAGGCCAGCATATCGCCCTCGACCGCGACCTCCCCGTCGACCAACGCCTTGCCGTGAAGCTGGAAGAAGCGGCTCTTGAACTTGATGAACTCGCACTCCAAGCGGAGCTGGTCGCCCGGTACGACGGGCCGGCGGAACTTCATGTCGTCGATCTTGCTGAGCATGACGAACTTCTTCTCCGGGTCCGGGATCGAATTGAAAAGGAGGATCCCCCCCGCCTGGGCCATGGCCTCGACGATGAGGACGCCCGGCATGATCCGGATATCCGGGAAATGGCCCTGAAAAAATTGTTCGTTATAAGTGACGTTCTTGATGGCCACAATCGACTTGGCCTTTTCCAGGCTCAGAACGCGGTCCACCAAAAGGAACGGATAACGATGCGGCAGGAATTTGAGGATCGCTTCGATATCGAACAAGGAAGCGTCCCGCTATTTGCCGGTCGCCTTCGACGCGTCGTAGCGCTTGATCACTTCGGCCGTGTAATCGATGGCCGGGCTCCAGTAGACGGCGCCGCTCTTGGCCAGGTCTAAGATGACGTCCATGGCCTTCTCCTTGCCGAGCTGCTCGACGATGGGAATGAGCTCGTCCTGAAGCCTCTTAAAGAGCCGCTGCTGGAGCTCGTTGATGTTGGTATAGGCGTCCTCGGCCTTCCGCTTCCGGTCCGTGTTCTTCCGGTCCAGCTCCGAGGACAGCTGCATGACCGCTTCATCGGTCAAGGTGATGCGCTGGGTGTTGAGTTTCGTCTGAAGGGCGCGGATCTCGTCGTCGAGCTTGGTGACGGTCGCCTGGTTCTGCTTGTCGGCCTCCGTCAGGCGGGCGATGATCTTTTTGCCTTCGGACGACTTCTCCAGGACGTCCTGGGAATTGACGATGCCGACCTTCACCTGGGCGAAGCCCGCGCCGGCCAGGACTCCCACGAAGAGCGCGAGGCAGATGATCGACAGGATTCTTTTTTTCATGTTCAACCTCCTAAAGTTGACCGAACATTATCGTTTCCGTTTCAGAACGTGGTTCCAATCGCGAAACGGAAGGCGAAGTTGGAGTCGCTCTGGTAGATCAGCTTGCTATTATAGGAAAAAATCAGCCGGAAGGGAACCCGCAGAGCCGGGACGAAGATCCGGGCTTCCAGGCCCGTGGACGAATAGACGTTCTTCAGGCTGACCCGCTCATCGAGGGCGTAGGCATTGCCCATGTCGTGAAAGGCGATGAGGTAGAGAGGGCTTTCCTGACCGCCCACGTGGAGGATGAGCTCGGCATTGAGGACGAGCTGTTTCATCCCTCCGACGTTCGATCCGCTCGCGTCGCGGGGACCGATCGAATAGATCTCGTAGCCGCGGATGTTCCGTTCGCCGCCCAGGAAGAACCGCTCCCAGAACGGGACCTGGGAGTTTCGGAGAGGCTTCACAACGGAATACTCGATATGGAAGCCCAGCGACATGACCCCTCTCTTGATAGGCTGGTAATGAGTGAATTCGATGTTCGGCTTGATCATGTGGATCTCGCCGCCGAGGAAGGTCCCGGCGTACTTGAGCGAGAACAGGTACATTGTGCCGCTCGTCGGCGTCAGCGGGCTGTCGATCGTCGACCGATAGATCGACGGCGAGAGCGAGCTCATGTTGTATTTCCCCCACCCGAAGAGGCCGGAATAATAGGGGTCAAGATAGGGATTCGACGTGACCAGGCCCCCGCTCGCGTCCGTGGTCGTGGACGTTTCCGTGGGCTGTTTGACGTCGATGAACTGGAAGCTGTAGGTCAGGTTCACCCGCCAGGGGAAGACGAGAATCGCGCCGAAGTTGAAATCGACGCCCCGGGATTTCTGGTCGTACAGATAGGGGTAGATCATGGTCCGGTCGTAGATATTGAACCCGGCGCTGACGGGCATGTCGAACAGATACGGCTCGGTGAAGCCGAAGACGTAGTTTTTGATCCGCTTCCCGTACTGGGCCGTGATCTCCAGGTTCTCCCCGGCGCCGAGGAAATTGACGGTGGAATAGCTGGCCGCGATGAACGTCCCCTCGTAGCCGCTGTAGCCCGCCGTGAACTGGATGTTGTTCCTTTGGAGCTCCTTGACGTTCACGTTGACGTCGAATTGGGTCGGGTCGTCCGCGGCGGGTTTGACCTCGGGGTCCTTTTCGAGGTCGACGAGGCCCAGCTGTCTGATCCGGAGGATGCTGTCTTTGAACCGGGCGAAACTGAAGAAATCTCCTTCGCGGAGGGCCATCTCCCGCCGGATGACCTTGTCCTTGGTGAAGATGTTCCCGCGGAACTCGAGCCGGCGGAGAAAACAGATCTCGCCTTCGGCGATCTGATAGGTCACATTGACGACCTTGTTCTTCGGGTCCAGGGTCTCGACCGGGATGACCTGGCCGTAGAGGTGGCCGAAATTGCGGAAGAGCTCGCCGATGTCCTCGACGCTCTTCTCCCGGACCTTGGTGCTGTAGACCTCGCCCTTTTTGAACTTCATCAGCAATTGGATCCCGGCCGTGCTGAAGGCCTTGTTGCCTTCGATCTTGATCTCTCCGACGCGGTAGAGGTAGCCGGCGTTGACAGGGATGACGACCTTCATCATCTTCTGTTTTTTGAAGAAGGGGAACGATCTCTTGGTGATCTCCTCGATCTTCGGCTCCCCGACCGTCGCCTCCATGTAGCCGTTCTCTTGGAGGGCCTTCTTGATGTTGGCCACGTCATCGGGCAGCTTGTTCTGTTTGTACAGGCTTTTGCCCGCCACCCAGGAGAAAAGGCTGAGCTGCTGGTTCTCCTTCATGGCCTCGCGAAGCGTGCTTTGGGGGAGCTTGGGTCTGCCGGTGAACTCGACCTCCCCGACGCGGACCTTGGGGCCTTCGTCGATCTTGAAGAGGATATCGAGCTCGCTCTTGCCTTTTTTGGTGGTTTCGACATCGACTTTGGCCGCGTGGAGGCCCTTTTCCGCGAGCAGGTCCTCGATCGTCTTTTTGATCTTCTGGATCCGGGAAGGACTGTAATAGGAGTAAGGAAGGACGTATTCGTCTTTTTCTTTGAGTTTGTTGACGATATCGTCTTCCTTGATCTTGCTTCCGGTCTTGTACGCGATGGTTTTGATGACCGGGTTTTCTTCAAGATATATCTTGATGACCTTTCCTTTGGCGCCCTGTTCGTTCTCGATCCGGATATTCGAAAAGAATCCCGTGGACCAGAGGACCCGAAAGTCTTTTTTCAGGATATCGTCGCTGTAGTAGTCCCCTTCCCTGGCGGAAAGGTAATACATAACGGTCTCTTTGGTGACCCTCTCGTTGCCGATGATATCGATCCTCTCGATAAGCTCCTGCCCGAAGCTCAACAGGGGGGCTAACAGCAAAAAAAGCCCGATAATCCACTTTTTCATCTCATATTCCTTATATCATAAGAGGCGGTTTTTTTCAAAGGATCCGCTCGCTCCTACCTAGTGGAACGCCGTGGTCAGGCGGAAAGTTTCAATTCCCCCCGCTCTATGCGGTAGACCTTGCGGCAGAACTGGGCCACTTTGTCGTTATGCGTGACCAGGATGGAGGACAATCCCCGTTTCCGGTGCAGATCCAAGAGGAGGTTTAAGATATGCTCCCCGGTCTTCCAGTCGAGGTTTCCCGTGGGTTCGTCGGCCAGGAGAAGCCTGGGTTCGTTGATCAAGGCCCGGGCGATCGCGATCCGCTGCTGTTCCCCTCCCGAGAGCTGGGACGGCCGGCAATAAACTTTTTCCTCGAGAAAAACTTCCTTGAGGATAGCCAGGCCTTTGGCCAGAGCGGCCTCCTTAGGCAGGCCGCCGATCATCAGCGGCAGGCTGACGTTCTCCAGGGCGGTGAACTCCGGAAGGAGATGAAAGAACTGGAAGATGAAGCCTATCTTCCGGTTCCGGATCCGGGCCAGTTCTCTCTCGTCCCGGGCGAAGAGGTCCTCGTTGTCTAAGTAAACCGTCCCCTCGGAAGGCCGGTCAAGGGCTCCCAGGAGATTGAGGAGCGTCGTCTTGCCCACGCCGGAAGCGCCCATGATGGCCACGATGTCCCCCGCTTCAAGCTCGAAGCTGAGGCCTTGAAAAACCTGAAGCACGCCTTTGGGCAGGGGGTAAACCTTGCCTAAATTGACGGCGTGAAGAATATTATTCATATTTCAAGGCTACCACAGGATCGGTTTTTGAAGCCCGGTGGGACGGAAAAAGAGTGGACAAGAGGCTGATCAGGAGCGAAACACCGACGATCATGAGCAGGTCCATGATCTTGATGTGAAAAGGGACATAGGAGATCGGGTAGATGGCCACCGGCACTTTGATCAATTTGAAGGCATTGGCCAGAACGCACCAGACGAGCCCGAGGACCGTGCCGAGGGCGGTACCGACCACGCCGATGAGGGCGCCCTGATAAAAGAAGATCCGCCGGATGTTCAGCGACGTAGCGCCCATAGCCATCAGGATCCCGATGTCCCTCGTTTTTTCCATGACCATGAGGATCAGCGTGGCGATGATGTTGAGGGCGGCGACGAAGACGATGAGGGTGATGGTCAGGAACATGATGTTCTTTTCCAGCTTGAGGGCCGAGAAGAGCGATTTGTTGAGCTCCATCCAGGTCGTCGTGTAAGCCAGCGGCGGGAGGGCGGACCGGAAGAGATCCTTCATTCGGGAAGCGGCGAAAATATCGTCGATCATGACCTGCAGATAGCTGACGCTGTCCTTGAGCCCGAACAATTTCTGGGCGATGGGCAGGGCGATGAGGGCCGTGGCCGAATCGAACTCATAGAGCCCCGTGACGAAGATCCCGGCCACGACGAAGTTCTTCTGCTTCGGGGCCAGTCCCGTCGGCGTCAGCCGCATGGCCGAGGTGAGAACGGTCACGACATCGCCGACGCCCACGCCCAATTTGAAGGCGAGGTCATGGCCGAGGAGAAGGCCGTCGCGTCCCGAAGACGAGGGGGGTCCGGGGATCGCCCCGCTCTCGAGCTTTTGGAGCCAGGCCGACTGCTTGACCTCCAGCTCGAAATCGATCCCCTTGAGATAGGCACCGGACTGGGCCGAACCTGTGATCAAGGCCTGGTTCATGGCGATGGGCGAAACGGACCTGACCCCCGGTACGTCCATGATCCGGGACATCACTTTCGCGAAGTCCTTCAGGCCTTCCTCGGACACGCTCTGGACCATGAGATGGGAGGTGGCGCTCAGGATCTTGTCCTGAACGTCGTTCTGGAAGCCCGTGATGAGGGCGATGGCGATGATAAGGGCCATGACCCCGATCGTGATCCCCAGGATGGAGATGAAGGTGATGACGGAGATGAAGGCCTGCTTGCGCTTGGCTGTAAGGTAGCGCTTAGCAATGAATAATTCGTAATTCATTAGACCTGGAACACGGGAACACGCAGCGAATTCCGGAGAATTCGGCACATGTCCCCCTTTCTTTTATTTCTCTTCCCTTTTCTTACGGGGGATAGAGAAGGATTATGCATGCTCATCAGTCCTTCGGCCGCAGCAGAGGGAAGAGGATGACCTCGCGGATCGTCTTGCGGTTGGCGAAGAGCATGACCAGCCGGTCGATGCCGATGCCCTCCCCGCCCGTCGGCGGGAGCCCGTATTCGAGCGCCTGGACATAATCCAGGTCGATCGGGTGGGATTCGTCGTCGCCTTTCTTCCGCTCCTCGGCCTGTTGCTCGAACCGCAGCCGCTGTTCGGCGGGATCGGTGAGCTCGGAAAAGGCATTGGCGATCTCCATGCCGTCGATCATGAGCTCGAAGCGGGCGGCCTCGGTCGGATCGTCCTTGGCCGCCTTGGCCAGGGGGGAGACCTCCTTGGGCGGATTGATGATGAACGTGGGCTGGACGATGTGAGGCTTGACGTGCTTATCGAAGATAATGTCCAGGGCCTTGCCGAAGGTCAGCGGCTTCTTCTCGGGGGCCAGCGTCTCGGCGAACTTGATGACGGCCGCGGGATCGCCGAACTTTTCGGGGGCCAGGCCGCTGTGGGTCGAGATGGCCTCCATGAATTTGATCCGCTTGAACGGCCGCTCGAGGGAGATCGTGCGCTCGCCGTAGGTCAGTTCGGTCTTGCCCAGGAGCGATACGGCCAGATCGACCAGAAGCTCCTCCGTCATGTCCATCATATCGTTGTAATCGCGGTAGGCCTCATAGAACTCGAGCATGGTGAACTCGGGGTTGTGTTCGGCGTCGAGGCCTTCGTTGCGGAAGTTCCGGTTGATCTCGTAGACCTTGGTCAGTCCCCCGACGACGAGCCGCTTGAGATACAGCTCCGGCGCGACCCGCAGGTAGAGGTCGAGGTCGAGGGCGTTGTGATGGGTGATGAACGGCCGGGCCAGCGCCCCGCCCGGAATGGCGTGCATCATCGGCGTCTCGACCTCTATGTAGCCCCGCTCGTCGAAGAAGCGGCGGATCCGGGAGACGAGGGCGCTGCGGAGCCGGAAGACCTCCATGACCTCGGGATTCATTATCAGGTCGAGATAACGGCGCCGGTAGCGGAGCTCGACGTCCTGGAGGCCATGCCACTTCTCGGGCAGAGGGTGGAGGCATTTGGCCAGGAACGTGTAACCCTCGCAGAGCACGGTCAATTCCCCGGTCCGCGTCTTGAACAGCGCCCCCTGGACGGCGATCATGTCGCCGATGTCGAAGAGCGCGAACTGCTCGTACCTCTTGGCTCCGATTATGTCCTCCCGGATGTAGACCTGAAGCCTTTTCTTGCCGTCCGAGATATGGAAGAACGTGGCCCTGCCCATCCGCCGGACGGTCATGATCCGGCCGGGGACCTCGACCCGCACCTTCCGGGCCTCGAGCTCGTCCCTGGTCGAAGCCGCGTGGCTCTCGACGATCCCGGCGACGTCGTGCGTCCTCGTGATCTTGTGCGGGAACGGTTCGAATCCCTCGCCGACGAGCTTCCGGAAGTTCTCCTCGCGGGCGATGTCCTGGTCAAGCTTTTTGAGATCGTCGGCGGCCGGCATCGGCTCTTTTTTGGGCGGGTTCTTGAGTTCGTTCATCTTTGGTCTCTTTCTCTTGCGGTTTCGAAGCGTCCAGTTTCTTCCGGACGGCGTCCAGCACGCCGTTGACGAAAACGGCGGCCTGGGCGCCGCTGAATCGCTTGGCGATCTCGATGGCCTCGTTGATGATGATGGCCGGGGCCATGAGCTTTTCCTCCAACAGCTCGAAGACCGCGACGCGGAGGATGTTCCGGTCGACGAGCGCCATCCGCGAGACGCGCCAGTGATCGGACGTGCCCTGAATGAGAGCGTCGATCTCGTCGCGACGGGCCATGATGCCCCGCGAAAGCCAGCCGGCATACTCCTGGACGGAACGTTCGGCCTGCTTGTCCTTCACCGCCCGGGCCAGGATCGCCTCGATCCCCGCGTCGTTGAACTCGAGCTCGAAGAGGACCTGGAGGGCCCTTTCCCGGCCGGACCGACGTTTTCCCATCCCCCGTTACAGCTTCGCGTCCTTCATCAGATTGACGGTCTCGACCAGGGAGAACGCGGCGTCCCAGCCTTTGTTCCCGGACTTGGTCCCGGAGCGCTCGATGCCCTGTTCGATCGTATCGACCGTCAGGATGCCGAACGAAACGGGGATCCCGTCCTCGAGAGCGACCTGAGCCAGCCCTTTGGTCACTTCGGCGCTGAGAAAATCGAAATGGGGGGTATCTCCGCGGATGAGCGCGCCGAGGCAGACGATGCCGTCGGCTTTCTTCGCCCGGGCCAGCTTTCGGGCGACGAACGGCACCTCGAACGAGCCGGGAACCTTGTAGACCGCGATGTCCGCGTCCTCGGCCCCTAGCCTCTTGAGCGCGTCCAGGGCGCCGTCGAGCAGCTTGTCCGTGAGAAACGCGTTGAACCGGCTGACGACCAAAGCCACCTTCATTCCCTTGGCCTGAAGCTTGCCTTCGTATGTTTTCATGCCCTTCTCCTTGAAGATCCCGGACCCGCTCGCGCGTCCCGGGTCATTTATCCGATCTTCTTTTCGTAGATCCGGTATTTCTTGTAGATCCGGCCGCCCAACGAAGCGGCGAACTTGTTGACGGCCTCGTTGTCCTCGAGCGTCCAGGACAGCTCGGCCCACTGGTACCCTTTCCGCATCCCCTGCTTCACCATTTCCGTGGCCAGGAGATAGCTGATGCCCGAGGCGCGGTATTCTTTCAGGATCCCAAAGACGAGCATGCGCATGCTTTTGATCTTCTTCCGGCCGAGGAGGAACCTGAAGATGCCGAAGGGAAACAGCCGGCCGTTCATCTTGACCAGGATCTCGTTGTAATTGGGAAGGCCGAATCCGAAGCCCACCGGCCGGCCTTTGTCCTCGGCCATGATGACGAGGTCGGGATCGGCGATGGACTTGAGGCTCTTGACCATGTGCTTCATCTCGTTCTCGGTCCAGGGCACGAATCCCCAGTTCTTCTCCCAGGCGTGATTGTAGATGCTGATGATCCGATCCGCCTCTTCCTTCCAGTCCTTGAGCCGGATCGGGCGGCAGGTGACGGTGGTCGCCGCCTGGATCCTCTGGACCACGGCCTTCACCTTCGCATCCGTTTCCTGGTCGCGGGTCATGAGAAAAGCGTAGAAGTCCCTGGCCTTGACCTGACCGTAAGCCTCCATGAGATCCAGATAATAACGGGGATGGTAGGGCATCATGACCGCCGGCGGCGAATCGAAGCCCTCGGCAAGAAAGGCGCACTCGTCGTTGAGGGACAGATTGACCGTGCCGCGCAGGGTGTCCATCCCCCGCTCTTTCCCCCAGGCCGCGACCGCGTCGAGAAGGACGGCCGCCGTTTCCCGGTCGTTGAGGCTCTCGTACATTCCGTAGAAGACGACCTTCTCGCTGTGGAAGTCGTTATGGTTGCGGTCGACGATGCCCAGGATGCGGCCGGTGATCTCGCCCCCCCTGCGGGCCAGAAACAGCTCCCGTTCGGCGTGCTCGAAGAAGGGGTTCTTCCGGACGTTCAACTTGTCCTTGACGTCCATGATCAGAGGAGGCGCCCAGTTGGGATCGCCGGCATAGACCTTCCAGGGGAAACGGATGAACGTCTTCAACCCGGCTTTCGTTTTGACACGCTCGACTCGAATCTCGCTCAAGGCATTCTCCAAGTTCATGTATTCTAACAAATCGGGGTCATTTTTGCCAGAGCTTTGCCCGCGGACCGCCGTGGGGAGGCGTCCATTTCCGCCCTTGCTTGTTTTTGTCGTTTTCTTGTGTTAATAACGGAGTACCTGACTTTACCACAAGGAGACGCCGATGACGGCCAAGACCAAATTCGAGGAGGTCCCGCTCGAGAAACTCCGCTGGACATGCGCCCTGGCCTCCATCCCTTACGCCACCAGCCAGGACGGTCCCCCCTGCGACGAGATCATCGGGCAGGAGCGGGCGCTCAAGTCGCTCCAAGCGGGCCTCGACATCCGGAGCCTGGGCTACAACATCTTCATCACCGGCATGATCGGGACCGGCCGGACGACGACGATCAAGCAGCTGCTCGAGAGGCTCGAAAAGGGCGACCCGCCGCCCGACGACGTCCTCTACGTCAACAACTTCAAATATCCCGATGAGCCGACGCTGATCACGCTTCCCCCGGAGAAAGGCCGGCAGTTCGCGGCCTCCATGGACAACCTGATCGAGATGCTCAAGCGCAACATTCCCGACCTGCTCAAGAGCAAGTATTACGCCGAGCACCGGGACGCCATCATCGAAGGCCAGCAGCGCAAACAGAAGGAAATCCTGCAGAGCTTCGAGGAAGGGGCGGCCAAGTCGGGATTCGCCGTGATCCAGGTCCAGATGGGCATGTTCGTCAAACCCGACCTCATCCCCTTGATCGAAGAGACGCCCACGCCGTTCGCCAAGCTCGAAGCCATGGTCCGCGAAAAGAAGCTGCCCCAGAAGGCGCTCGACGGCCTCAAACAGAAATACGAAGAGCTGTCCGAGAAGCTGGAAGGGATCTTCGAGCAGCTGCGCGAGATCGAGGAGGAGACGCGGACGTTCCTCAAGCACTGGGACGCCGAGTCGATCTCGCCCCTGATCAAGGGGGCTGTGGCCGAGATCAACGCCAAGTTCCCCCACCCCAAGATCGCCGAGTATCTCGCCGGCGCCGAGGCCAACCTGGTCGGCAACATCGAGCTCTTCAAGAACCACCAGAAGAAGGACGAAGAGCGAAAGGAGTCCCTCGACCCCTTCCTCGAGTATCGGGTCAACCTGCTCGTGGACAACTCCGACTTAAAGCAGGCCCCCGTCGTCATGGAGACCAATCCGAACTACATCAACCTCTTCGGCTCGATCGAATCGACGGTCAACCGCTTCGGGGTCCTGCAGACCGACTTCACCAAGATCAAGGCCGGTTCCTTTCTGAAGGCGAACGGCGGCTTCCTGGTCCTCAACGCCCTCGACGTCCTCATCGAACCCGGCGTCTGGATGATGCTCAAGCGCACCCTGCGCAACCAGATCTTCGAAATCCAGAACTACGCTTCGATGTTCCTCTTCTCTTCGACGCGCCTGAAGCCCGAGTCCATCAAAGTCAAGGTCAAGGTCGTCATGATCGGCGACGAGGAGATCTACAACCTCCTCTATTTCGCCGACCAGGACTTCAAGAAGATCTTCAAGATCAAGGCCGAGTTCGATTCCGAGATGCCGAAGACCGAGGACAGCATCGGCGATTATGTCCGCTTCATGAAGAAGATCTGCGACGAGGACCGCCTCCTGTCCTTCGACAAATCGGGCATGGCCGCCGTCGTCGAATACGGAACGCGCATCGCCGGCCGCCACAAGAAGCTCTCGACACGCTTCCACGTGATCGCCGACGTCGTCCGGGAGGCGAGCTACTGGGCCAACAAGGACGGCAAGAAGCTCGTCGGCGCCGCTCACGTCGAAACGGCGATCCGCGAGCGCTTCGAGCGGGTCAGCCTGATCGAGGACAAGATCCAGGAGATGATCGAGGAGGGCTCGATCCTGATCGACGTCCAGGGCGCCCTCGTCGGGCAGGTCAACGGCCTCTCGGTCTACAACATGGGCCAGTTCTCCTTCGGCAAGCCGACGCGCATCACCGCCCGGACCGCGGTCGGCCGGGCGGGGGTCATCAACATCGAGCGGGAAGCGGACATGAGCGGCAGCACGCACAACAAGGGCGTGCTCATCCTGGGCGGGTATATGCGGGGGAAGTATGCCCAGGACAAACCCTTCGCCCTGTCGGCCAGCATCGCCTTCGAGCAGTCCTACGGCGGCGTGGACGGCGACAGCGCCTCCTCGACGGAGGTGTACGCCATTCTCTCCAGCCTGTCGGGGCGGCCGCTCCGCCAGGACATCGCCGTCACCGGGTCCCTCAACCAGAAGGGGGAGATCCAGCCCATCGGCGGGGTCAACGAAAAGATCGAAGGATTCTACGATGTCTGCCGGGCGAAGGGACTGACCGGAACCCAGGGCGTCATCATCCCCCACCAGAACGTCCAGAACCTGATGCTCAGGACGGACGTCGTCGCCGCGGCGAAAGAAGGACAATTCCATATCTATCCGATTAAAACGATCGACGAAGGGGTCGAAATCCTGGCCGGGATCCCGGCCGGGGCGCGCAAGGCGGACGGAACATTCGAAGAGGAATCGATCAACGACCTCGTCGACAAGGAGCTCCAGCGCCTCGCCCGCGTCTCGAAGGATTTCTTCGAAGAAAAGAAAGACTGATCATTTCAATATCAACAGCCAGCCCTTGCCCGGCTCAAAGGGGATCGGGTCGCCGGGGGCGAACTCGGCCGCGAACTGGACGTCGGGGATGGCGGGCGCGATGAGCCGGGCTTTCTTCGGGTCGAGGCCGAGCGCTTTCCAATCGATCTTCAGCCGGGCCATGACCGGCGCCTTGGCCCAGCTCGCGACGGAGACGAGAACCCCGTCTTTTTTAATATAAACCGTGGCTAAGACGTCCGGCTGGTCCGTCTTGACCGGATTCGAAGCGACCCAATATCCGACCATCTGCGATTCGGCCATTCCGAAAGCGTCCCAGACCTTCCAGATGTCCGCCGGATTCTTTCCCGACCACGGCAGGCGGTTGGTCATGCCGTAGATCATGCCCCGCCAGGGATTCCCGCCGTCCTGGAGCATCTCCCCCATCAATCCAAAGGGGATGCCGGAGATCTCGACCAGCCAATAATCGGGCGGTGATCCGAAGTAATCGAAATATTCCCCGAACCACAGCCGATTGATATATGGAAAGTGCTCCAGATAAAGATTGGCGCTCGAGGCGAAGCCGTCGCGGGGATTGTACTGGTTGGCCGAATGCAGGTCGATCAGCGCGCCCGGCCGGCTGCGGTCGAGCACCTTGCGGACGCGTTTCATCGTCGTCCGGTCGAAGGCCACGTCATCGATGTAAAGTCCGTCGATGCCGATGTTTTTCGTCACCCAGTTCAAGCCCTCGATGTAATAGTTGTGCCAGCGCGACATGCCGCTGTTGACGACGGCCGCGTCCTTGAGCTGCGGGACGAACCAGGCCGCGATGTAATCCCCGCCGAGATGCTCCTGGAGCCAGGAATACCCGCAGCCCGGGCCATGGGAGAAGATCTCGGCCCCGAGGCTCCGTAGAGCGAACAGTTCCGGAGCGCGGTTCGAGAGCTCCCGGATGGTGTTGTAGATCTTCACCTTATAGCCGCGCTGGTGGGCCGCGTCGACGTAGGCCTTCATCTCCTTCGGCCGGAGGAACGGGTAGTTGATATAGGGGTTGATGTCATTGGCGTGGTGGATGTTGATCGTGTTGGCCCCGCTGGCCGCGACCTCATCGACCGTCTTGAAGGCGTGGATGAACCGCGTCGCCCACTGGCTCTTCGTGTCGATCGTCTTGAACGGCGTCAGGAGCAGGGTGAAATTGAAATACAGGTCCGCGCCGGCCTCGAGCGTCCGGCCGCCGGACGAGGCCTTGAACATGACGCACGATCCTTCCCGCTTGACGGACACGCTCCCCTGGCCTTCGTTCGACCAGGACGGAGGCAGGTTGAGCGGCTTGCTCAGGTAGAAATTCGTGTTGAGGGGCCGGCTGTAGTTCTCGGCCCGGAGCCCGATCTGCATCCCGCCGTTGACGTCGCCGATCCAGAGCGCGTCCTGGTTCTTTTTCTGATCCCAGGCCCAGGAGAACTCCGACGGACGGAAGCCCCCCTTCTGTCCGAGCCCCATCATGTAGCGCGCGACGTCGGCGACGAACGGGACCTCGAGATAGATCTCCTTGACCTCGACCATTTGGGCCGCGGACAGTTTGATCCTGAATTCCAGATATCCGTCCATTTCCATCCGGGCTTGGACCGCGGCCGTCAGCGGCCCCGCGCGGCGCGTCGCCTCCCAGGCGACGGCGCCGGGGGCCCGCTTGACGAATGCCGGTCCCTGATCCTCCCAAACCGCGTTCTGGCCGGCCATATCCACGACGAGCTCGAACGGCGCGGTCAGGAGATCGCGGCCCGCGCCCAGGACCTTGGTCACTTCGGGAGAGAAAAAGCTCCGGACCTGCTTCGGCAATCCGGACGAAGCGAGCGTGACCGCGCGTCCGAGGCAGCCGACGGTCAGGCCTTCGACCTTCAAGGGCGTGAACGGCGCGACGATCGCGTCATCCGCGGCGAGGGTCGAATCGAGCCAGCGCAGCCGGGACAGGCGGTACGGATCGCCGTCGCCGCGGTCGGCCATGATCTCGTTCGAGATCCTCAGGAGGAACTTGACCTGGCCTTCCGGCAGGTTCTTCGGCAGGATCCGGATCAAGCCTTCATACTCGCCGGGCGAAGCGTCCGGAGGCACTTGAATCCCGCACCAAAGCGGTTGAACTTTGCCTTGGCCGACGGACACGGTCTTCTTCAGCGGCTCGCCGTTCCAATCGATCCCGCCCGTATTGAGGGCATTGAACGATGAAGCGGGCAGGATTTTACCGGTTCCCGCGCTTTTCAGGTCCCCGAAAGCGACGGCCGCGTCGGCGATCTCCTCGCGGCAGGCGTAGAGACCGATCTGAAAAGCGTAATATTCCCCCCGCGCCGCTTCGCCCCGGAATTCTTTCTGCGGCCCCTTTTGGATCCAGCGCAGGGGGAGATCGTCGGTCATCCGGATGGAATATTTTCTGTCCTCGGGAAAGAGGAGATAGCGGGCGGCGGGAGAGGCGTCCAGCAGGCTCCGGGTCTCCCCGGCCGTGGCGATGACCTCCATGGGAAAAAAGCTGTTGAACTCGTCGATGGATTGGAACTCGGAGACAATCGCCCGCAGCCATTTCTTCGGGTCCTGGATCCGCGATTCTACGGCCGCCGCTCCGTTTCGGGCCAACCATTCCGGCTCCGCCGTGCTCTCCGGCGCGAGGTAGGCGGCATGGGGATAGTTCCGGCTTCCCGCCAGCCGGTACGGCAGATAATAGGCATAGTATTCGCCCGGTCCGGAGACCGGCTGGAAGATGAGATCGCCGTATTCGCGGTTGATGTCGACCGTGACGATGTTCTTGATCCGGGTTCTAGTCTTCGCGTCCATTAGGATGACGCTTTTTTTCTCAGGTCCGGCGTCCCGCCGCCGCCAAGGAATATGGACCCAGACCGCGTCGGCCGCGGACTCGACGCGGATCAAGGCCCGCTGGTTGCCGAGCTCGTCGCCGTTCCAGGAGCCGGTCTTATAGGGGATATCCTGGGTGAATGCCGATCCGGCTAGGAACGCGGAAATGATCAAGGAAATAAGCTTCGTCATGCCGATCTCCTCAAAGGGGACACGTCCCCCGCGGACATATTCAGGAGAATACGTCCGTTGGGTGCATGTCCCTGTTTATTTTAAACAGATGATCTCGTTGATCGACCAGTGGCGCGCTTCATGCGGCGCCGTCAAGGTGACGCGGACCCAGCGGACGGCCGCCGGGCCGAAGGGAATGGGGACGGCGTATTTTTCGAAGTCCTCGATCATCCCCGCGTCGACGGCCGGAAAGAAGCCCGCTTTTTCGTAAAGCCCGGTCCAGACCGCGCCGTCGACCGAGCCTTCGACGCGAAAACTGCGGGGGTAATCCAGGGGATTTGTATTAAGAACCAGGACGATTTTTCTCAGCGGAACGGTCTCGCCGAGGTCGAGTTCGAAGAAATCGTCCTTGCTCTGGGGATAGCCGGTCGACCAGCCCGTTTTGGGATCCCCGTCGAAAGCGAGATCCACCAGCTTCTGGTTCAGGCTGGCCCGGGCCTTCCATTTCCGCCGATCGCCCGTCTCCTTGAGAGGCCCTTCGTCCGCCTTATCCCTTTTCCCGGGGATCAGACGATAGAGATGATCGCCGCCCGCCTCGGCGACGGGCTCGGCCCGAGAGGAGAGAGCCACGAGACGGCGGACGATCGCCTGCCCCTCGGCCGACCGATATCCTTCCGTATGGACCAGGACATGGCTCACCCCCAGGTCGTTCATAAGATCGAACGTGGCGTCCGAGGGGAACTGCTCCATCGCCTCCCGGACGACTCGGTAGCCGGGAGGCGCATTGCCGCTGTAGCCGTTGACCACGGCTTTGCGATGGTAGAGGGAAAAATAGACGGCCGAGGCTTCTTCATACTCTTCGCCGTCGCGGGCGGGCATGGGGAGTTCGATGAGCGCCGCGCCGTCGGGAAGCTTCCCGACGGCGGCATAGATCTCCGGCAGGCGATCCTTGACCGGCACGGTCACAAGGGGGATGGGAATGGATAGATATTCCAGAATGATGAGGGCTCCGATCGCCGCGGCCGCCCGGGTCCGGGCTCCGGGCGATCTCCAACGGTTCATGACCTGGAGGGCTCCCCGGCCGGCGAGGACGGAGAGGCCGACCATCATCAGGGCCGCGAAGCGGCTGGGGACCCTGACGTTCTGGAAGCCGGGGATCCGGTCGAACAGAAGGCTGTAGGGGCCGGCGATGATCTCCCGGCCCAGACAGCGGATGACCGGCCCGAACGACAGCAGCCAGGCAAGGACGAGCATGAACAGATAAAACTTCTCGGCCGGTCGGGTGGCCTTGAGATAGGCCACCGCTCCTGCCCGCATCCTCCGGTCCAGGAACCCTCTCAGAAACAGGGAGAGGAGAAGGAAAGCAAAGGGATTGGCCAGGCGGTGCGCCGAGACCTTGAAAAGACCCGCCCCGAACTCGAAACCGCCGGTGATTCCGATGATGAGGACAAAGGCGAAAAGGACGAGGTTCAGGACATCCCAAACGGCGAAGGCCCGCTTCTTGGGGCGGATCGGCGTCCCGCCGGGAACGGCCTCGTTGCCGGGACGCTTCCTCAACAGCCAGACGAGCGTCAAGACGATCGCGACGAGCCCGGGAAAGAGCTGCCACTCTTGAGCCCCCAGACTTCCCGTCAGCCGGCCCCAGACGATATTGATCGTCGGCACGGCCAGGTAATGCTGGAGCTCCGCCGAAAAGAACTTCACCTCCCACATCGCTCTGACGAACAGCATCTTCTGATGAACCTTGATGAACGGAAGGAAATACGGCAGCAGGACGGCTCCGGTCAAGGCGAGGAGGATGGCCATGTCCCTCCAGAACCGGACTTTCCGCCAACAGCCCGAGCTCAAGGCCAGATAGACGGCCATGAGCCCGGCGAAAACGGTCAGATATTGGCCGTAATAGGCGCAGCTCAGGACCTGGAGAACATAGAAGATCGCCGCGGCCAAAAGATATTTGAATTTCGGCTCCTCGAAAAAGCGATGGATGAACAGCAGGCAGAACGGGATCCAGCCGAGGTAGAGGATCTCCAAGTGGCTGAGGTGGGCGAAATGGTAGGGGAAAAAAGCGAAGATCAGGGCGGCCGTGAAGGCGGCGTTCCGCGAGGCCGCCAGGTCTTTGACAAGGAGATACATGCCCAACCCGGCGATGAAGAAAGAGAGGAGGAACAGGATGTTGTAGGTCAGGACCGGATTCCCGGAGAGAAGCAGGACCGGCGCCCCGAGAAGGGCCAGGGCGGGCAGGGCGTCGCCGTAAAAAAGCACGCCCCGGTGCGGATAGAAGATATTGGCATCGGCGAAATCGGCGAATCCCCTGCCCGCCGCCCCGACCTCCCAGGACAGCAGCCACATCGTGTAAAGGGGGTCCCTGAGATCGGAGGGGACCTGATCGGTCAGGTGGAAGACAAGCGGGTAGGTCATGGCCAGAGATAGAAAGGCCAGGGCCAGGAGAGCCGGCAGGTCGGATCGGCCTTTGAATATGCCCGTCATCATGATCGAACGAGGATCAGCTCAAGCCCGCCAACCGCTTGAGCCGGTGGACCTCTTCTTTTTTAAGAAAGCGCCATTGTCCGTTAAGCAGGGTCTCCAGCCGGAGCCCCGCGAAACTCACCCGGGTCAGCCGAACGACTTCATGGCCGACGGATTCGCACATCTGCCGGACCTCGCGCTTCCGGCCCTCGTGAATCTCGATCTGAAGGACGCTCGACTGCGGCCGCGACTCCAGGACCTTGACCTTGGCCGGAGCCGTCATGCCGCCGTCGATATGGACCCCTTTCTCGAGCCTGTCGATCTCCTCCGGAGAGATCCTCCCTTCGACACAGACGATATAGATCTTGCGGACTTCATAGCGGGGATGGGTGAGGCGATTGGCCATCTCGCCGTCATTCGTCAGGAGGAGAAGCCCCTCGCTGTCCTTGTCGAGCCGGCCGACGGGGTTTACGCCGTCCGGAAGCGAGGGAATCAGGTTCTTGATCGTGGCCCGGCCCAAGGGATCGGCGAGGGTCACCAGAAAACCCTTCGGCTTGTTCAGCATCATATAGACGAGCTCGCGGCCCGGCTTGATCTTCCGGCCGTCGACGGCGACCCGGTCGCGCCCGTCGTCGATCTTGTGGCCGAGGTCCTCCACGACCCGCCCGTTGACGGCGACGCGGCCCTCCTGGATCATGCGGTCGGCCTCCCGCCGGGAGGCCACTCCCCGCTGGGCCAGGTATTTATTGAGCCGGATCTCCATCAAAAATAGATGTTGAGCCCGCCGCAGACCGTGAAATTGCCCAGGCCGAGATTGATCTTCTGGATGTCCACCGTGACGTGGTGATACTTGCCTTCGGCCAGGATCGAGATCCTCTTCCCGAGGGAAATCTCCAGCCCCGCGCCGAAGTTGAGCCCGCCTTCCTTGTCCTTGGCGATATTCTCGATATCGACGGTGTAATAGCCGTAGCCGGCCGTCAAATAAGGATGGAAGATCGCCAGGGAAAAGACGTATTTGAGATTGAGCCCGATGTAGCTGTAGTCGTTGATCCGGCCGTTCCAGTCGATGGTCAGGAAATCGGCCATGGCGATGTTGTGCATCGCCCGGAAATAGCTGACCTCGAGGGCCAGCATCAGGAAACGGATCCCGCCGCGCAGGCCATAGAGGAAGGTCGTGTCGGTGCTGAACTGGACATTCTCAACGCTCGGCTTCTGCGCGGAATAGCCGGCGAACCCGCCGATATAGATCCCGATCTGGGCGAAGGCGTTGGCCGCCGTCAGGAACAGGATGAGAAAGATGACAACCGGGCAAATCCGCTTCATTCAGGACTCCTTTAAACGGGGACACATCTCGATTTCCCATTGTGTCGTCTTGTCCCCGGATTGTCAAGAATAATACTCGCTCGAAGCGGGCGAACGCTCTCCTGGTCGCGGGTCCTGTCGACAAGATCGGGAAACGGCTTCGCTCCCGACTCGGGTTTTTAACGCCGTTTCCTCGCCGTCCTTCTCGGCGGCGAAGTCTCTTGGTCGACGCGGCGGGAGGGTGGCCCCCGGCCCCCTGGGGAACCAGTCCCGTCGGTTCCCCCCATCGGCTAAGCCGATGGGACGCCCCTCCGCTATGGGGGCCTTACGGCCAACCCTCCCGCCGCGTCCTTTATTTTCTCACCGGCCGATCTC
>JAPKZI010000037.1 GCA_026393865.1 Candidatus Aminicenantota bacterium
TTTCGTCTTCGGTCCCTGCGAGCCGCTGATTCCCCTGGTTATGTATCCGGCGGCCAAGCACAACCTCGGGGGCGTCGCCCTTGTCGCGGCGGCCTTCGGCCTGACCACGATCGTGACGATGCTGACCATCATCGCCGTTTCTTCCTGGGGAATCAGCTTCGTCCGGCTGGGCCGGTTCGAGCGTTATTCGCACGCCCTGGCCGGGGCGATGATCCTCGTCTCCGGACTCAGCGTCCAGTTCCTGGGCTTATAAAGGCGGGGGACACGTACTTTGGGGACATGTACTTCAGGGACATGTACCTAGGTACATGTCCCCTTCAAATAAGATGACTTTCGTTGTCGATTGCATGCTGGGGAAATTGGCCAAATGGCTGAAGATCCTCGGCTTCGACGTCCTTTTTTTCCCCAAGGCCGAGGACGATGACCTTTTGGCCATCGCCCGCCGGGACGGGCGGACCCTGCTCTCGCGGGACCACGCGCTCCTGGGCCGCGCGAAGGGCCTGACCAAGCTTCTCATTGAAAGCGAGACTTGGGAAGACCAGGTCAGGCAGGTCTTGGCTCACTTCGTCCTCGACGCGAAGGCGCGGCCGTATTCCCGCTGTGTCGAATGCAACGCGGCCCTCAAGCCGCTCCCGAAATCCCAGGCGGCGAACCTCGTCACGCCGTTCGTCCTCGAACACGCCGAGACATTCGCTGTCTGCCCTTCCTGCGCCCGCGTCTATTGGCCGGGGACGCATTTCAGCGACATGGAAGCCAAACTGGCCGAAATCCTGAAGAAGCCATGACTGGCCCTCTGACTCTCGAAGACACAGAGAATTCGCAGACACATACCGAATTCGGAGCGAAGCGAGGAATTCGGTATGTGTCTGCGAATTCCTCTAGCTGGTTTGACTTTTCAGCTTTTCTCCTATAGATAAAATCTATTCATGAAAATCTTCGGGAAGGGGAGGGCGTCGTTATGCCACCAAAAAAACTTGTTTGTGTTTTTGCCGGAGTTCTGGCGGCGACATTCGTCGTTCTTTTAGCGGCACCTGATCTCGCCGCCGCGGTGAGCAAAGATCCGTCGAAGCTCGTTTACACGTCGCAGGAGCTCTACCGGCTCGGACGGCCGCGCGTCTTCGAAGGCCCCGCGGCCAAGGAGATCGCCTTTCCGCTCGGCGGCATAGGGACGGGCACGGTCTCCCTCGGGGGCCGGGGCAACCTGCGCGACTGGGAGATCTTCAACCGCCCGGGCAAAGGCGTCAACCTGCCCTTCACTTTCTTCGCCCTGCATTTCGAGCAGGAAGGCGGCAAGCCTCTCGTTCGCGTGCTCGAAGGCGCGCTGACCCCGCCGTTCACCGGCGAGGACGGATATCGTAAAGGCGAGGTGCCGGGACTGCCGCGGATGGAAAAGGCCCGCTTCCACGGCGAATATCCCTTCGCCTGGATCGATATGGAAGACAGCCGTCTCCCGCTCCAGATCACCATGGAGGCCTTCAATCCGTTCATCCCGCTCAACCCCGAGGAATCGGGGATCCCGGCCTTCGTCATCCGTTTCCGGATCAAAAACCTCAGCCGCCTGCCGGCCAAGGTCACCGTCGCGGGTTCGATCCTCAATCCCGTCGGCTTCGACGGCGAAGGCGGGATCGACGGCGTCGGCAACGACAAGTTCGGGAAGAATCTGAACGAGGTCCGCAAGGGCCAAGTCCTTTCGGGGCTGTTCATGTCCTCTCAAAAAATGAAAGCGGACGCGGCGACCTTCGGGACGATGGCCCTGACTACGCCCTGGAAGAACATCACCTATCTGTCGCACTGGGTGCGCGGCGACTGGTGGGACGACCTCCAGATCTTTTTGGACGACTTCGCCGCCGACGGCCGGCTGAAGGACCTCGACGAGAAGGTTCCCTCGCCCGACCGGCGGACGGACATCGGGACGCTCGGCCTCATGGCCGTGATCGAGCCGTTCGGCGAAGTCACTTTGCCTTTCATCCTCTCCTGGAACTTCCCGAACTTCGTCGATTATTTCGATATCGTCCGCGAACAACGGGGCAAGATGTACCGCAACCACTACGCGGAGCGCTTTCCCGACGCTTGGTCCTCCGCGGAATATCTGTTCAAGAACCTGCCCCAGCTCGAGAAGGAGAGCCGCCTGTTCCACGACACGTTCTTCTCCTCGACCCTCCCGCCCTACGTCCTCGACGCTGTGTCGAGCCAAGCCTCGATCACCCGGACCGTGACCTGCTTCTGGCTCGAGGGCGGGAAGTTCTTCGGTTTCGAAGGCTGTAACGACAAGAGCGGCTGCTGCCCCCTTAACTGCGGCCACGTCTGGAACTACGAGCAGTCGCTGGCGTTTCTATTTCCGAGTCTGGAGCGGTTCATGCGGGAGGTCGATTTCCTATACAACACCAAGGACAACGGCGAGATGGTCTTCCGCACCGCCCTGCCGCTCGGAAGCGGCGTCCTCTGGAAGTTCCGGCCGGCCGCGGACGGGTCCCTGGGCAAAATCATCAACCTCTACCGCGACTGGCAGTTGTCGGGCGATATGGACTTCCTGAAGAAGATCTGGCCGAAAGCCAAGGCGGCGCTCGAATACACCTGGCTGTCCTGGGACGCCGACAAGGACGGCCTGATCGAAGGCGAGCAGCACAACACTTACGACATCGAGTTCTACGGCCCGAACAGCATGATCGGCGGGTTCTATCTGGGCGCG
>JAPKZI010000147.1 GCA_026393865.1 Candidatus Aminicenantota bacterium
AGAACCGAAAAGCAGCGGCGAGGTCTTCTATTCGTCGCTCAACCGTCTCCCGAATCGATTAATCACACCCGTGAGAGTTGATAGACTCAATAATAAGGACGACTGAAGGGAGGGGAAAGTGTCACAAGGAGAAAAAAAGTAAAGGGGGACGACGCATCCTGTCCCCAGATTCTCCAATTAGCTTCTATTTTTAAAGGGACAGGATGCGTCGTCCCCCTTTAATTCGAGTCGGGAGCGAGGCCGATTCCGGATCTTCTCTAATCTCACCCTCAAAAAATGGAAGAGAGTTTTATTTCTTTTTCGGTCTCAATGACGATGACCTTGTTGCGGGAAGTCGCACCTCGCGCGATCGTGACACAGGAACGGGGCACGTGGAAGTGTTCGGACAGGAGCTCGATGACCTCGGCGTTGGCCCGGCCCTTGTCCGGCGCCGCCTTCACCCGAACCTTCAGCTCCCTCTCCCCTGTCCGTTCAATGCCCGGCGCGGAAGAGCGCGGCTGGACCTTGACGTTGAGGAGCGTCTTCATTCCAATTCCGGGGACACTAACCTTAATCCCCCCGCTCCCCTTCATAAAAACGGGGATACTTACCGAATTCAGAAATTCGGAACATGTCCCCACTCAATCATATGCGTCGACTCACCGCGCTGTGATTTTCTTTTCTACTTCAGAATGTCTCTGTACTTTAGAAAGACTTTCTTAAGCTGGTCCCTGGTCACGACGTAACCGTTGAGGTTCATCGAGATCGTGGAGTGGAGGGGATCGTTGGACTTGAACAGCACGAATTCCCGGACCAGGCCGACCCGGTTCGCCAAAGCCAGCTTGATCGTCACTTCGATCTCTTTGCCCGCGGCGACCCGCAGCGGAAACTTGGCCGGCTTGCCGTCGGCCGCAAAGCTCGCGTTCTGAAGGGCGCATTCGATTTTCAGCTCGAGCTCGCCCCGGTTCTTGATCACGACGGTCGCTTCGAGGTCGTCGCCCTCGATGAGGAGACCGGCGTCATAGGAGTAGCGGTCGAGGTCGATCCGCGGCTGGGGAGGCACGTCCACGGCGGCCGTGACCGTGAGCTGGAGCCGCGGCGCCAGCGGGTCGTCGGAATCCACGTAGATGTATTTCGTCACCTCGCCCTGGGAGCCCCGCGAATTGAAAACGACCTTGATCTTGCCCGATTTGCCCGGTTCGAACTTCACCGTCTTGTTGTCGTCCTTGTCCGAAACGAGGGCCGCCGTACAGCCGCAGGACGTCTCGACGTTCTTGATGGTCAGAACGGCATCGCCCTCGTTCTTGAAGACGAACTCGAATTTCGGCTCATCCCCCTGTTTGATCTTGCCGAAATCCTTGGCATCGTCTTTGAAGACGATCTTCGGTTGTTTGGCCGCCTGGGCGAAGACGGCCGAGGCCAGGAGAACGGCCAAAACGCCCGCCGCGACGGCTATCGGATTCTTGCGCGCTCGTGTCGTCATGTCGTCCTCCCTCTTTCCTGAAAAATACTCCAAATCGGTTAAATTAGCAAGATGCGCACCAGACTTGCAAAGCGCGGGCCGTTGCGATATAAAAAAAAACGCCCGGCCGCCCGCTTTTTTCTCAAGGAGACCGGGGTGCGAAAAATGCTCAAAACGATGCGATCGCTCCTGGCCTCCTTGGCCCTTCTGACGCTCTCCGCGCTCTGCGCTTCCGCTCAAGAAAACCAAAGGGACCGCTTCGAGGTCGGCCTCTATCTCGGGTATGGAAGATCGCGGGCCGAGGGACGTTCGACCTATCACCATGAATGGTCAACGCTCCGCTTCTCGCGCGTCGTCGAGAACGACCTCTTGTCCCTCGATCCCGATCCGGCCCTGTCCGGGGGCGGTTTTCTGTCGTTCTATCCGGTCCGTTTCCTGGGCGTCCAGGCCGGATTCGGATATCTGAAGACCTCCATGGCCGGCTCGTCCGTCTTCGACCTCAGCCCTCCTTCGGGGTCCGTCCCCGCCCGGAGTGACCGGTGGGATGGCCACGGAGAGCTCACCGCCGTCCCGTTGTGTCTCAATCTGGTCGGCCGGACCGGACCGGCCCAGATCCAGGCCTTCGCTTCCGGAGGGATGGCCGTGTTCCTGAATTCCTTTTTCGCCGGATCCTCGGCCGGCCTCGGCGGAGCGGCGGCAGCCGGCGGAGGAGAGGAAAAGCTCGACGCTTTCAAGGTCCCGGTGACGGTCGAGGACCAGACGTGGACCGCGATCGGAGCCAACTTCGGCGGAGGATTCGACCTCAGGATCGGCAAACGCCTGGCCTTGAGCGCCGAGGTCCGATATTTTCTCTGCCCGGCCAGGGACTTCGGTTGGACCTGGACACCCGGCGTTTACGAAGGCCTCGGAAAAAACATCCCCGCCCTGAACCTCAGCCGCGAGACGGCCCAACTCGCCGGTCGAAGAACCACGTTCATGACGATCCGCCCCTCGTTTCTTCACTTCTCGGCCGGCATCAAGTTCTTTCTGCCCGGGATCGTCAAGGTCTCGGCGGGGAGCTCAAAACGACGACCGTTGTGAGCGAAGCGAAGGATTTGACTCGAAGCGTCGTCCCGAGTCTTTCGAGGGATCTCATCCAACCTGCCCGAGGCTAAATGAGAAGTTTCTCTTCGCTCAACATGACAGCCGAAACATGTTATAATCCGGGTTGATGAAGGGCCTATCATGAACAAGAACAATACGAGACCGATCGGATGTCTCATGGTTCTCCTCTTCCTCGCGGGCTCACCGATCTTGGGCGCCGCCCCGATCAAACTGAAGGTCACCGCGGAGCTGGCCAATATCCGGCTCAAACCGTCGATCAGCAGCGTCATCATCCGCCAGATCGCCCAAGGCGAGATCCTCGAGGCCGTCCGGCAGGAAGGCGAATGGTACTTGGTCAAGATCGATCCCGATGAGAGCAGCAACGCCTCCGGCTACGTCCATGAAAGCCTCGTCCTGCCGCTCGAAGAGATCCCGAAAACGGATCGGAAGATTCAGGTCGCGGCGCCCATCGTGAAACAGGCGGACGAACGGCCGCGGAGAACGGAGACCGCCGTCCGGGAAACCCCGGCCGCGCCGGGCGGCGAAAGAGCGGCCTCGGCCTGGTCATTCACGATCTCGGCCGGCGGGAATTACGCCGTCGGAGGCGACATCAACAAGGGCGCGCAAGGCCTGGCCGATTATCTCGGCGCCCAACTG
The DNA here is from genome assembly GCA_026393865.1 of Candidatus Aminicenantota bacterium. Classification (GTDB taxonomy): domain Bacteria; phylum Acidobacteriota; class Aminicenantia; order Aminicenantales; family UBA4085; genus JAPKZI01. The sequence continues at coordinate 3,182 of JAPKZI010000147.1, forward strand.
ACGGCCGCTTCCGGCACGACGGTCCCCCCCGCCCGCGTGAGTTTCATGTTCGGGGGCGAAGCGGCGATCCCCCTTGCCTCGTGGCTTCAGATCACGGTCGGAGCGGATTATTTCAGCAGTTCGAAAAACTCCCTGGTCAGCTACGTTCCTGGCCCGGTCACCCCGACGTTCACGGCCAAGCCCCAATTCCAGGCCATCCCCATCAGCTTAGCCCTGAAACTTCATCCGGTGGAACCGTTCTACCTTAAGCTGGGCGTCGCCTTTCTCATCGCCAGCGGCGGGTATTATTTCCGCTACGAAAACGATCTTTTTTGGCAGGAGTGGAAGGGGGACGCCAAGGCCCAGGGCTTCGGCTACTTCGGAGGCTTGGGTTACGATTGGGCCGTCTCCGAAAGCGTTGCCTTGGTCTTCGAAGCTCTCGGGCGATATGCGCCGATCAAAGGATTCCGCGGAACGGGGAGCTACCAGGATTCCAATCTGGTCGACCCGATCTCAGAGGACGGAAAACTCTACGGCTATGACGCCGCCTTGAAGGGCCGGTCCGCCGTCCCGCTGATCATCATCCGCAGCCAGAAACCGACGGAAGCCTACGTCGAGAACGCCCGCGAGGCCACGATCGATTTCTCGGGCGTGTCCCTGCGCCTGGGCGTCAAGATCAAATTGTAGTTTATTTTTTCCGCAGCAGGGCCAGGTGGTAGGCGTGCAGCCCCCGAAAAAGGGACCTCACTCTGACCGTTTCGAAACCGGCCGCCCGGGCTTCTTCTTCAAACTGTCCCGCTTCGATCATTTTGATATTCGTCCGGCTCTTGTTGAACAGCCGGCGAATCCTCCGCTGCAGCCCGTGGAATCCGTTGGCGCGGTAAAAGGAGACGACGACCCAGCCGGCCGACACGCGGAAAAATTCGCGAAGGATGGCCGCCCGGTCCGAAGGATCATGGACATGATGAAAGAACCGGACCGAGAAGATCAGGCCGAAAAGACCCGGCGGAAAGGGCAGGCCCCGTTTCGCGTCGGCCACGGCGCCGGCGAAACCGCTCTTGCCCCTCGCCCGCCGGACCATCTCCAAAGAAAGATCGCTGTTGACGACGGCCCACCCGGCGCTTCGGAGCAATTCCGTGAACCGGCCGTAGCCGCAGGGGAGGTCCAGGGCCGGCGCTCCCGTCCGCCCGCCGCCTTCGGCCGCCCGGATGACCTTGAAATAGGCCCGGATCATCCGCACCTCCCGGGCGTGGACGATCCGCTGATCGATCCCCCGGTAGCGGCGGCGTTCGTAGTCCTCGACCCCCCGTTCGGTGAATCCGGAGCGCTCGCCGCTAGGGCTTGAAGAAGACATATTTCGGGGTTCCTTCGATCTTTAGCCGGCGGCCTTGGCCGGCCGCCTCGTTTCCGTCCCGGCCGACGATCCGTTCCACCGGCCGGGAAAATTCGTGCTCGAGCGGCGGACCGGCCGTCCAACAGGCCGCGAACGCCCTCTCCTTTTTTTGAAAAGAGAAGATCTCCGCGCCGGCGACATCGGCCTTGCCGGTGAACGTGCTTCCGGACAGGATCCCGATCATCGTCCTGAGCGCGGCGAAGCCCGGCCGCCGCCGCCAGGCCGGTTCACAGCTGTCCACGAGACCATAGCCCGGAGCGACGAGCTGCCACCAATACATGCGCTCGATCAGCCCCGAGGCAAGGCCGAGGAGGTAATACCGGACGAGATAGTCCGCCTGCTCGTCCTCGGTGACGTTGGGCTTGCCCGAAGCCGGCGAATATTTTCCCGTCCCTTCGAGGGGCCAGTTGAATTCGGTGATCCAGGCCTCGCCCGGCCTCCGCGCGGACCGGTCGGCGACCGCTTTGAAAAGGGCGACCTTCATGGCCGCCGTCCAGCCGAACTGGGCGTTCTCGGGAGCTCCGACGCGGTCGACATAGAGGAGCGAGCTGATCTTATCGAAAGGCAGCGCCCTCAGCGTCGGGGGATACAGATGGAACTCGAAATCGATCACCGCCGGCCCGACGAGCTTGAGACCGTACTTCCCGCGGAGATCGAAGGCGGGCCGGGCCAGCTTCAGGTATTCGGTGTAATCCCAGACGCCCCATTTCGTCCGGTTCCAAGCGTGCCCGATCTCGTAGAACGGGCAGATGTCATGAAAGCGGGCGAAGACGTCCTCCAGGAAACGCCTCCAGGCCGCCGATTCGAAAACATCCTCGCGCCGTTGAAGAAGGGCGATGGTCAGGCCGATGCCGTTGGAGTGCAGAAGCCGGAGGAATTCTTCATGGACCTCGAGCCGGTCCTTTTCCCAGGACGGGATGCGGACGAGCGTCTGAGTGACGCCGGCCTCTTTCAAGAGGGCCACGACCTCGGCGTTTCTCCCGGCGCACGGCGACGATGAAACGGCGAACATGTCCCGGGCGAACGTCACCGGCCGCCGGTACATTCGTTTCCGATAGCGGCGGTACAAGAAAAGGGCGGGAAGGCCGTCCCGGAGATCGGCCCCGATCATCGAAAAATAGGTCCGCCAGCGCCGGAGATGATGACGCGTCCGCTCGGACCGCGGCGCGACGTTGTGCGGCTGGTCGGCGAACTCGTTCCATTCGAAGCGAAATTTCATTGGATCTTCAGCCATCGAGCGAGATTCTTCAGCCGCAGCGCTTTTTTGAATTTGATCCAACCCGAAAAAACGCTCTTGTTCAGCGCGTACCAGAAAACGAAGGTTTTCATCAGCGGGCGATGTCCCGCCGCGGCATACCGCTCGAGGAAAAAAGGCCGGAGCGCCGGCGGAACGCCGAGACGGATGAGGTTTTTCGCCCGGGCGGCCGGGCCGATATGTCCGCGCGAGCGGACGCGATTGGTGTCGAGGAAGATGAATCGAAACGCGCCGGCGGCCTCTTTGACCAGAACATTTCCGTCCGAGAGATCGCGGTGGAGGATCCCCTTCTCATGAAGGCGGAACAGCGTTTCAGCCAGGGCCGCCAGGAGGGGCGGCAATGTCTCTCCCGAAGACTCTATAAAAAGACGCCTGATTTCGCGCCCGCCGAAAACGCGCTCGGCGACGAAATAGCCCTGTCCGACGAATCCGCCTTTCCGCTTTTCAAGGAAGGCGATGGGAGCGGGTGTGTCAAAGCCGGCCTCCTGGAGAGAGCGGGCGCCGCGCCAGGCTTTGGCCACCTTAGAGGGCAGGACCAGGCTCTTGAGCTTGTTAATCCCCTGAAGGCGAAATTCCTTGATGACAATGTCCGCCGACCCGCCCGACCCGGCCGCGGTCTTCATCGCGACCACCCGGTTCCGTCCTTCCAGCAAGACCTCCGCGCCGGAGGCCTCCAAAAGCTTCCGCGGTTCGGCGAGGAGAGAGAGAAATTCGGGCCCGGCATAAGCGTCCGCGATCCGTCCTTCATACGGCGGCAAGGACAATTTTCGGCTTTTTGTCATCCTAAGCAACGCGCCATAATCTCCAGCAGCCTGCGCCCGATGGCCTTCGGGGAATAGTTCTCCCGGACCAGGGCGAATCCCCTGTCGGCGATACGGTCGCGCAACACGGCATCGTTCTTGAGCTTCAGGACGGCCGCGGCCAGCGATTCCGCCAGCGGCTCATCGCAAAAAAATAGAGTCTCCTCGTGCTTGAAAAATTCTTCCGCGGCCGGCGTCCGGGCCGTGATCAAAGCCTTGCCCATGCCCAGGGACTGGAAGATCTTGTGCGGCACGACCCGCCGCGCCTTGTCGGTCCGGCCGAAGATGCCGAGACAGACATCGGCGGCCTCGATGAGGGCCGGGAGCTCCCCGGCCGGCCGCCAGCCGAGGAATTCCACGTTCGTCAGGCCGGCCGCCGCTTCGCGGACCACGCTCAGCGTCCGGCCCGAACCGATGAGCTTGAAATGAACGGACGGGTCCTTCGCCGCCATGATCCTGGCCGCCTCGACGATCACCTCGGCGCCGTGGAGCGGGAGGAACGATCCATAGAATAAAACCTCGAATCGGCCGGTCCGAACGCCCGGGCCGGGCCCGGCGGCATCCCCTCGGGGCCTGAAAAATTCATCGTCATAGCCGAGGGGCAGGACCTCGACCTTGGCCGGTTTCAGCCCGTACGTTTCGCAATAATAGGCCTTATGGGCCGCCGTATCGGCCAGGATGAGGCCGGCCATGGCGAACGCCGCCCGGTCGATCTGGAAGTTCCACCAGGCGGCCGGCGCGTCGGTCGATCTCCACCGCCAATCGACGATCTTGGTCTCAAAGCGGGCCGCGAGCGGATCGAAGATCACCTTCCTCGCCGTGAGCAGGCCCAGGAAGCCGGCCAGGGGCATGTCCTTCTGGCAGAATTCCGGAACGAAAAGATGGTCCGGCGACCTTCTCCTCCCCAGCATGAGCAGAGGATAGCGGACCCAAAACTTGAAATGCGGCGACGTCCGGCACTCCGCCACGTCCACGCCGTTCAACCGCAACCCCCTCCGGATGACGGAGCTCCGCGGGTAGGCCGGGTCGTAGGCGCCGAAGAATGTGATTCTCATGGACGTTACGGATGTCTCCCTTAAATTAATGCACCACCGGGGAATTGTCAATTTGGCCGGGCGGTTGACGGTGGAAATTTTCTGAGATATCCTAGGCTTGTTCTAACCACGGATACAGGAGGCCGACATGGCGCTTGATCCCAAACTGCTCGAGATCCTGGCCTGCCCCCAGTGCAAAGCGGACGTGAAGCTCACCGCGGACGAGAAGGCGCTGAAATGCGTAAAATGCCATCGCGTCTATCAGATCAAGGACGATATCCCGGTCATGCTGATCGACGAGGCCACGATCGAGCCCGACCGCCCGACCAAGAATTGACTCCGGCCAAGATCCTGATCATCCGGCTGCGGCGGATCGGCGACGTCGTCATGACCACGCCCGCCCTGACCCTCCTCAAGCAACACTTCCCGAAGGCCCGCCTGACCTACCTCGTCGAAGAGCCGTATCGAAGGCTCGTTGAAGGCCATCCCAGCCTGGACCGCGTCATCGCCATCCCCCCTAAACAGCGGTTCAAGGACTTCGTCCGGCTCATTCGGGAGGTCAGGAAGGAAGGCTACGACATTCTCCTCGATCTCCACGGCGGACCGCGGGCATCCTGGATCACTTTTTGGAGCGGGGCGAAGTTGAAGGCCGGCTACGCCATCGAAGGCAAGGGATTTCTTTACGATATCCGAGCTTCCCGCCGAGGCGGGAACGGTCCGATCCACAGCGTCCGGAACCACGCCAATCTCGTCCGGGCCCTCGGCGCGGAGTTCGACGATGCGGAAATCCCGGCTCTGTCTCTTCCGGCCGCGAAGCCGGACGAGGTCGAGCGCGTCCGGGCCGTTTTGGGCGAAGGCGGGGCCGGAGAAGGAACGAAACTCGTCGTGCTGCATATCGGGGCCGGGAACCGATTCCGGGACTGGGGAGCGAAGAACATCGCCGCACTCTTGGAGCTGTTGAGCCGCCTCCCGAACGTCAAGATCGCCTTGATCGGGGCGGCCGCGGACCAAAAAGTCCAGGCGGAAATCCTCGAGGCGGAGAGCGGCTCCGCGATCCCTCTAGCCGGCCGGCTGAACCTCATCGAGATCCGGGAATTGATCGGCCGCGCCGCGCTCTTCATCGGGCCGGACAGCGGCCCGATGCACATCGCCGCGTCCACGGCCGCGCCGATCGTGGCCTATTTCGGCCCGACCCTGCCGGCTCATTTCGCCCCCTGGCGGCCGCAAGGGAACAGAACCGTGGTCCTCGAAAAGGACCTCCCCTGCCGCCCCTGCAAACAGCGGGAATGCCTGACCAACGATTTCCGCTGCCTCCTCACGATCACTCCCGACGAGGTCTTCGCCGCCTGCCGCCCGTTTCTCCTGTGATATAATACCCCGGCATGAAAACGACGTTGCGATCCCTCACGGCCGGCCGAAGCCCTTGGGAAACGGGGCTCATCGCCGCTCTCGCCCTCGCCCTGCTTTTCTCCCAGATCTCCGTTTCTTTCGTCCAGAGCTTCCTCGGGATCGCTCTGGTCGCTTGGATCGTCCTTCTTGTCCAGAAAAAACGTCGCTTTGCGTTCCCCGCTTTCTTTTGGCCGCTCCTGGTCTATTCCGCCCTCTCTCTCGTTTCGTCGGCGTTCTCGCGCGACCCGGCGATGAGCTTCAAGGACACGCGCAAGCTCCTCCTTTATATCCTCGTCCCCCTCGTCTTCACCGCCTTCACCCGCCGGGAGGAGATCGAGCTCCTGTTCGCCGCCCTCCTCGGCTCCGGATTCATCAACGCGATCTATTCGATCGCCTACGAGATCTTCAAAGCTTACCCCGGCCAGCGGGTGAAGGGGTTCATGGGGCATTACATGACCCAGGCCGGGCTCCTCGTCCTGTTCGGGGCTCTCGCCCTGGGCTTCGTTCTGTTCGGGCGCGGAGCGAAGCGCCTCGTCTGGGGCGCGGGGCTCGTCCTCGCTTCGATCGCCCTAGTCCTGACCTTGACGCGAAGCGGCTGGATCGGGCTGGCCGTGGCTTTATGCGTCGCCCTTTTCCTCTGGAAGCCGAAGACGCTCCTGGCCGTGCCCATCCTGGCCGCCCTGTTCTTCTTCCTCAGCCCCCGGCCGGTCAAAGACCGTGTCCTGAGCATGTTCACCGCCCGCGATTCCTCGAACCAGGCCCGCGTCGAATATGTCCGGGCCGGGATCAAGATCGTCGGGGACTATCCTCTCTTCGGGACGGGGCCCGACACTGTCAATATCGTCTTTCAGAACCCGAAGTACGGCCTCGACGAGCTCGCCCGTCAAAACGTCCATCTCCACAACAACATCCTCCAGATCGCGGCGGAACGCGGGATCGCGGCCCTGCTGGCCTGGCTGGCCTTCCTCGCGGCCGCGTTCGTCTCGCTGGCCCGCTTGATGAAAAAAAAGGACGGCCGGCTGGCGCCTCTGACGGCCGGGGCGCTGTCCGCCCTGGCCGCGTTCACGGCGGCCGGATTCTTTGAGTACAACTTCGGCGACTCGGAGGTCTCGACCCTGCTCCTGTTCCTCATCACCTTGCCGTTCGCCTTAGAGAGGATAACTACCCCCCCCTTTTCTAAAGGGGAGTCGGGGGGGATTATGACGGCGCCAAGAGGCCCGCAATGACATTTAAGCGAATAATGGGGCGGGCGATCCTCCTCGCCCTCCTCGTCTACGTCCTCTGGGCGGGCTGGCAGGTCGTCCGTTTCAAACGTTACGAATCGCCGATCCCCGCCCCGGCGGAGGCATCGGCCGGGCCCGTCCCGACCGAGATCGAGGGCGCCTATCACATGCACTCGCGGTTCTCGGACGGGCTCGGGACCGTGGATCGGATCGCCAGGGCCGCCGCCGGAGCGGGCTTGGATTTCATCATCCTCACCGACCACGGGAAGCCGAATTTCGCGGCGCTCGACGCCCAGGGCAGGAAAGAGGGCGTTCTCGTCCTGGCCGGATCGGAGATATCGTCCAACCGGGGACATCTGGTCGCCCTGGGATTCGACCGCCCCGATGACGCCTTTTCATTCTCCTCGGACGCCGAGACCGCGGCCCGGGAGATCTCGGATCGGGGCGGCTTTTCGGTCGTCGCCCACCCCTATTCGAAGGTCCGCTGGTCCTGGGGCGGGAACTTCGACTATTCCGGGCTGGAGATCATCGACGCCGACAGTATGATCAAAGGCCACATCGTCCGCTCGCTGCCCTATTACCCCCTCCTACTGATCAAGCCGACCTTCGCCCTGCTGAAGATGATCGTTCCGCCGGAACAGGCTTTGGTCAAATGGGACAAGCTTCTCGCGCGCGGCCCGGCCAACGGCTACTTCAGTTCCGACGCCCACCTCTTCTACAGGGCCATCTTCCCCGTCTTTCACCTCCACGTCCTGCTCGAACGGCCCCTCGACCCGGATTTCGCGGCGGCCCGGCGCCGGATCTTCGAGGCCCTCAAGGGCGGCCGTTTCTACAGCGCCGTGGACGGCGCCGCCGCGGCCCGCGGCTTCCGAATCCGGCTGGAGGCGGGCTCGCTCCGCGTCTCCGCGCCCTTTTCTTTCGCCCACGAAACGGTTATCATCCATGACGGAAAAGTGATCCGGCGGACGAGGGAGAACGAACTGACCCTTCCTCTCACCGCCCCGGGAGCTTACCGGGCCGAGGTGTATCTGCGGGAACGGACGCCGCTCGACCCGCGGGCGCCCTGGATCATTTCCAATCCGGTTTACTTCGAAAGGGAAAACCGATGACCGCACTCTCACTGAACCCGCATAAAACCCAGCGCCTGGCCCGGAAATTCAGGGGCCGCCGGGTGCTCGTCCTCGGCGACCTGATGCTCGACCGCTATATCTGGGGCGACGTCTCGCGCATCTCGCCGGAAGCGCCCGTGCCCGTGGTCGAGGTCCGCAAGAGCACGTCCAGCCTGGGCGGCGCGGGCAACGTCGGCCACAACCTGGAAAGCCTCGGCGCCTCGCCCCTCCTCGTCGGCGTCGTGGGCGACGACGAAGAGGGGGCCTGGATCAAGCGCCACGTCGGTGAGGGCCGCGGTGTCTTCATCGACGCCGACCGTCCGACGACGGTCAAGATGCGCATCATCGCCCACCATCAGCAGGTCGTGCGCGTGGACCAGGAAAAAAAGAAGCCCGTCTCGCCCGCCACGGAGGAGAAGATCGCCCGCTTCATCGAAAAAGAGAAATTCGCGGGGATCATCATTTCCGACTACAACAAGGGCATCGTGACGCGGGCCCTGATGGAACGCATCCTGCCGTTCGCCAAGGGACGGAACATCCCGGTGTTCGTCGATCCCAAGGTGGAGAATTTCGTTCTTTACGCTCCCGTGACGTTCGTCTCGCCCAACCATCACGAGGCCGAGCGCATCGTCCATCATCCCTGCCACTCGGACGCGGACGTCGAGCGGGCGGGGCGGGAGATCATGGCGCGCGCGGACATCCGCTACCTGATCATCAAGCGCGGCGAACAGGGCATGTCCGTTTTCGAGAAAGGCCGAAAGGCCGTCCATCTCCCGACCATCGCCCGCGAGGTCTTTGACGTGACTGGCGCCGGCGACACCGTGATCGCCGCGGCGGCGCTGGCCCTGCTGGCGGGGGCGACGATCGGCGAGGCGGCGCTCATGGCCAACGCCGCCGCGGGGGTCGTCGTCGGGAAGATCGGCACGGCCGTCTGCACGCCCGAGGAATTATTGAAGGCGATCGAGCGGGAACGGAAAAAAGGATAATTCCCCGGAATCGGGGGAATCACGAACCCCTCCTAAACGCCTGCAAAGTCTCCAGATACGAATCCGGCAGACCGATATCGAACCGCCTCCCGTCCATCATGAGCCCCATGAATCCGTCCGTCCGGCGGAGACGGTCGAGAGCGCTGGTCAGCTGGAACTCCCCCCGCTCGCGGACGTTGTTGGCGATGTTCTCGGCCAGGATGTCGAAGATCTCCGGCTTGATGATGTACTGGCCGAAGACCGTCAGGTACTCGCCCTCGGGCAGACCGGGAACACGCAGATTGTGGCGGGCGTAATCGACCGTCGGCTTCTCGGCGAACTCGTTGATGCTGAGAAGGCGGTTCTCCTCGATCCAGACGCCGGTGACGGTGCCGAAACTGGACAATCCGGCTTCCGGGGTCCGGCGCAGGCCGAGGATATTGACGCCGTGCCTCTGAAAGGCCGCCAGGAGCTGGGCGGCGCAGGACAGCGGCCCTTCGGACCGGGAGATATGGTCCCCGAGCATCAACAGGAACGGTTCGCCGCCGACGGCCTCCCGGGTCGCGTAGACGGCGTGTCCGAACCCTTCCTGCCTGTCCTGGATGGCGAATTTGACTCGCCGTCCGATATCTAAAATGCGCAAGGCGTATTCCTGGGACGGAGGCGACAATTTATTGAAGTTCTCGATCGTGATCTGCTGGTTGAAAAAGGCCTGGAATTCAACGAGGTCGGGCTCCTGGACGATGATGACGACCTCTTCGATGCCGGCCTCGAGGGCTTCTTCGACGATGTACAGGATGGCCGGTTTGGCGATACCGTCGCGGTCGATGATCGGGAAAAGCTCTTTCTTGGCGGCCTTCGTCGCGGGGAAGAGCCGCGTCCCGAACCCGGCCGCCGGGATGACGGCCTTCCGGACCTTCGGGCCGGTCGAGATGTCCAGCTTATAGCAGGGCAGTCCGAGGTCGCTCTCGATGATCCGGATGACCGCGTCCTGGGCCTTGGGGTCTTTCGCTAAAAGTTGGGCCGTGCCGTCGCCCTGGGAGCCGACGCCTTTCCCGCCGTAGATGTGAGGCTTGAGCGGCTCATAGCTGAGGAGGCGATGGAGCACCGGGGCGGTCAGCTCCTCCGGGCAGACCGGCGTCGCGTATCTGTCGAAATTGTTCTGGGCTTCGACCATGAGCCGGCCGACCGTTGCCGCGTCCCCTTTTTCCAGGCTTTCCACGGCCTCGTGGACGACCTTCTTGTTGATGGGGCCGAGAAGGTCATGCACGCCCCGCTCGGCCTCGTTCTCCGGGACGGGATAGGCCCGGTTGAGCCGGTTCAGGATCTCGACGGTGTCCTTCTTGGATTTGAGATCGACGATGACCACGTGCATGTCCCGGCCGGCCTGGAGCTCCTTGGTGTCGAGCCGGTCGCCGTCGAAGACCATGAGGACCGGCCGCCCGCCGAAGGCGCAGCCCTGGTCCATCCGGCCGCAGCGGGACGGCGTCGTGATCTCGCCTTGATACGCGTGTTCCATTTCGCCGCGCACCGTCATTTTAAGGTCATAGACGCGGTTGAAGGCGCGGACGGCCAGGACGCAGACGGCGGCGCTCGAGGACAGGCCTTTTTTGATCGGCAGGTCGGTCCGGTAATTGTCGATGACCAGGCCGCGGACGCGGTAGTTTGTCAGCACTTGATAGGCGACGCCGCAGATGTAGCTCCAGAAGCCGCCTTTCTGGGCCTCGTGATAGAGCGCGCCGAGCTCCATGGGGATCTCGGCGGGACCGATCTTCTCGCCGGCGGGCGTGACCGAGCTGAGAACGAGCGCGTTGGGGTGGGGTTCGACTTCGGCGTAGAGCCCCTGGTTCGTCCCGCAGATCAGGGTGTAGCCTTTTTCGATGTCCGCGTTCATGCGGCGGTACCCCCCCGCCCAGTCCGAATGCTCGCCGAAGAGGCAGATGCGCCCCGGAACGAAGAGTTTCATGCGGCCGGCTCCTTTCAGCGATATCCCGCGAGACATTTTATGGGACGGCGGAAATAATATCAACCCATTCGACTCCCCGGGCTGAAGCCCGGGGTATGCTCAGGGTTAATACTGAGCGGCGCTTTTTACCCCGATTTAAAAAATCGGGGTTTAGCGCCGTCGAACGTATCAAATCGAGCGGGCGGCGGCCCGGGCCCGCCAAAATATCCTCCTTTCGGAGCAAGGAGAAAAATATTATAATACATGCGAGTCACAAGTATGTGCGGCGTATTAGGCCTCTACGGCAATCGCGACGTCTTCACCGACCTCTACCAGGGACTCCTGGCCATCCAGCACCGCGGCCAGGACTCGGCCGGCATCATCACTTACGACGGCCGCTTTCACACCAAGAAGGGCAACGGCCTCGTCCGCGACATCTTCACCGCCGAGCACGCCAAGCGCCTCCGGGGGCACATCGGCATCGGCCACACCCGCTACCCGACGATCGGCGGCGGCCGGGGCGAGGACGCCCAGCCCTTCCAGGTCAACTCGCCCTTCGGCATCATCATGGCCCACAACGGCAACGTCGTCAACTACGCCGAGCTCAAAACGCTCCTTTTCGAGAAATACCACCGCCTGCTCAACTCGGATAACGACGTCGAGAGCATCCTCAACGTCTTCGCCCAGGAGCTGGCCCATCAAAAGGCCCGGGAGCTGAGGCCGGAGCATATTTTCAAGGCCGTCAGGGGCGTCTACGGCAAAGTCATCGGCAGCTATTCGGTCGTGGCTTATATCGCCGAGCAGGGCTTGGTCGCCTTCCGCGACCCCTTCGGGATCAAACCGCTCGTCTGGGGGGTGCGCCGCGACGGCATCGTCCCCTCCTTCGCCGTCGGCTCGGAGAGCGTTTCGCTCAACATCATGAACTTCGACGAGATCCAGAACATCGCCGCCGGCCAGGCGATCTTTATCGACAAGGACCGCACCGTCCACGCCAAACAGCTCGCCCACTGCCACCACTCGCCCTGCCTGTTCGAGTGGGTCTATTTCGCCCGGCCCGACTCGTTCATCGACGGGGTCAACGTCTACCGCTGCCGGATCAACCTCGGCAAGCTCCTGGCCGAGGAGATCAAGAAGACGGGCCTCCACATCGACGTCGTCGTTCCCGTTCCCGATTCGGCGCGCGACGCGGCCATCGAGATCGCCCGCAAGCTCGACCTGCAATACCGCGAAGCCCTGGTCAAGAACCGCTACATCGGCCGGACCTTCATCATGCCCGCGGCGAGCGAACGCGAGAGCTCGGTCCGGATGAAGCTCAATCCGATCGCCGCGGAATTCAAGGACAAGGACGTCCTGCTCGTCGACGACAGCATCGTCCGGGGCAACACCTCGCGGGCCATCGTCGAGATGGTCCGGGAGTGCGGGGCCAAGCACGTCTATCTCGCCTCGTATTCGCCGCCGCTCCGCTTCCCCTGCGTCTACGGCATCGACATGCAGACGCGGACGGAGTTCATCGCCCGCGACCGGGACGTCGACCAGATCGCCAAGAGGATCGGAGTGGATAAGGTCATCTACCAGACGCTGGACAACCTGAAGAAGGCCGTCCGGCAGGAGAATCCGAAGCTCAAGCATTTCTGCGCCGCCTGTTTCGACGGGAATTACGTCACGGGCGACGTGACGCCGGAGATGCTGAAGACGATCGAGAACGAGCGCCAGGGCGCCCAGAACCGCCAGCTGGAATTGAATATATAAAAGGCAAGGAGGCATCATGCGCGTTCTCATCACCGGAATCACCGGATTCGCCGGGAGCCACCTGGCCGATTACCTCCTGGCCGAGCATCCAGGCGTCCGCGTCTTCGGACTCGTCCGCTGGCGGAGCCGGATGGACAACATCGCCCAGATCCGGGACAAGATCGAACTGCACGAGGCCGATCTCAAAGACATCATCTCGCTCAAAAAAGCGCTGGCCGAGATCAAGCCCGACCGGATCTTCCACCTGGCCGCCCAGAGCTTCGTCCCCGCTTCCTGGAAACTGCCGGTCGAGACGTTCGCCATCAACGCCCTCGGTCAGATCAACCTCTTCGAAGCGGTTCTGAGCCTCAAGCTCGATCCCAGGATCCAGATCGCCGGGTCGAGCGAGGAATACGGCCACGTCAATCCCGACGAAGTGCCGATGAAAGAGACCAATCCCCTCCGGCCGCTCAGCCCCTACGCCGTGAGCAAGGTCGCCCAGGATCTTCTGGCTTATCAATATTTTATGAGCTACGGGATAAAGACCGTCCGGACGCGCGGGTTCAACCACACCGGCCCTAGGCGGGGCGACGTCTTCGTCACCTCCAATTTCGCCAAGCAGATCGCCGAGATCGAGAAGGGGAAGAAGAAGCCGGTCATCCATGTCGGCAACCTGGAGGCCAAGCGCGACTTCACCGACGTCCGGGACATGGTCCGCGCTTATTGGCTGGCGGCGGACAAAGGCGAGGCCGGCGAGGTCTACAACATCGGGTCGGGCAAGACCATGGCCATGAAGGACATGCTCGACATTCTCTTGTCCTTGAGCAAAGCCAAGGTCAAAGTCCAGGTCGATCCCGCCCGGCTGCGGCCCTCGGACGTGCCCATCCTGTATTCCGATTGCCGCAAATTCGTCTCGCTGACGAAATGGAAGCCCCGTATCCCCCTCGAAAAGACGTTCAAGGACCTTTTGGATTATTGGAGGGAAAGAGTGTGAAGGTCCTCATCACCGGCGCCTCCGGCTTCGTCGGCCGCCATCTGATCGATCATCTTTCCAGAGCGGCCGGAAAGCCGCCCGTCAAGATCTTCGGGACGTGCTTCCCCGAGAAACCCGAGCACTGCGCGGACCTCTGCCGGCAATCGCCTCCGGTCCGCCTCATTCACGTCGATCTGCGCTCGGCCGATTCCGTCGCCGAACTCATCAAGACCGTCCGCCCAGACCGGATCTTCCACTTGGCCGCGATCTCCCACGTCCGCACCTCCTGGGACAGGCGCCGGGAAACGCTGGAAACGAATCTCATGGGCACGTTCCATCTCTATGAGGCCGTCCGTCTCTACGCCCCGAAGGCGAGGATCCTGTTCGTCAGCTCGTCCGATGTCTACGGATACCTGAAGCCGAAGGAAAGCGCCCGGGCCTTTAGGGAAAAGGAACGGAACGGCGTCGTCAGCCCCTACGCTTTCACCAAGGCCGGCGGCGAACTCCTGAGCGAATTCTACGCGGAGAGCGAGAATCTTGACATCGTCGTCGCCCGGCCCTTTCCGCATACGGGGCCCGGCCAAACGGCGGACTTCGTCTGCTCGGACTGGGCTCGGCAGATCGCCCTCATCGAAAAGGGCAAGATCGCCCCTGTCATCAGCGTCGGGAACCTGCGGCCGCGCCGCGACTACTCCGACGTCCGGGACGTCGTCCGCGCCTATGGCCTTTTGATGAAGAAGGGGAAGCGGGGCGAGGTCTATAACGTCGCCACGGGCACGGCGCCCGCGCTCAAAAGAATCCTGCGGACCCTGCTCTCCTTCTCGACGCGCCGGATCGAGGTCCGGGTGGACCCGGAGAAGCTGAGGAAGGCCGATATCCCCTATCTCGCCGGCTCCAACACGAAGATCAAGGCCCGGACGGGCTGGGAACCCCGCATCCCCCTGGAAAAGACTCTGCGGGATCTTCTGGAATATTGGCGAGAGCGGGTGTGAAAAAACAGCATATTCTCATAACCGGCGGCGCCGGTTATATCGGATCGCTCCTCTGCGGAGACCTGCTATGGCGCGGCCACCGCGTCACGGTGCTCGACAATCTCCTCTTTGGCGGGAACTCGCTTCTCGCCTATCTCAGCCATCCCTCGTTCGCTTTCCACAAGGCCGATGTCTGCGACAAGAAGGGGATCGCCAAGTATTTCTCCGGCGTCGATCACGTCGTTCATCTCGCGGCCATCGTCGGCTATCCGGCCTGCGCCAAGCTGGGCGAAGGACCCTCCTTCGCCTGCAATCTCGACGGCACGCGCAACGTCTTCGAGTTGGCCGAAGAGGAGAAGGCGGAGCGGTTCCTATTCTCCTCGACCTACAGCAACTACGGCGTCGCCGAGGACGGCCGGCCCGTCACGGAGGACTCCCCGCTTTATCCGCAGTCTCTCTATGCCGAAACGAAAATCGCCGCCGAAAAATTCCTGATCGAACAAGCGGCGCGCTCCCGCTGCGCGCCGGTCGTCTTCCGGTTCGCGACGCTCTTCGGGCCGTCGCCGCGGACGCGGTTCGATCTCATCATCAACCAGTTCGTTCTGGAGGCGCTCCGCGCCGGGAAGCTCGTCATTTATCAGAAGGACTATAACCGCTCGTTCGTCCATATCCGGGACGTCGTCGAGGCCGTCCGGCTCGCCCTCGCCGCGCCCCTCGCAAAAATCCGGGGGCAGGTCTTCAACGTCGGGTCCAACCGGGGGAACTATTCGAAGGAAGAGATCGCCCGTCTCGTCCTGAGATACGTCCCCGGCCTCGAGGTGGAAACCAAGGACCTCCGTTTCGACGGCGACATGCGGGACATCAAGGTTTCGTTCGACAAGATCGAGCGCCGGCTCGGCTTCAAGGCCCGGATCAGCGTCGAGGAAGGGATCCGGGAGATGGCGGAAATCCTCCGCTCGGGATTGTTAAGCGACGCGGGGGCGGCCCTTAAGAACGCCGGTCCCGGCGATTAAAAAAGGATTGTCATCGCGAGCCATCACGCGAGAGCGTGATGACGTGGCGATCACACCTTATTTCCTGTCCTTATAATACGCCGCGTAGAACGACTTGAAGTCCGCGCTCCGCTCCTTGATCTTGCGCCACCAATCCTCGTTCTCGACGTACCATTGGACCGTCCGCTCGAGGCCGGCCTCGAAGGAGACCTCCGTCCGCCAGCCCAGGGCCCGGAGCTTGCGGCAGTTCAGGGCGTAGCGCCGGTCATGTCCCAGCCTGTCCGGGACGAACTTGATCAGGTCCTTGCTCTTGCCGAGGAGCTTCACGATCCGCTTGGCCACGTCGATGTTCCGATGCTCATCGTTGGCCCCAATGTTATAGGCTTCGCCGAACGCCCCGCAGCGCGCCGCGAGCTCGATCCCCCGGCAGTTATCCTCGACGAAGAGCCAGTCGCGGACGTTCAAGCCTTTGCCGTAAAGAGGCAGCGATCGGCCCTCCATCGCGTTCGTGACGAAGAGGGGGATGAATTTTTCGGGATACTGGTGCGACCCGTAATTGTTGCTCGGGCGGACGATGACGACCGGGAGGCCGTAGGTCACATGATAGGCGTAGGCCAGCCGGTCCGCGCCGGCCTTGCTCGCGGCGTAGGGCGAGGACGGGTTCAGCGCGTCGGTTTCCTTGAAAAACCCTTCGTCGCGGCTGCCGTAGACCTCGTCCGTCGAAACATGGACGAAAAACTCGACGTGGGGGGCCCGGCGCAGCGCTTCCAGCAGGATGAACGATCCGAAGACATCGGTCAGGACGAACTCCCCGGCGTCGACGATCGAGCGGTCGACGTGAGTCTCGGCGGCGAAATGAAAGACCGCTTGAACGTGTTCGAAGATGCCCGCGACGAGCTTTTTGTCCCGGATATCGCCCCGGATGAACTCGTAGCGGGGATCGCAGCCGACGTCGCGCAGGATGTCCAGGTTCCCGGCGTAGGTCAGCGCGTCGAGGATGATGATCCGGAGCTTGGGGTATCGACCCAGCATCAGGCGGATGAAGCGGCTGCCGATAAAGCCCGCTCCGCCGGTGACAAGGATCGTTTTGCCGTCGAGAACGCGCTCTTTCATTATCCGTCCTTCCTCTTCCAGTCATAGGGGATCTCGCCGCCGTGCGGGTCCAGGCGCTGTTCGTCCGGGTTCTTATAGTCGTACATCTCGGTCGGCGCGTTGACGACGATCGATTCCGCGTCGCTGAGGCACATCCAGCCGTGGTAGATCCCGGCGGGGATGTGGATCAGGATCGGATTGTGGACGCCCATACAGAGCTGATCGATCTTGCCGTGCGTAGGAGATCCCTGCCGGGCGTCATACAGCACCAGCTTGACCATGCCCGCCACGCAGGCCATGTTGTCGGCCTGCTTTTCGTGCTTGTGCCAGGCTTTGACCACGCCGGGATAAGTCGTCGTCACATAGACCTGGCCGAACTTTTCGAAGAACTCGTCATCGGCCCGGAACATCTCCATGAGCCGGCCCCGCTCGTCGGGGATCACCTTGAGTTTCTTGATCTTCACGCCGTCGATCATGTCCGACTCCTTCCTTAAAACCCCTCTTCGGCGATGCGCGCCAGATAGCCGCCGTAGGAATTGGGGATCTCCCCGGCCTGGCGGAGCAGTTCGGCTTTGTCGATATATCCCTGGTGAAAAGCGATCTCCTCCGGACAGGCGATCATCATCCCCTGACGCTCTTCGACGGCGTGGACGAAATTGGAGGCCTGGAGCAGGGATTCGTGCGTTCCGGCATCGAGCCAGGCGACGCCCCGGCCCATGATCTCGACCTTCAATTCGCCGCGCCGGAGGTACTCGCGGTTGAGATCGGTGATCTCGATCTCCCCACGCGCCGAGGGTTTCATCTCGGCCGCCAGGTCCGACACCCGGCCGTCGTAAAAATAGATCCCCGGGACCGCGTAGTGCGATCTCGGCCGCTTCGGCTTTTCCTCGATGTTCAGGGCGCGCCTGTTCTTGTCGAACTCGACGACGCCGTACCGTTCCGGGTCCTTGACCGCGTAGGCGAAGATCAGGGCTCCCGACTCGAGGCGGGCGGCGTTCTTCATCTGTTCGGCCAGCCCGTGGCCGAAAAAGATATTGTCGCCGAGAATGAGACAGACGGGCCGGCCCGCGACGAACTCGCGGCCGACGAGAAACGCGTCGGCCAGGCCGCGAGGCTCGGCCTGGACCTTATATTGAAAGGCCAGCCCCCACTGCCGCCCGGAGCCGAGCAGGGCCTGGAAGGCCGGCATCGCCTCCGGCGTGGAGATGACCAGGATATCCCGAATTCCGGCCAGCATGAGCATGGACAGGGGATAATAGACCATCGGTTTGTCATAGACCGGGAGAAGCTGTTTGCTGATGCTTAGGGTGAGCGGATTGAGCCGAGTCCCCCGCCCGCCCGCCAGGATGATGCCTTTCATGTCATGGGTCCTTCGCCGGTTCGACGCGGCCCAAAATTAACATAATCCAGGGCTCAAATCAATCCGGGCCGGGTAGGATTTTTTTATTTCTGAAACGTTACCCTCCCGAGCGCCACGCCCAATCGGCGGGGGTCTGGGGTTCCGTTCGCTTTGAGCGGGGTCCAGGTCCTGTTGACAGTGACGAAAAGAATGCCCTCCTGTCCGACAAAAGCGGACACGGGAAATTCGCGGACGATCCACTCGTCTGTCCTGAGCCGGACACCCCCCATCCGGACCTTTTCTTTGAACAAGCCCCTGATCCAAAAAATATCGACGTCGACGGGCTGTTTTTGAAGATCGGGATGAGAGGCCAAGAGGGGGATCTGGATCACGGAGCCCTCGATCTTGAGGGCGATGCCGCCGTATTCCCGCGTCCAGTGAAAATCCCGTCCATCGGCCGTTTTTTCAGCCTGGTAGAGGCCGAAATTCTGTTGGAGATGAAATTCCCGGGTTCGCGCCTCCAAAGAGAGCGAATGCCAGGAATTCCAAGCATGGTTGGCGGCGAAGACAAGAAGTATTCCGGCGAGATAGCGGGATGTCTCGCGCCGCGGGGAAGCGCCTGAAACGGCCTCCAGTCGGGGCGCGTCTTCCTTTTGATATTTCAAGCCGACGGCGAGCGCCGCGAGAAACCAAAATCCGTAGACGGTTTCAAAGCTGCCGATATAAGAATGAAAGAAAATGTTCAGGACATAGGCGAGAAGGCCGCCGGAAGCCCCCCAAAAAAGATACCGGTCGGGCCCCCAGGCCGGCCCTCCCCTGCGGTAACCTCGTCCGACTTCGCGGAGAATCGTCCCCAACAGCCAGAGGAGGGCCAGGAGGCCGATCAGCCCGAGTTCCGAGCCGGCTTGAAGGAAATAATTCTCGGCCGAATCGTTGCGGCGCAGATTTTCAAATCCGCCGGTATAGACGGTCGTGTCCTTGGTGTAATAGTTCGGCAGTTCGATGATGTAGGCCCCCACACCGACGCCGGTTAGGGGATAGTCCCTGACCATGGCCAAAGCCTCTTTCCATAGGAAATGGCGCTCCGGAGAAAGACCGACAAGCCCGCTTCCTGACGAAACAAGTTTCAGACTCTGGGACAACCTCTCGAAAACCTTGGCCTTCCCGAGAACGGCAACGCCAAGGACGACGATCAGAAGACCGACGATCGCCGCGCCTGCCCAAAGCGGCTTCCTGCGGGTCGATTTGCGCGGCGCCTCCGCCGCCGTCAGCGCTCCTCCTTTGCGGGATCGCCAGGCCACCCGCGCGGCGGCCATGACCAGGAGCCCCGCCCCAAGCCCCAATAGGGCGCTCCGCGCCCCTATGAATGGAAAGATAATAACGGCCAAGACCGCCAAAAGGCCGGACAGGATCCTGCGCCAACCCCGGTAGTGGAACGCGGCCCCCGCGGCGAGCGGGGTGAACATGGCCAGGACCGCCCCGAAAGCGTTGGGATCCTTGAACGTCGCGTTGATCTGGCCCAGGCGGACCCAAAAGGCCGTGTTCCCGGCGGCGGGAGCCAAGAAATGCTGAATGAATCCGAAGAGAACGGACAAAAGAAGGCTGATCGAAATCACGGTCAAAGCCTGCGTCCGGAAGGCGGCCCGGTCCAAGACGGCGCAGAGGAAGACGAAAAAGGCCATTCCCGTGAGATAGTTCAAGGCGCTGAAGAGCGTGCTCATTATAGCCCCGCCGGCCGTCACGCCGTTGATGTTGGTCACGAGCTCATAAACTCCCCCCGAGGCCAGAGGATAGAAATTCGTGAATCTCCAGGCCGTGAGCAAGGCCGAGACGACGACCACCGCGGCGGCCAAAACCATCGGCCGGAGAACGGGATTTTCGGGAGAAGCGGGTACGCGCTTTAATCCCCGCTGGACGAGCCGGCCGAGAGCATAGAAAAGAAACAATCCCAGCGCCGCGGGCGCCTGAGGTATGGATTCATTCAGGCCGAACAAGTACGGCCAATGATTGACCAGGGGAAAGGCGAAGAGAAAGGCCAGCGTGCCGGTCCGGAAATCCCAGGCGGCCAGCCCGCCGACCGCCAGGCAGGCGGGGAGATAGAGAAGTTGAAAGGCCGGCACCAGCGGAACGTATTTTTTATAGAACAGATAAAGGGCGGCGGCGAACAGAGCCGCGGCGATGATATACCCGATCGCCTTTCGCAAATCCTTCATGCCCATCCGTCTTTCTGACGGTTTCATTTTACCCAAACAGCCCGCCCCGCGCAACTTCGCCCACCCTGCGGCCGGCGCTCAAGGCAAAATCGCCTTGACAGGCCAGCCTTTTTTCGTTATTTTTTTTAATATGAGCAAAAAAAGGGAGCGATCCATGAAAAAAAATATTTTGCGCAAGCTGATGATCCTTCAGATCCTCGTCCTGTTCTGCTCGCCATGGATCCGAGCTCAAGCCTCCGCTTCCCCCACATGGAAGCGTCTCGGCCCCTTCGACGGCGAGATCAAGGCCGTGGCCGTGGATCCCTCCGATCCGAACATCATCTATGCCGGAGGCGCGGGACTCTACAAGAGCGCGGACGGCGGCGCGTCATGGAACAGATTGGCGTTCGGCCCGGGGACTTCGGACGTCGTCCATATCGTTTTCGATCCGGCGAACGCGTCAAGAATATTGATCGGCTCGGGGGGACACGTTTATGAAAGCCCCGATCGCGGACAAACCTGGACCTATAGGGCGGGATTTGTTCCGATCTTCAACTGGCTCGTCGTCGACCCGGCATCCCCCACCACGCTCTACGCCGGAGCGGGAGTCATCTGGCGCAGCTTGGACAGCGGCGAGACGTGGTCGCAGTTCCTTTTCGCCCAGGGTGGAGGCACGCATCACCGCATCGTCATCGATCCGTCCGCCCCGTCCACCATGTTCACAAGTATGGGTTTTCGCGGTGTCCTCAAAACGACGGACGGCGGTTCGACCTGGCAGGAAATGAACGTCGGTTTGGACGATTTGACGGGCATCGGGGATCTATGCATGGATCCCAAGAATCCCTCCGTTCTTTATGTGGAAACAACTAAGGGAATCTACAAGAGCGCCAATTCCGGATCGAGTTGGACGCCGGCGGGGTCGTCCGGGAAAGCCCCGCGGATGCTTCAGATCCATCCCCTCTCGACCTCGACGATCTACGGCTCCGATGGCGGCAAGCTGGTCTACCGAAGCCAGGACGGCGGCGCCACCTGGCAGGAATTCGACCTGAGCGCCCTCTTGCAGATCTCGCTGAAAGACGGTAGTTTCACGGCCTCGATCAACGGCCTGGCGCTCGATCCCGCAACGCCCGCCACCCTCTATCTCGCGAGCGGCTTCGGGCCGCTGAAGACAACGGATGGGGGGGCGAACTGGCAATGGATCCGAAAGGACCTGATAGCCGTCGGCATCGGCAGCTTGGCGATCGATCCGGCAACCTCCGCCCTCTATGCGGGCACCGCCCGCGGCTTTCAACGGAGCCCGGACGGAGGGGCGACGTGGACCCAGGTTTCAGCGCTCGACTACACATCCATCGTCGCTCAGCCCACGAATCCGACGACGCTCTTCGCGATATCGGGAGGCTGGATCCGTAAGAGTGTGGACGGCGGGGAAAGCTGGGCCGCGTGCGGCGCTCCGGACTATTGGACGGCGATTCCACAGGAGATCGTGCTGGACCCTGTCAACGGCGCGACCATCTATCTCCTCGGATATTATTATGGATTTCGCTTGTATTCTCCTTTGTTCCAGAAATCGCTGGACGGCGGAGCGACCTATAAAAGCCTTGACGGCGGCGCGACATGGCTCGCGACAAGCGTCCCGGACTCCAAACACTTCGTCACTACGCTTATCGCCGACCCTCAGGGGATGGATGTCGTATACGCCGGAACAACCGGAGGCGGCCTCTTCAAGACCACCAACGGCGGCGAGACCTGGGCTTCCATGAATAAGGGCCTGGGAAATCTGAATATTCTTTGTCTGGCCATGGACCCGGTCTGGACCTCCA
>JAPKZI010000226.1 GCA_026393865.1 Candidatus Aminicenantota bacterium
CAGCAGCTCAGACTATATATTAAAAAAATAGCTTGTAAGCTATTTAATATAAATAAATTAATTTATTTCCAGCCTGGCATAAAGGTTGCTTATTAAAGATCCCCGTTCTTTAACCAAGATCCATGTTGGATTATAATGAAAAATAAAGTGATGCCGGCTAAAAAATGGTTTTTCCCGCTCTTTTCCCTTGCCGCAGCCGTCCTCCTTTTCGGTTCCCTGTCGGCCCCCGCGGTCCGGTTCTCCCAGGAGACCCCCCGTCAGGGCGGAATTCTCCATGTCCGGGATTTTTCGGGGACCTTCAAGCCCGACCTCGACCCTGCGGGCGGGTCCAACGTCTTCATCACGGAGCAAATCTTCGACGGATTGGTCAGGCTCAACAATGATCTCATCCCCAGCCCCGCGCTGGCCAAAAGCTGGATGCGCGCCGAAGACGGGAAATCGCACATCTTCTATCTGAGAGAAGGGGTCAAATTCCACGACGGAAAGGAATTGACCTCTCAGGACGTCAAGTTCTCCTTCGAGCGTTTGATCCGCCGGGAGACGAACTCGCCGTTTCGCGAATATTTCGTATCCAAGGTCGTCGGGGCCAGGGAGTTCGCTGAGGGGAAGACCGTGGACGTGACCGGCTTCAAGACCCCCGAAAAATATATGTTCGAGGTCCAGTGGCTGAATCCGAACGTCTCGGCCCTTTACCTCCTGAGCATGAGCTTCTGCAAGGTTCTTCCCCGGGAGAATGTCCTGGCCGAGGGCAAAAGTTTTTTCTGGAAGCCGGTTGGGACGGGCCCCTTCAAGTTCGATTCCTGGGTGCGGACCCCGCGACTCGTCGAGGCGGGGGTCAGCCTGGTCCGGAACGGCGCCTATTTCGGCGATAAGAAGCCGTATCTCGACGGCCTGGAAATCAGCCCCCTTTACACGGCCGATCAGTTCGTGAACAGGGATATCGAAGTCATGCCCTTTCTTACGGAGCGGCTGGCGCGAGCGGGTTGTCAGGTCGTCGACGGAGGGCTGCAGAACATCACCTTCCTGCTGGTGAGCTGTTCGATCTCCCCCTTGGACAGGCCCTCGGTGCGGAAAGCCCTGACCTTCGGGATCGACAAAGATAATCTGGCCCAGGCCGTCCAGGGCGGAGCGTTCAACCGGCGGACGACCAACAATTATATCCCTTTGCAATGGCCCGGTTTCTATCCTCTGGACGGCGCCTATGATTTCACCCCCGAAAAAGCCCGGATGATCCTGGAGGAGCAGGGCTTCTTCTCCGGCAAGGTTTTCCCGGAGGTCAGCCTTTTTCTCCCCCTGCCGAGGAACGAGGTCCATCAAAATCTGGCCTCGGCCCTGGAGGATCAGCTGGCCAAAATAGGGATCTCGCTGAACCTGAAAACCTATCAGACGCTTTCCGTGGCCAAGGATGCGCGCCAGCCGTTCCTGGTGCTCGTCGATTGGGCCATGGATTTTCCCGATCCTGAAAGCATCATCCGGCCCCTTTTCCAATCGGCCGCCGCGATCAATCTCGCCAACGGGCGGTATGCCAGCCTCCGCTTGGACAAGCTCCTCGAAGAGGCGGACCAGGAGCGGAGCGGGGACCGGCGGAACGATCTCTTCCGTCAGATGGAGCGGGTTCTGGTCGAAGACCTGCCGGCCATCCCGCTCTTCGCCAACGAGCAGAGGATCGCTGTCCAGTCCTATGTTCACGGCCTCAAGGTGCCGCCCCTGGGATTCAATTACCTGGACGCCAAAGAGATCTGGATGGATAAAAAAGAGCCGCACCAGTGAAACTGAGGATCTCCCTTCACGTCCGGTTCATGATCTGGTTCACCTTCCTCCTGGTCTTCCTCGTCGGCGCGATCCTTTTCGTGATCGAGAAGAGAGAGGTGGCCACGATCTTCGAGGAGTCGAAAAACAAGAGCGTCCTGATGGCCAAGAATATCGCCGAACTCAATCTCCGCAACCTGGCCAACTACTACGTCGACGATCTGCTGGCCAGCATCCGGGAGCAGGTGAACGAGAAGCTCTTGTACGTGGTCTTCTTCGATCAATCCGCCACGCCGATCGCCTATAATCCGGAGATCGCCGACCGGAAGGAGCTGTGGTGCTGCAGCCGGCTCCAGGGCGTGACCCAAGTGGATGTCGTGGACGCCCAGACCAAGGACATCTTCCTGGCCAAAAAGCTGCAGCGGGTTCTTGAAGTCGAGATCCCCATCTTCTCCCGCGGACCCATGGTCAAAAGGGGCTCGATCAAGATCGGATTGTCCCTGGAGGACATGCGGGCCGAGATCCGGAAGACCCGCTTGACCCTCCTCTTTATCGGGGTGGCCGGTTTCCTTCTCGGGATGATCGGGGCGACGCTGCTCGCCCGGCGCATCGCCAAGCCCATTAAAAAGCTCATGGAGGGGACCGTCCGCGTGTCCAAAGGAGATTTCTCCCATCCGATCAGGATCGAATCCGCGGACGAGCTGGGCAACCTGGCTATGAGCTTCAACGAGATGAGCGCCCGGCTGCTGGCGACGCGCGAAGAGATCGAGAAGGCCCATAAAAAGCTCATCCAGGCGGAGAAGCTGGCCTCGATCGGGAAGCTGTCGGCGACGATCGCCCACGAGATCCGGAACCCCCTGACCTCGGTCAAGCTCAATATCCAGAAGGTCCTCGAGGACGGCCGCCTCGGGGACCTGGAGCAGGAGCATTTGGCCATCACCCAAGAGGGGATCGGGCAGATCGAGAAGTTCATCAAGGATCTCTTGAACTTCACGCGCGTCTCCGGCCTGCAGCTTGAACATTTCTCAGTGGCCCAGATCATCGAGGAGTCGATCAAGATGATCGCCGACGGCTTCCGGCAGAAGAAGATCGCGATCGAGCGCCGGATCGAGGAGAGTGTTCCCGAGGTCCTCGTCGACGGCGACAAGATGCGGCAGGTGTTCCTCAACGTTCTGGGCAACGCCGGCGAGGCCGTCCCGGACGGCGGAAAGGTCAGCCTGTCGGTGTCCCTGGTGACCGATACGCGCCCCAAAAAGGTCCGCATCCGGATCTCCGACAACGGCTGCGGCATCCCGGACAAAGACTGGGAGGCCATCTTCGAGCCGTTCTTCTCCACGAAAGCCTCGGGCTTCGGCCTGGGGCTGGCCAACGCCCGCAAGATCGTCGAACAGCACAAGGGCACCATCCGCGTCGTGAGGAAACGGAGCCCGGGGACGGTCTTCGAGATCCTCATTCCATGCGAGGGGGAAACATGAAATCCATCCTGGTCGTCGACGACGACACGCTCATCCGCAAAACGCTCTCGTCCCATCTGACGAAGCAGGGCTTCGAGGTCCAGACGGCCGAGGACGGCGAATCCGGCCTGCGGAAATACGCCGAGATGGGGCCCGACCTCGTCTTCCTGGACATCCGCCTCCCCGATGCCGACGGGCTCGACGTCCTCCGCCAAATGAAGAACCTCTCGGCCCGGGCGTCGATCCTGATCATGACCGCTTACGACGACATGAAGACGACGGTTGAGGCGATCAAGCTGGGGGCCTTCGAGTACCTGGTCAAGCCGCTCGATTACATCGCCATAGACCTGGCCGTCGAGAAAGCCTTCCAGGTCAAGGCCCTCGAGGAAAAGGTGAGCTACCTGGTCGAGGAAAAGCAGAAGGAATACACGATCGACAACATCATCGGCCACTCGTCGCCGATGCGGGAGGTGTATAAGCTCATCGGTTCCGTGGCCAACACCCGGACCAACGTCCTGATCCAGGGTGAAAGCGGCACCGGCAAGGAGCTGGTGGCCAAGGCGATCCATTACAACGGCCCTTATCGCGACGAACCGTTCATCGTCATCAATTGCTCGGCCATCTCGGACACGCTGCTCGAAAGCGAGCTGTTCGGCCACGTCAAGGGCGCCTTCACGGACGCCGTCAGCGAGACGCGGGGCAAGTTCGAGATCGCTGGCAAAGGGACTCTGTTCCTGGACGAGATCGGCGACGTCTCGACCAACCTCCAATCGAAACTGCTCCGCGTCATCGAGTCGCGCGATTTCATGAAGGTGGGCGGCGAGAAGGTGATGAAGACCGAAGCCCGGATCATCGCCGCGACGAACCATATCCTCCACGCGCTTATCGAAAGCGGCAAGTTCCGCGAAGACCTCTATTACCGGCTCAAGGTCGTGGAGATCGACCTGCCCTCGCTCCGCGAACGCAAGGAGGACATTCCCGAACTCGTCGGCTACCTCGTCGAGAAGATCAACCGGGAGCTGCGGAAGAACGTCCGCAAGGTCCCGCCGGACGTCATGAAGCTCCTCACCGACCTGCCCTGGAAGGGCAATGTCCGCGAGCTCGAGAACGCGCTGACGCGGGCCGTCATCCTGGCCAAGGGAGACGTCGTCCTCAAAGAGAACCTGCCTCTGGAGACCGAGGAGCGGAAGCTCTTTTCCCGGGACCTGGTCTCGCTCGAAGAGGTCGAGAAGGAATACATCCAATACGTCCTGGCCGCGGTCAAGGGCAGCAAGACCCGGGCCAGCCAGGTCCTGAAGATCAGCCGCCCGACGCTGGATAAAAAAATCAAAGACTACGCCCTCGAGATCTAGTCCCTTTCGTCCCTTCGCAGACACATGCCGAATTCCGCGGAACCGTGATTCCCGGACGAGCCGGATCCGCCCCATTCGGCCTGGATCCGCGCCTTTCATATTTTACACGGGGCTGTAAATATCTTTGGGCCGACCCCCTTTCCGGCCGGCCGGGGGGACGATTTCCCCCTGGAAAGAGGGCTATGGACTTGGCACAAAACCTGCTTATTTTGGGGTGTAACGAAAGGACCGAACATGTTAGCCAAGAAAATCGTGATCGTCGATGACGATGAGAATATCCGCAAGACGTTTTTCCTGATCCTGAACAAACAGTACCGGGTCTATCTGGCCAAGGACGGACAGGAGGTCCTGGCCCGCTTTAAAAAGGCCGACATCGACCTGATCATCGCGGACTACAAACTGCCGGGAATGAACGGGGTCGATCTTGTGGTCGAACTGCGAAAGAACGGTTATAAAGGAGCTATCATCATGATCTCCGCCCATCCCGATATGATCGAACCCGACCTGCTGAGCCGGCTCTCCATCAGCCACTTCTTCGCCAAGCCGCTCGACCTGACGGCCTTGAGCCGATCCATCGATTACCTGCTCAACCTTCGCGGCCAACCCGAAAAACGCGCCTAGAAGCCAATTTGGGGTCGCGTCTACACTTTCCCCTTTCTAAAGTGGAAAATGGTGACGCGACCCCGTGCTTTCTTTATTCTTGGAAGGTCGCCGTCGACTGCGGGATCACCGCAGAAGCATGTAAAACGAATTTACATGGGTCTCAGCCCCTTGCCTGCTTCCATTCGCCTTTTAGCCTGATCATTGACTGAACCGCCGGTCTTCTAATTGGCATAAAAAATGCATGTTTTTTTTCAGATACTCTTTCCACTCTCTTCCTTTCAGGAGGGAGGCGTAAGGCATGAAGCCAAATCCTCTTCGGATCGCCTCCCTTCTCTTTTCTCCTATAAAAAGTTCTTGACATTCGGCTTTTTTGCTAATATATTCATAAACGTACACAATTAATGAAAAAAATATAGAAGTATACGTATAGGATACAAATGGACAAGACGGTTTTCACCCAGGATGAATTTCTTCTAAAAGCCGGGATTTCCCGGGAAGCCCTGACCGAATGGATCAAGTGGAAGCTGGTCCGGCCGGCCGGATTCACCGAGGAGCAGGTCCCTCTCTTCTCCGACGAGACCCTGGCCCGGACGGCTCACATTCAGAAGCTGGTTGAGTTCGGCTACGGCCTGGACGAAATCCAGAAGATCCTCAAGAAGGTCGGCTTGCCCCAAAAGAAAGCCGGCAAGAAAACGGCCGTCGCGAAAGGCCGCTTTCTCACGGTCGGCGATCTGGCCGAGCGGTCTGGGGTCAGCCCGCGGACGATCAAGCACTGGGAGGACAAAGGCATCATCGAGCCCGACATGCGGACCGAGGGAGGGTTCAGGCTCTATTCCGGGGACTATGTCCATCTCTGCCAGCTCATCCGCGACCTTCAGCTTTTCGGCTATGCTCTCGAGGAGATCAAGGGCGCGTCGAGCCATTTCCGCGGCCTCATGACCGTCCGAGCGGAGATGGACGCGCTGTCCAAGGCCGACGTCGAGGCCAAGCTCGAGGCCATGTTGAACGATTTCCAGGCGCTCTTCGAAAAGATGAAGCTCCTTAAAGAAGGAATCGCCCGATGGGACAGCCTTCTCAAAAAAGAAAAAAAGGACATCCTGAGCCTCAAGGCCAAGAACCGGAAAAGGGCCGGGACGCCCCAAGGACAACCCGATGCCTAAGATCATTCTGATCGAACCGATCGCCCCGAACCTTCACGTCTTTTCCCAGTTTCCTCTGCCGCGATTGGGGACCCTCATCCTGGGGACGATGATGCAGCTTCGCGGATGGGAGGTCGAGGTCTATGTCGAGGATTTCCGGAAGCTCGATCTGACGGCCCTCGCCGCGGCCGACCTCGTCGGGATCTCGACCATCACTTCCACGGCGCCCCGGGCGTATGCCATCGCCGACAAAGCCCGGGAGATGGGCCGGCCGGTCATCATGGGCGGTCCGCACGTGACCTATCTGGCCGAGGAGGCGTTGGAACACGCCGATTATGTCATCCGAGGCGAGGGGGAGCGGCCGCTCATGGCCTTCATCGACGCCTGGGAACGAGGAGGCGGATACGCCGACATCCCCAATTTGTCCTTTAAAAAGGACGGGCTCGTCGTGCACAACCCCCGCCTCCATCTTTCGGAGGACCTGGATTGGATCCCGTACCCTGATTTTTCCCTGCTCAAGGCCGACGTCGCCGGCCGGATGAAAATGTCCTCCATCCCCGTCCAGACGTCGCGGGGCTGTCCCTTCGATTGCTCCTTCTGCTCCGTCACAGGCATGTTCGGGAAACAATACCGTTTCCGTTCGACGGAGAACATCATCGAGGAACTTCGCCGCTACAACGACCGGAAGAACGTCGTTTTTTTCTATGATGACAATTTCGCGGCCAACCGCCAGCGGGCCAAGGCCCTCTTGGAGGCGATGATCCGCGAGCGGTTCAAATTCACCTGGACGACCCAGGTCCGGGCCGACGTCGCCCGCGATCCCGATCTCGTCCGGCTGATGAAAAAGGCGGGCTGCCACACGCTCTACATCGGCTTCGAATCGCTCAACCCCGAGAGCCTCGAGGGGATGAAGAAGAACCAGACGGTGGCCGAGATCGCCCAGGCCGTCAAGGTCCTGCGCCGGAACCGCATCCGTATCCACGGCATGTTCGTTCTCGGATTCGACCAGGACGACTGGAAGTCGGTCAAGAGGACGGTCAAGTTCGCCATCAAGTCCCGGCTGAGCTCGACCCAGTTCCTCATCCTGACGCCGCTGCCGGGATCGGAATTCTTTGAAAAAATGACGGCCGAGAACCGCATCCGGTTCCATGACTGGACGTTGTACGACGCGCATCACGTCGTCTTCCAGCCGGCCCGGTTTTCCCTCTTCGACCTGCAGAAGGCGCAGATGGTCTGCCACAAGAAGTTCTACTCGCTCAAGCAGATGGCCCATAAGCTTTTTGCCGGTCAGTGGTTCGGCCTGGCCATCGCCCACTATGCCCGCAACTTGAACCGGACCTGGAAGAAGCGCAACCGGACCTTTCTCCGGGTCGTCGATCTCCTCCGGCCGAAGAAGGGAGCCCGGATCACCGTCGACTACCGGGAAGACGTTTCGCTCGAGCGCTGAGCGCTCGGCTCCGGGGAAAATGACCTTTGAAATTCGCCCCCGAGTGTGATTAACTGGGTCGTTCTTTCGGACCTCAAGGAGATCACTGTGAAGAAATTCCTCATCGTCGCCCTTATCGCGGCCTTCGCGGCCCACATGACCAAGCTGAAGGAATCGGCCAAGTTCCAGGCCGTCGTTCTCCTGCCCTGAATCCCGGAAAAGACTCCCGAACCCCGTCGAGACCGTTCCGGGGATCAGGCATGCTGCCCGAACGAGTTCACGGCCTTGACTTAGGTCCCCGGCCGGCGATATAGTCATCCCGAAATGGGCGCTCTCTTTTTGAACCGATGGGGGGAAAGCGGCGCGACGCGTAAAAAGGGGGGATTATCCCCGCTCTAGGGAGGAATAGACATGTCGAAACAAATCTCCGCTCTTCGTCTGCGGGGGAAGGCGCTCGAAGAGATGTTCTTCCGCACGGCGGACTATGTCCTCATCGAAAAGAAGCGCCAGATCGAAAAAGCGGAGCGCTCTCTCGCCACGGCGGCCAAGGTCTCGGGGATCTCCAGCGAAGCCGTGCTTCGCAAGCTTATCGAAATGAACGTCCAGCTCGAGGTCCTGGCGACCCTGTCCATCATTCCGCTGGTCGAAGTGGCCTGGGCGGACGGCAAGGTCGATGAGGGGGAACGGGCTGCCGTTCTCAAGGGAGCGGAGGGCTATGGACTTCTAAAAGACCAGATCGGCTTCAGCCTGCTCGAACAGTGGCTTTGCCATCGGCCGCCCGCCGGACTGCTGGAATCCTGGATCTATTACATCCGCGGCCTGTGCCCGTTGCTCAGCGGACCCGAGCGCGAAACGCTGAAAGCGGACCTGATCCAGCGGGCCAGGGCGGTCGCCGAGGCCACCGGCGGCCCCTTCGGGAAGAGATCGAAAATATCGCTCCGGGAGCATGACGTCCTCGTCAAGCTCGAAGGCGCGTTCCAGGTCTGAGATGAGCCTATTCTATTTTCCCCAGAGCTCGACCTCGGCCCGGCGGGCGGTCCGCAGCAGGCTCCGGTAGCGGAAATCGACCCTCCTCACGCGCCGGGCGCCGCCGGGAAGGTCGATGATCTGGGTGTCCCTGTTGGCCAGGAACCGGCCGCGGAACTTCGCGTCGAACTCGTCCCCGTTTTCGAAGTTGACCTTGATGTCGTAAAGCTCCAGATCGTTCATCCGGACGACGATCAGGAGCCGGCTGAGCGTCCTGGCCCCCGGAGGGATGGTGATCGTGTCATGGTCGACGGTCAAGTTCACTTGACGTTTTCCGAGGAAGTCCCAGCCGGCGGGAACGATATTCGGCGTACACGATAGGAACGACAGAAGGATGACGCTAAAAACGATCGTCTTGAAACTTTTCATGAGACCTCCTCATGGCCGTGGTGTAAAATGAAGAATATTCCGGCCTTTTTTATTTGTCAAGTCGAATACGTCCTCGGTCGGAGGAGGCGAGATCGGCCGAAAAGGCTGCCTGATTTTTGGAGTTATGGATTATTTGCCCGGTTTTTAATATAATCGCCCCATTAGCGATGAGGGACGACGCACAGGAAGATTTTCCCCGGCGGAAACGTCAAAATCGTGACGTCATGATCTTTCCGATGCCCTGTCTAGCGTTCCCCCCGCCGGAAGCGGCGGCGGATCGACACCCTTATCCCAAAATCCACAAGGAGGCTTGGAGTGCGTAAATTTCTTCGCTTTTCTCTGCCGGCCGTGTTCGCTCTCTTCCTCGCGGGCCCCTTCTTTTCGCAGGCCCCGGTTACGGAGCCGAACCTGGCCAAAGACCTGAAATGGCGCAACGTCGGCCCGGCCAACATGACCGGCCGGATCTCGTCGTTCGACGCCTTGGACAAGGATTTCACCCAGGTGCTGGTCGGCGGCGCGTCCGGCGGCGTCTGGAAATCGGTGAACGCCGGCACGACCTGGGAGCCGATCTTCGAGAAGTACGGGACCTCCTCCATCGGCGACGTGGCCTTCTTCCCTAAGAACCCGAACATCATCTGGGTCGGCACGGGCGAGGAATGCGTCCGCAACAGCGTCGAGTGGGGCGACGGCGTGTACAAATCCATCGACGGCGGCAAGACGTTCAAGCGCATGGGCCTCGAGACGACGCAGACGATCGGCAAGGTCCTGCCTCACCTGACCGATCCCGAGGTCTGCTATGTCGCCGCGGCCGGACATCCCTGGGGCCTCACCGGCGACCGCGGCCTGTTCAAGACGACCGACGGCGGAAAGACCTGGCAGAAGCTTGCCGGCGGCCTTCCGAACGACGGCAAGACCGGGGCCATGGACCTGGTCATGGATCCCAGGAATGCCAACGTCCTCTACGTGACGTTCTGGCAGCGTCTTCGCCAGCCTTGGCGGTTCGATTCCGGCGGACCGAACGGCGGCATCTATAAGACGACCGACGGCGGCAAGTCCTGGACGAAGCTGACGAAAGGCCTCCCGGCGGGCGACATCGGCCGCGTCGGGATTGCTATCTCCCGCAGCAATCCCCGGGTCCTCGCCGCCTGCGTCGAGCACGGCTTCCAGCCGCGGGCGACGATCGTCGAGGGCGGCGTCTCCAAGGACAATCCCGACTATAAGGATATGACCAAGCTCGGCACCGGCATTTACCGGTCCGAGGACGGCGGCGCGTCCTGGAACTTCATGAACCGGACGAACAGCCGTCCTTTTTATTACAGCCATGTCTATATCAATCCGTTCGACGACAAGATGGTTTATCACCTCACGGCGGACCTCTCCTATTCCGAGAACGGCGGCAAAACGTTCAAGCAGATCGGCGGACTGCATCCCGACTTCCACGCGATGTGGCTCGACCCGACCAACAGGAACCGGTTCTACGTCGGGCAGGACGGCGGTGCGTCCCTGACCCACGACCACGGCAAGAGCTGGATCTTCTTCGACAACCTGTGCTTCTCCCAGTTCTATGCCGTCAGCGCCGACATGCGCGATCCGTATTACGTTTACGGCGGTCTTCAGGACAACGGCACTTGGGGCGGCCCGTCGATGAGCCGCGAGGGCGCGATCCTGACTGATTTCTGGTACAACGTGGGCGGCGGCGACGGATTCCATACCCAGAACGACCCCACTGACTGGCGGACCCTTTACGGCGAAAGCCAGGGCGGGTCGATCCAGAGGACGAACGTCGAAACGCGGGAGGGCCGGTCCATTCGGCCCAACCAGAACAACATCGTCAACTACAAGGAATTCTTCCCGACGGCGCCCGCCCCGGCCGAACAGGCTGGCGGACAGCCCCCGGCCCAAGGCGCCGGCCAACCGCCGGCCCTGCAAGGCCAGCGGGGTCAAGGTGTCCAGGCCGGTCAGCGGGGCCAGGGAGGCGGACAGGCGCAGGCCGGCGGTCCCGGCGGAGGCCGGGGAGCGTCGCCGTTCCGCTTCAACTGGAGCTCGCCGATCCTCATCTCCCCGCACAATCCGCGGACGCTCTATTTCGGCGGCAACCGCGTTTTCAAGTCCATGGACCGCGGCGACCATTGGATGATCATCAGCCCCGACCTGACGACCAACGACGCGAACAAGAACAAGCCCAGCGGCGGCA
Organism: Candidatus Aminicenantota bacterium; assembly: GCA_026393865.1. Taxonomy (GTDB): domain Bacteria; phylum Acidobacteriota; class Aminicenantia; order Aminicenantales; family UBA4085; genus JAPKZI01. The sequence goes on from JAPKZI010000226.1 coordinate 11,313, forward strand.
TCACCACCGAGAACACTGGCGCCGAGACGCACTGCACGATCATCACCATCGCCGAATCGCCGCTGACCCCGGGCCTCGTCTGGGCCGGCACGGACGACGGCAACGTCCAGATCACCCGCAACGGCGGTGTCGCCTGGACGAACGTCCGGCCCAATGTCCCCGGCGTCCCTCCGAACACCTGGGTCAGCCGGATCGAGGCCTCGCATTTTGACGAGGGCACGAGCTACCTCACCTTCGACGGCCACCGCAGCGACGATTTCAAGCCTTATGTCTTCAAAACGACGGACTACGGCGCGACCTGGACGAACATCGCCAACAACCTGCCCGATGGCGGCCCGGTCTATGTCATTCGCGAGGACCTGAAGAACAAGAACCTCCTCTTCGTCGGCACCCAGTTCTCCGTGTTCTTCTCCGCGAACGGCGGCAAGAGCTGGATGAGCCTCTTGCTCAACGCGCCGATCATGGCCTTCCATGACCTGCTTATCCATCCCCGCGACAACGACCTGATCGCCGCGACGCACAGCCGCGGCATCTGGATTCTCGACGACATCTCCGCCCTCCAGCAGGCGTCGGAGACCGTCTTGAACGGCGACGCGACGCTCTTCGAGGCCAACCGTCCGGCGACGCGCTGGCTGCGCATCGCGCGCGGCGGATACGGCCGGGGCAGTCTCTTCTTCCGCGGCGAGAACCCGCCGACGGGCGCGCTCATCCACTACTTCCTCAAAAGCAAGCCGTCCGGCCCGGCGACGATCGAGATCTCGGACATCACCGGCGTGAACAAGACGGTCTTCTCGATCGAGAACAACGAGCCCGGCATTCACCGGCTGGTCTGGGATTTGCGCTGGGATCCGCCGGCGGCGACGGTCCAGAACTCCATCACCAACGCCAAGCGGCAGCTCGAGACGGCCGGCCAGCGGGCCGAGCTGACGGCCGAGCAGAAAGCCATCCTGCAGAACGCCGTCAAGCAAATGGACGCGGCCGGAAGCAATTACCGCAAGGTGACGGAGATCCAACGGAGCGCCATGGAGTCGCTCGGTCTGGGCGGCGGCATGGGCTTCGGCGGAGGCGGCGG
>JAPKZI010000086.1 GCA_026393865.1 Candidatus Aminicenantota bacterium
CCTTGAAAGGCGGATGCAATCTGAGGTTTTTCTTCAGAAGCCCCCGGTATTCCGATGACATGGACCTGGACGTTCAGGCCATCCCCGTTGATATTCTCCGCGTCAAGGTCAACTCGATCATCTCGGGAATGCCTTTTAAAACGATGCTCGAAGTCCGCGGCATCGCGATCGAGCATGTGACGGAGCACAAACAGACCGGAACGACGCAGAGGTGGAAATTTGGCTTGATGGTTCCTGGTCTCGAGCGGCCCGTCCCGACAAAGATCGAGTTCTCGAGGAGGGGCCTCGAAGCGGGGAGCGTCTTCGAGCCCGTCTCCCCGGAAATCGTCCGTTATTACGAGCTTCCCCCCATGATGGCCAATCACTATCCGGCCCCGATTGTTTGGCAGCAGAAAATCGGCGCGATTCTCTCCAGGACAATATCCCAAGCCAGGGACATTTTTGACCTGTATCACCTTCTTGAGGCGGGCTGGAAATCCACCGTCGCCCTCACGAGAAATAAGAAGCCGGGCGTCGCTCAAGTCAAGGAAAACATCCTCGCCGTGGATTTCGGACAATTCAAAAGCCAAGTGGTTTCCTACCTGGAACCCGACCTCCAGCCTCAATACGATTCGGAGGAAACCTGGGACGCGATGAGATTGCGTATCATCGAGGCGCTTGGGGACGGACCGTCATGAGACTCATCGACGTCCACGCGCGGCTTTTGAATATGGGCGTCCCGATATTTCAAACGTCGGATGCCGCGGCCTACTTGGGCCTCGGAAGCGCTCACGCCAGCAAGCTGCTGGCGCGGCTGGCCGCTTCCGGCCATGTGACGAAGCTCGGCCGGGGGCGATGGGGATTCAAAGAACTGATAGATCCCTTGGCCCTGCCGGAATACCTCACAGCGCCCTACCCGAGCTATGTGTCTCTTCAATCGGCCCTCTATCATCACGGGATGATCTCCCAAATCCCTTCCGTCCTCTATGCCGTTTCCCCGGCCCGGACAAAAAAGCATAGGACCGCATTGGGGACGGTGTCCATTCACCATCTCGACCCTTCGTTGTTCTTCGGACATCAACCGGCAGGAAAAGGCCCCGGAAAAATCGCTACGCCTGAAAAAGCGCTGATCGATTTTCTTTATTTGAGCCCTACACGGACGCGTCTCTTCAGGGCCCTTCCTGAACTCGAGATTCCCGCGGGGTTCAAGGTCAGCGAAGCCCGAAAAATCATTCGGCGGATCCGCTCCGTCCGCCGGAGAAACCATGTCAGCCGTCTTTTCGAGGCGCTCTGGAAGGGCCGCGCTAATGGTTGAGCCGGCTTAAGGAATCTTAATGCCGAGGTCCTTCAGCTTCGCTTCGGGGACGATTCCGTCCGTCGTCCAGCCCTGGTGCTCGTAATACGCGTCGAGGATCTCGCCGTAGTATTTCATGTCGACCGCCCGGCCTTTGTGCGCCCCGCCCGTCATGGGTACGGTCAGCTTGGGCGGGACATAGGCGTCGTACACCCGAGTCCGGCCCTGCCCGTTATTGATGTGCCGTTCGAGATTGTAGATCCTTTGGCCGCATTTCTTCATCGAGTCCGGCGTGTATGCGAATCCGGTCAGGGCATGATAGAGCGAAAGGAAGAGCTCCGAGGTGTTGTCCTCGGTGAAGAAGTCGCAGAGGCCTTTGGAATCGACGAGAGCTTTGCCGACTTGCCCGCCGCCGACATAGGCGGCCAAGTTCCCGGCGCCTTCGAGACCGCCTTCTTCGGCCTGGATGGTCCAGGCGTAGGTATGGTCGCCCCGGCCGCGGTTCGAGGTCCCATAGGCCGTGTGCATCCCTGGGAACGCTTTGGGCTCGATACCGGCGTAGCCTAATCCGCCGAAGGCCGTGGTGACACAGCGGGCGATGTCCTTGAGCTCGACGCCCGCGTTCGCCGCTCCGACCTCGGCGATGACATGGTCGGAATGATGGCCGAGGATACGACCCAACTCGTTGGACCCGTAAGCGATGGCCTTCAGTGTCCGGATCATGTCGGGCGCGCTGCCGAACTTCGGCGCCCCGCTGAATTTTTTCAAAAATCCCTTCTCCTCGAGGTCCATGGCCCCGGCCATGACGCTGCCCAGGGTCATCGTGTCGATGCCGAGCTCGTTACAGAGATAGTTTAAGTGGAAGATCGCCTCGCGGTCGAGGATGCAGCAGTTGATCCAGAGGGCGATGGTCTCGAACTCGGGCCGGACTCCGTCCCCGGCGTAGGGGCCGTTTCCGACCTTGGCCGACCGCGTGCACATGATGTAGCGGCAGCGGTTGCAGACGTTGTGCTTCCCAGAGATGGCGAGGAAGGCGTCCGTGCCGACCTTGGCCTGGTCCTCTGGCGGGAACCAGCCCTCGTCATAATTGTGCCAGGGCAGGTAGCCGCCCAGCTTGCCCAAATATTTGCCGTTGAAGGCGCGATCGAGCCACCAGGTCGTGCCGGTCGCCGGCCGGAACGAAGCCGTCCATTTGGGATCGCCGACGTGCATTTTGACCTGGGAATCGATCTCCTTGGCTAGCTTGGCGAACTCCTCGGCATTGAAGCAGGTCGTCGCCTCGCGGCCGAAAGCGGTGATCGCGACGAGGTTCTTCGAACCGAAGACCGCGCCGGCTCCGCCGCGGCCGAAATTGCGGTGATGGTCGCCCGTGAGGCAGGCGAAGGCGACCTGGTTCCAGCCGGCCGGCCCCAGGCACATCGTCGAGGAGCCGGGATATTTCTGCGTTAAAAAATCGGTGATAGCCGAGGCAGTCCGGACGATCTTCTTGCCGTTCACGGTCTCGAACAATTCCTCTTCGGCGTCGATGATCTCGACCTTTCCGTCGGCGACCAGGATGCGCACAGGCTTAGCGGCGCGCCCGTCGATGATCAGATGATCGAGGCCTGCCCGCTTCAGCATATTCGGGAAGAGCCCTCCGGCGCTCGAATGGGTGATCAAACCGTGGATGGGCTGGTGTCCCGGGATCCAGGAGACCGGGCGGGGCGAGCGGGTCATCGGGCCGATGAAGGAACAGGAACCTCGGCCGGCCGTCGGAACCGCGGTGTCGTTCAGCGCGGCGTTGCCGATGACGATCCTGTTCTGGGGCGAGAGAGGGTCCTTGAGCGGGCCGGTCTTTCGCAGATGCTCGTGGATGAGGCGGGCCTGGACACCGCGCCCCCCGATGTAGTCGCGATAGATCGCGGGATCGGCGGCCTCGACCCGGACCTTGCGGTCCGTCAAGTCGACGCGGGCCCATACGCCTTTGTAGCCGGACATGTTTTTCCCTGAATCGGGCATGATATCTCCTTGTTGAACGCTTTAGAGGTCATTATAAAAAGAATCTGAAAAGGGGGCAAGGACGAAAGAAGTGAACCGGATCTTCTCTATTCTCACCCCACGCAATATGGAAGAGAGCCGATTTTATTTTTTTCTTCGATAGATATCCACCTGGAGGAATTCCCGAGGCATCGTCCCGACGAGCTCGTAGGCGCGGTCGAGATAGGACTGGAATTGGGCGTAGTCCTTGAGGTTTTTCAGATGGTGGGCGGACTTCCCCTTTTCGACCAGGATGAATTTAACCTCGTGGCGCTCGCAGTTGGCATAGATATCGGCCGCCGTGATCTGGCCGCTTCGGGTCATCGCCCCGGAGACGTCTACCAGGCGCGGCGGACAAGGCCGTCGGGCGAGGAAGTTGATCCCGGGATCGTCGCCGAAGACATAATCGCCGGCCGAGGTGTT
>JAPKZI010000134.1 GCA_026393865.1 Candidatus Aminicenantota bacterium
AGCGCGAAAAACTCGATCACTCTGGCCAGCCCCAAGCTCCAGACGCTGAGTCAGCCCTATCAGAGAATAGTCCGGCTGTACGCCGGCGGATCCGTCCGATGTTCCAAGACATAGGAGGTCGCGTGGGCGAAAAACTTTTCAACTCTCCTCGTCGAGCACGGCTTCGGGCGGGATTCACGCTCATCGAAGCCCTCATCGGCATGGCCATTACCGGCATCGCCCTGCTCGGGATGGCCCAGCTTTTCCTGATCAGCATCGCCAACAACACGCGCGGCGGCGAGATCAGCCAGGCGACCTTTCTTGCCCAGCAGCGGATCGATGACCTGAGGTCCCTCACCGACGCGGAACTCGCCGAATTTCCTTCCGCGTCCCGGGGAGAATCGGTGGATGAACAGATCGACATGAACCAGGACGGAACGTTGGAATGCCGCCGCATCACCCAGGTCCAGGTCTCGGGGCACGCATATACCGTCAAGGTCCTGGTCTTCCCGGCCAGCCAGAACGGTGTGGCCAAGGACACCCTGCTCCAGGACCCGTCGAGCTATAGGCTCCGGGCGGAGATGAACACCGTCATCGGCCGCTGAGAGATCCCATGAGAAATAGATCGAAACACGCCCACCGAACAGCGGGATTCACCCTCATCGAACTTCTCATCGTCAGCCTGATCATGCTCGTCATCATCGGCATCGCCCTGTCGATCTACGCCAAAGGCAACAAAACAGCGGCCGATCAACAGCAGTATACCCGGCTCCAGCAGGACGCCCGGGCGGCCATGTATTATCTGGCCCGCGATGTCCGCATGGCCGGGACGGGCCTGCCGTCGAACTTCCTGGCCAACGCCTTGGAAGGCGCCGACAACGAGAATCAGGGCGGAACGGTCCAGCCGGACCGGCTCAAGATCTTGGGCAATATCGAAACTCCGTTCGCCCTGACCATCACGTCCGTGGGCGGCCAAGGAGTCACGATCAATCTCCAAGACTTCAGCCTCGAGCAATTCCCCTATCCCGAAAGCTATTATATCGGCAAGAACATCCTGGTCCTGCCCAGTCCCGCTTCGACCTGCGTCGGCGCAGCCCTCCGGACGATCACCAGCGTCGATCCTGGGCTGCTCGGGATAAGTGAGAGATTCCAGTGTTTGCCCAACCAGGGGATCAATCTCCCCGGCGGCCTCCAGGATATCTGCGACGACGCGGAATTCGACGGCGGCTCGATCATTTTCGCCGACGTCCGCGAATTCTGGCTGGACGTGACCGGAAACGCTCCGGGCCTCACGGCCGGGCTGAACGGTTATATCGGCGGCGGCATGGGAGGCGTCCTCTACCTGACGAACAACGGCTCTCATCTTCCGCTAGCCCAGAATATCGAGAACATTCAGTTCCAATACAACGGGAACTTCGACGGAGATACGGCCTTGGCCTTGGACGGCTTCGCCGACTGGAACAGCGCCTGGACCCCGACCCAGGTCGCCAGCATCCGCCAGGTCCGCATCTGGGTCTTGGGGAGGACCGAGGACCGCTTCGTGAGCATTCCGGCGCTGCCCTCACGGAACACGTATTTGTACCGGCGGCCGGCGATCGCCAATTCTCCGGCGGCCGACACGGACGACTGGCACAAGAGATTCCTGCTGGACTCCACGTCCAACATCCGGAATATGTCCTTGGACGTCTACAACAGGGTGCAGCGATGATGAACCGCGGCCGAAGGCACGAACAAGGATCCGGGCTGATCGTGGTGATCATGGTCGTCGCCCTCCTGATGGGGATCGGCATCCCGCTCTTGACCCTGACGAGCATGAGTCCCAAGGTCGCGGGAACCATGCGCTATCATGAAGAGGCGTTCAACGCCGCCGAGGCGGGCTTCGATGCCGCCCGGCTGCTGATCGAAGAGAATATGACCAACGGGAGTTGGTCCGGCTTCGCCGGCCATTATTTGACTCTGCCTCTGGGCATCGACATCCCGATGATCTTAGGGGTGCCCAACCCTTCCTATTTCCGGCGGCTGACGGATCAGGAGATCCTCCAGGCCCTCGATCTGAACGGGGACGGGACCGCGGATGTTCCCAACCTCCTCTATTTTCAGCAGACGTTCGCCGTGAACGGACAGGGGCAGACCGATCTTCGTTACACCTATACGGTCTTCCTCATCAACAACGAGGCCGGCGGGGGGCTGGCCAATAACACCGACGCCCTCCTCGTTTCGATCGGGACCGTCAGGGCGGGGACCCGCGTCCTGGACTCCGTCCGTTTGGAGGTCCTGGTGACCTTCGAGGACGAATGAGTGGATCCGGATGAACGAGAGGAACAAATGAGACGAAGGAAGGCCAAAGTTCTCTTTCTCGGAATTCTCGTCCTGGGCTGCGTTCTCGGTGTCCGGTCCGTCTTCACCCAGCAGGCCTGCACGGAAATCACCGGCACGTTCAGCGACCACTTCAACAACGTCGCCAACATCGACGGCGGCCAAAGCTCGGCCAAGTTCTGGTATAACGACCCGTTCACTCCGCGGAGCATCGCGACCATGAACCAACGGGGGGCGAACTTCGTCGTCTCCAACCCCGTCACCGTCCCGGCCTGGATCAACACCGTCGCCGCCGGAGATTTCGACTTGGACGGCTGGACGGATTATCTCGGCTCGAGCAGCAGCTTCAGCAACGTCCTGGCCTTCGTCAGGAACATGGGCGGCCAGGGCCAGGTCGGGACATTCAGCATCACTTATTGGATCGACGGGAGCACCGGCGACGCGTCCGGTTGGCCGACCCTGGGTGTGGGCGGCCAGGCCATCGATACCACCGGCCATTGCGGGATGACCTCCGGAGATTATGATGGAGACGGAGACTGCGACTTTCTCTACACGGCCTCCAATGAGGGCTCCCCGTACGCACCGAAAAGAATTTGGCTGTACCGAAACAACTTCATCACCGGCGGCGTGAGGACAGGTGTTTTAAGTTTCACCAAGACCGACCTCACTTCGGCCTGGTCGGCTGCCGTCAAGGGAATCGCCTGGTCGTCGACCATGATGACGTCCCTCGACTTCGACCAGGACGGCGATATCGACATCATCACGGGCAATAAGATGGGCGAAGTGCTCAAGCTCACGAACACGGGGAACGGCGCCGTCAACGGCCAGACCTTCATCGTCGAACCGGCGCCCTTGGTCGGGACGTCGTGGGGAGGGCGGGGCGTGAGCACGGTCTCCACCGCGGACTTCGATGGCGACGGCGACATGGACATCATCGTCGGGAGCGTCAGCTACGACTCTTTGCTCTATTACAAGAACGACGGCACCGGCCAGTTCGCCCTGTATGCGACCTACACCGACCCGAATAAAATCCCCGGCAATGACCTCTACGACGGCGCCGCCACGGTCTCCCTCGCGGCCGACTTCGACCGGGACGGCGATACGGACCTCGTCATCGGAACGGACAATTGGAATTACGGCTCAAACTACGGCGGGAAGTGCTTCTATTTTCAAAACGCCGCCGGCGATTTCACCCAGAAGCTCAAGTTCGACGGCCAGACGCGGAATCCCCTGGTCACCGATTTCGATCTGGGCTTCGCCTTCGATTACAACAACGACGGGCTTCTCGATTTCCTGATGGCCGACGGCAACGACACACGGAATTATTATCTCTTCGTCAACCAGCTCGCCAATGTCTACAATATCGACGGCACGGCCGTGTCCTCGAATGTGACGCCGTCACTCTCGTCCCAGTACGCCATCACCCGCGTCCGGATGCCGGTGTTGGATATGAGCGTCCTTGGTCCTTCCTCCAGCGGTTTGTCCCTCACCTTCTTTGTCTCCAATAACGACGGTCAGACCTGGGAATCCTATGCCCAGTATACGGACAGTGGCATCCACAACGTCACCAACCAGCCCTGGCACGATTTTTATTCCTACGGGGCCAAGCTTCGCTGGAAGGCCGTCTTCACCGCCCCGGTCGACTCGATCCCGGAGTTCGATAACGCCTCCTATGAGACGCCGGCCGTCGACCAGATCCAGCTCGAGTATGTGTACGTGGAAAAGCGGGAATATTCGCGGACCTCGGACGCGGCCACGACCATCACCGTCAGCGGCCAGGCCAGGAAGCTCCTCATCGCGGCGACCTTCATTTTCCCGGGGCTGGACGGCCAGCTTCGCGCGTATGATGTCACCGACATGAGAGGGGGGACTGCCTCCTACTCGACGCTCCAGGCCGTGACCACCGCCGACCTGGACTCCTCCTCGGGGCGGCAACTGACCCAAGGCGTCCAGATACTATGGGATGCCGGCCAGCTGCTCAATGACCGCGACCCGAACAACCGGACGATCTACGCTTCTTATAAACAATATTCCGGGAACCCTCTTACCCGGAAGGACTTCACTCGGGCCAACGCCGCTACGCTGGCCTCGCTGTTGGGCGATGTCGATGGCGACAACGCCGGATTGATCGATTTCATCAGGGGAGTAGGCCAGCTTTGGAAGCTGGCCGATATCCAACACTCCAACCCGGTCGTCGTCGGCCCGCCGGCCGAAGAGCCGGCGTTCATGGGGGCAGGCTACTCGAATTTCGTCCAGGCCTGGGCCGGCCGGCCCAAGGTCGTCTTCGTCGGGGCCAACGACGGGATGCTCCATTGTTTCGACGCTGCGACGGGGGTGGAGATCTGGGGATACATCCCCTACAATCTCCTGCCGAAACTTAAGAACCTCTCCCGGAAAGATCCCCTGACGGGGGTCCGCTATCGGGCGGGCGGCAAATATGTCGACGGGACTCCGTCCGTGGCCGATGTCTATATCAACGGCGCCTGGAAGACCGTGCTCATCTGCGGACAAGGGCCGGGATCGGGCAGCTCGGTCGGCGGCGGCCTCAACTATTATTTCGCCCTCGACGTGACCGATCCCCAGAATCCCCAGCCTTTATGGGAGTTCACGGCCACCACGGTCGGCGAAACATGGTCCGTCCCGGCTATCGGCAAAGTGATGCAGGGCTCGACGACCCGCTGGGTGGCCTTCATGGGCTCTGGATACGACAATAATCCAGACTATACGGCCGGAAGGGTCCTTTATGTCGTGCGCATCGATACGGGCGCGACCATCGCGACGAAAACCGTCAGCAATGTGAACACCAACGCTACCGGATTTCCCTGGCGCTACACCGATATCCCTGTCGCTCTGCCCGGATCGCCCACGGCGGTGGATACTGACGCTGACGGATACATTGAAAGCGTCTATATCGGAGATCTCGACGGGCGGATGTGGAAGCTGAATACCTCGAGCACTAGCACGTCTAATTGGACCTTCACCGCCATCTACACTGACCGGCTGAACTACCCCATCATCACCAAGCCGGCGGTCTGGCTCGATGCCGCGACGCCGGGATCGCCGCCTTACATCTTCTTCGGCACGGGAGGCGACGATCGGGCCCCGAGCGACAGGACCTACGCCATCCTTGCCGTCCTGAACGACAGCTCCCCCGCCGTCGAATGGTACCTTGGGAATCCCAGCGACCTGGGCCTTTCCGCCTCCAAAGCGAAGGGGTCGCTCGAGGTCGGAGAAAAGGTCTGGGCCGATCTCGTCATTTCCGACAATACCGTCTACGTCACCACGCTGAAAGGGAGCATCGAGAACGTCAACCCCTGTTTGAACTTGTCCGAAATCGGCAGGTTCTATGCCCGATACAATCAGAACGAGACCGGAGGGGGGATGGGAACCTCGGCCTTAAAGGGGATGGGAACTTCCACGCTGGAGTACCTTGATCTCACCAAAAAGGCCAGGAAGGCGGTGACCCTGGGCGAGCGGCGGACCGTAGGGCAGTCGACGAAAAGGGACGTCTATATCCAGGAATACGATTCCACCATCGAACGGCTGGAACAACCCGGCGGTAGATTCGTCCTGATCATTAAAACCTGGCGGGAGATCTATCAGATCATCCGCTAGCGGTCGTTGGGTATCGATCGGCGCGAATGTTATATTCGGTCAGGCTTTTTCGTTCAGTTGACAGACGGTGCCTTCCGTCCTATCGTAAGAAGTAAGAAACGATGAGCAAGAAAATCGTCATCTTCGTTTTCCTTCCTCTTTTTCTCGCCTCGCTCGGGCTCGCCCAGAGCCTGGTTGAAGCCGCCAAGAAAGAGAAGGAGAGGCGGGAGAATTTGAAAGGACGGATCACCTCCGTCGTGACCAACGCCGATCTGGCGAAAGTGAAGAAAAAACCGGCCGTTCCTATGCCCTCCGAGGTCGCGCCGGCCGAGGGCCAAGAGGCCGGCCAAGCGG
>JAPKZI010000227.1 GCA_026393865.1 Candidatus Aminicenantota bacterium
GCGATCTGGTCGTTAATCGTCGCGATGCGCATCCGAACGAACAGGCGCACGAGATCGCGGCCAATGCCATTTTAGGCTTTATAGAAAAATGCATGAACGAAATACCTTAAATTCATCCCAAGAGAGAATTTCCGGTGCCGATGAAAGCACGATATTGGCCGTGAAAAAACAACTCTCGAGAAATAAGATTTTATTGGCGACTATTTTTTTGATCGTCATCACCGCCGGCGTTTTTTTACAAATCACAAAGCATGAGTTTATCCTATATGACGACAATGAATATATCACTCAAAATGATCATGTCCTGAGTGGAATGACAATCGCAAATCTGAAATGGGCTTTGTTTCATAGCTACATTTCGAATTGGCACCCCATCACTTGGCTTTCACATATCGTCGATATTGAGATATACGGATTAAATCCAGGCGGGCATCATTTAACCAGCCTGATCATACATATCATTAACGCCATCCTATTGTTTTATTTGTTGATTCGGATAACGCAGTCGTGGGGGAAAAGCATTTTTGTTGCAGCCCTGTTTGCCATTCATCCTCTTCATGTGGAATCGGTCGCCTGGATTTCCGAAAGGAAGGATCTTTTAAGTTTCTTTTTCATGCTGCTTGCGCTCTTGTCTTATCTCTCTTATGCCAAAAGGCCCGGGATAAGGCGTTATGCCGTTGTCCTTATTTTTTTCGTATGTGGATTAATGTCAAAACAAATGTTGATGACCTTCCCCATCATTCTTCTCATTCTTGATTATTGGCCTTTGGGCAGGTTTCGGACGGGCAGCGAAAAAAAGAAAGCCTTTATCCCGTCTCTGAAGAATCTCGCCGCTGAAAAAATCCCTTTTTTCATCTTGTCCGTTTCGTCGGGAATAATCGCGTTATTAACCCAAAGTCATGGGGGGGGGGCAATCGGGTCAATAGCCAACTATCCTTTTTTGTTGCGCGTCCAAACTGCGATATTGGCCTATTTGAAATACGCCGCAAAAGTCTTTTGGCCTGACGGCCTGTCGGTTCATTATCCGTATACGAAAACCCCCGAATATATTCAAGTCTCAGGCGCGCTCTTAATTCTTGTGACGATCACAGTTTTGTCCGTGATATTTCGGCGAAAATCACCCTATCTCATGGCGGGCTGGTTATGGTACATCATCATGTTAGTCCCTGTCATCGGGCTGATTCAAATCGGCCAGCAATCGTCGGCAGATCGGTATACGTATATTCCCATCATTGGGATTTTGATCATGATTGGATGGGGTGTCCCGGAACTTTTAAATCAATTCAAGAGAAAGCATCAAAAACGGATCGTTATGGGGATGCTTCCGGCGCTTGCGATGGCGGTTGTGACATTGTCGGGGATAGCCGCTTGGCGACAGACTCGATACTGGAAAAACAGTGAAATGTTGTTTTCCCATGCTTTGGCCGTGACCAAAAACAATGCCGTCATGCATTCCAAATTGGCCCTGTGCTATATGGACCAAAACCGATTTGAAAATGCGATTGGGCAATACAAGGAAGCGATTCGAATCGATCCCGCATCATTCGAATCCCATAACAACCTGGCCAATATCTATAATGCTCAGGACCGACTGGCCGAAGCGATTGATCATTATTCGGCGGCTATTCAAATCAATCCGCGATCAGCGGAAGCGCATAACAATATCGGGGTCGCTTTAAATAAACAAGGCCGCGGTCAGGAAGCGATCGCACAATACTTGGAAGCGCTGTCCCTTAATGAAGGTTATCCTGAAGCGCATCACAATCTCGCCTCGATCTACGGCAAAATGGGTCGGATCGAAGAGGCCATCTTTCATGATTCTCAAGCGATTAGACTTCGCCCTCATTATGCCGAAGCTCATCGCAATCTGGCGATATCGCTTTATTTAAAAGGCGATTATCAGGGGGCGAAAGATGAAGTGGATCTATGTATAAAAAACGGCGGAAATGTACCCGCCGCATTTATAGAAGCCCTCACAAAGAAAACGCCTCGGTAATTGGGGGGACATCAATCTTAGCTCTTGCTGAATGAGGTTCGTGTCCCCGGAAATTGTCCCTCTCCTCTTCATTTGCATTTTCCTGAATGCGGTCCTATATTAAAGAGAGAATTTCGTTGAAAAAAAATCGAGGACTTGATGAAGGAAAAAATGATTTTATTTTTCGGCGCGCTGATGTTCCTGTCCGCCGCGGTCTCTTTCGCCCAGGCCGTCCGCAAGCCCGTCTGGGCCGGGCAGTTCTACGACGCGGACAAGGCCGCTCTCGCGGCCCGGATCGAAGGTCTTCTCGCTTCGGCCCGCCCCGCGGCCGTACCGGGAAAGATCCAGGCCTTGATCGTGCCGCATGCCGGCTACATTTATTCCGGGAGGACGGCGGCCTTCGCCTATAAGCTCGTCCAGGGAGCGGACATCGAGACCGTGGTCATCCTCGGCCCTTCGCACCGGGTCGGGTTCGAGGGCTGCTCGATCTATCCCGACGGCGGATTCGAAACGCCGCTCGGCGTCGCCGCGGTCGACGTCCCGGCGGCCAAAGCCATCGCCAAAGCCGCGGGTTTCGGCTTTGTCCCCGAAGCCCACGCCGAAGAGCATTCCGTCGAGGTCCAGGTGCCGTTCGTCCAGAAGGTCCTGCCCAAGGCGAAGATCGTCCCCATCGTCATGGGTTTTCCCTCCGAACCGAACATCCGGATGCTGGCCGGCGCGCTGGCCAAGGTCCTGAAGGACCGGAAAGCGCTGGTCATCGCCTCCACCGACATGTCCCATTTTCTGAATCAAAAAGAGGCCGAGGCGACGGACAAAAGCACCCTCGAGCTCGTTCAAGATCAACAGGTCCCGGCGCTGCTCCGAAAGATCGAGCGGAACGAGAACGTCCTCTGCGGCGGTGCGGCCGTGATCACGGCCTTGCTTTATGCCCAAAAAATGGGCTCAGCCGCGGTCACGGTCCTCCGCCGCGCCGACTCGACGGAGGGAGGGGCGCCGGCCGACAGCGTCGTCGGATATTTTTCGGCGGCCGTCACCACCCCCGTCCAGGCCCAAGCTTCGAACAGGGGGAGAGAAAACAGCGGCAGCCCCCCGGCCGTTTTAGCCAGGGGAGGGCCGGGCGAATCCAGCGCCGGCGATCCCGCGCCCCAGACCGCGTTCATCCTCTCCGCGGACGAAAAAAAGGAACTTCTGCGCCTCGCCCGGCAGGCCGTGGAACTTTTCGTCAGGGAGGGGAAGGCCTTGGACTACGAGACGAAGAATTCGGATCTCCTGTCGGCCAAAGGCGCCTTCGTCACCCTGAAGAAAAAAGGCGAACTCCGGGGATGCATCGGTTTCATTGAACCCGTTTATCCCCTTTATAAAGCCGTCATTCAATGCGCCGTCTATGCCGCGACCGAAGATCCCCGGTTCGGCCCGGTCGCGGTCTCCGAACTCAAATCCCTCGAATACGAGATCTCCGTCCTCACCCCCTTGAAGAAGATCGACGATCCCGATCTCGTCCGGGTCGGGAAGCACGGGCTCGTGATCTCCAGCGGCGGCCGGCGCGGCCTGCTTCTCCCCCAGGTCCCGGTCGAGAACAACTGGGACCGGTTGGAATTCCTGGCCCAGGCCTGCCTCAAAGCCGGCCTCGCCCCCGACGCCTGGCGGAAGGGCGCCGAGATCTACACGTTCGAAGCCATCGTCTTTAAATAATGGTATAATAGCGATTTCAAGGACGGACACATGCCCATTTACGAGTATCGCTGCGAAAAATGCCAGAAGCGGTTCGAGAAGATTCAGAAGGTTTCCGACAAGCCCTGCAAGAAATGCCCCAGCTGCGGCGGTCCGCTTCGGAAGCTCATGTCCTCGTCGTCCATCAAGTTCAAGGGCAACGGTTTCTATATCACCGACTACCCCAAAAAGAGCGTCCCCGCCGAGGACGGCAAAACCAAGGCCGTGACGAAGCCCGAAAAATCCGGGGAATCGAAGGCCGACGGCAAAGCCGCCGAAACGATACCCTCCGACAAACCCTGCTCGGACTAGAGGCCGGCCGGCGCGCGATGAAGATCGTCGTCCGCATCCCAAACTGGATCGGAGACGTCCTCTTTGCCTTGCCCGCGCTCGAGAGCCTCAAGGCCGCTCACCCCGAAGCCGAGATCTGGCTGGCGGCCGGCGCCTGGGTCAAAGACCTCTTCGCCGGCGGCGAATACGCCGACCGGATCATCCCTCTGCCTCCCCTCCATCGATGGAAGGACCTGCGGGCGGCCGCTAAAGCGCTCGAAGCCCGCCGTTTCGAGATCGGGCTGCTTCTGACCAATTCCTTTTCTTCGGCCCTGCTCTTCGCCGCCGCCCACATCCCCGAGCGCTGGGGGTATAGGCGCGACGGCCGCGGTGTGTTTCTGACGAAAAGCGTTGCGCGGAAGAGCGAGGATCCGCCTTCTCACATGGTTTATTATTATCTGCGGCTGCTCAAGGGATTGGGATTGCCGACCCTCCCTCCGGAAATCAAGCTGTCCCTCCCCCCGGAGGGGCAAGAACGGGCGCGGAAGACGCTGGCCGGCCTGGGCGCCGACCTGAAGAGACCCGTCGTCATCCTCAATCCGGGCGCGGCCTTCGGCCCGGCCAAACGCTGGCCGGCCTCCCGGTTCGCCGAGCTCGGCCTCCTCCTCCAAGAACGGAAGGGGGTCGTCCTCGCCGTCACGGGCGGTCCGGAAGACAGCGCGGCGGCCGAAGAGATCGCCGCCTTTCTGCCCGAAAAGCCGCTCAATCTCGTGGGGAAGACGACGCTCGGAGAACTCCTGGGGATCACTTCGCGGGCCGCCGTCTTCATCACCAACGACACGGGCCCGATGCACATGGCCAACGCTCTGCGCGTCCCCGTGGTCGGTCTCTTCGGGCCGACCGATCCGCGGGCCACGGCGCCGTTCCACGCCCCCGCGACGGTCATCAAAAAAGATGACATCCCCTGCTGGCCGTGTTCCAACCGGGAGTGCCCGTTCGACCACCGCTGTCTGCTCCGGATTTCCGCGGCCGAGGTCTTCGAGGCCGCGGCGGCTTACCTCCCATGACTAAACGCGCGGTCTTTCTCGACAGAGACGGGACGATCAACGTCGACGTCGGCTACCCCAGCCGATACGATCAGGTCAAGATCTACGCCGCCAGCTTCGAAGCCTTGCGTAAGATCAACGCCGCGGGTTTCCTCGCCGTCGTCGTGACGAACCAGTCCGGTATCGGGCGCGGCTTCCTGACCGAGGACGATCTGCGGGACATCCACGCCAGGATGGCGGAGGATTTCCTGGCCCGCGGCGCCCGCCTCGACGCGTTCTATTATTGCCCTCATTACGACCTGTCCGAGATCCCCCGCTACCGTCTGGATTGCCCCTGCCGCAAGCCCAAGCCGGAGATGGCCCGGCGCGCCGCCGCCGAGCTCGGCCTCGACCTGTCGCGTTCGTATATGATCGGCGACAAGGTCGAGGACGTCGAGTTCGGACTGGCCGCCGGCGCTTCGCCGATCCTCGTCCGGACCGGGTATGGGGCGTCCGCCGAGATCAAGCTGGTCGAGCGGGCCATCACGCCCGCCGCCGTCGCCGGCACCCTGCTCGAAGCCGTGGACTGGATCCTCGAGCACGATCCCGAACGCCGATGATCCGCTTCGACGATATCCTGGACAAGATCGCCGGCCGTTTCGGCGACAAGGACATCGCCGTCCTGCAGAAGGCCTATGTCTTTTCGGCGAAGGCCCACAAAGGCCAGGTCAGGCGTTCCGGTGAACCCTACCTCAGCCATCCCCTCGAGGTGACGAACCATCTCGCCGGTATGAAGCTGGACCGGACGACGCTCGTCGCCGGTCTTCTCCACGACGTCCTGGAAGACACCGACGTCACCGCCGCCGAGCTCAAAGAGGCTTTCGGCAAGGACGTCGCCGGGCTCGTCGAAGGCGTGACCAAGATCAGCCGGGTCCTGGACGTTTCGCCCGAGGCCCGCCGGGCCGAGACCGTCCGGAAGATCATCCTGGCGATGACCGACGACATCAGGGTCATCTTCATCAAGCTGGCCGACCGCCTCCACAACCTCCAGACGCTCAAGTTCCTCTCCGAAGACAAACAGAAGCAGATCGCCGCGGAGACCCTCGAGATCTACGCCCCGATCGCCAACCGCCTCGGGATGGGCCGGATCAAGGCCGAGCTCGAGGACCTCGCCTTCCGCTACCAGGAGCCCGAGGAGTTCTTCCGCATCGCCTCGCTTGTCGAGCCGCGCCGGAAGCCGGCCGAGGCCGACCTCAAGACGTTCCGGCGGACGCTCGAACGTCTCATGAAGGACAACCATATCCCCGTCGAGGTCCATTACCGGATCAAGCGGCCGTACAGCATCTATCGCAAGATGAAGAGCCAGCGCATCGATTTTCACCAGGTCTATGATTTTCTGGCGCTCCGGATCATCACCGACACGGTCAAGAACTGCTACGCCGCCCTCGGCATCATCCACCAGAAATGGCCGCCCCTCCTTCAGCGTTTCCGCGACTTCATCGCCATGCCCAAACCGAACCTTTACCAGGCGCTTCACACGACCATCATCACCGAGGAGAAACAGAGCTTCGAGATCCAGATCCGGACGGGCGAGATGAACGACCTCGCCGAGAACGGCATCGCGGCCCATTGGAAATACAAGGACGAGGACCCCCAGGACCTGATGCGGGAGGACAAGCGCCTGCAGTGGCTCCGGGAAATGGTCGAGCTTTTCCGCGAGCAGAAGAATCCGAAGGAGTTTCTCAAGAACCTCAAGATCAACCTCATCCCCGAAGAGGTCTATGTCTTCACGCCGAAGGGCCGGGTCGTGTCCCTGCCGACCGGCGCCTCGGCCCTCGACTTCGCCTTCCGCATCCACAGCGAGATCGGGCTCCACAGCGCCCAAGCGAAGATCAACGGCAAGGTCTCGCCCCTGAAAACGCTCCTGAAAACGGGAGATATCGTCGAAATCATCACCTCTCCGGACAAAACGCCGTCGCGCGGCTGGCTGAACTTCGCCTTCACCTCGGGCGCGCGCCACCAGCTCAAACGATGGCTGAAGCAGCAGGAGAAGGGCCGGACCGCCGCGGCCGGGAAAAAAGAACGGGCTAAGAGCAGGGGAGCGGCCGGCCTTCCGGCCGGAACGCTCGTCCGGCCGGCTCGATGCTGCGCCCCGATCAAAGGCGAACCGATCATCGGCTATGTCACGTCGGGGAAGGGAGTCACGGCCCACGCCCTGCACTGTTCCCTGATCGCCCGGGAGATCCTCGTCCCGGAGCGAATGGTGGACGTCTCCTGGGACCAGGTGGCCCAAGAGGGATCTCGGGCCGCTCTTCTCATCCGGTCCGCGGACACCCCCGGACTGCTCGCCGAAGTCGCCTCCGCCGTTTCCAGGCTCGGCGGGAACATCACCAAGGCCGAAGTTGAAACGTCCGCCGATCAGAAGGCCCAGACCCGTCTCTGCCTGACGATCCGGGACTTCAAACACCTCGAGGCCATCATCAAGGACGTCTCCTCCATCAAGGACGTCCTGACCGTGGAGAGGATCTAAGGATCTAAGCGGGGATTAGAGGGCTTTTCGGACCTTCCCGGAACGAAGGCATCGCGTGCAGACCCAGATCTGCTTCACCCCTTTAGGGGTTTGCGCTTTGACGTGCTGAAGGTTGGGTTTCCATTTCTTCGGCGAAGCCTTATGGGAATGGCTGACGTTGTGCCCGAAGACGGGGCCTTTCTGACAAATCTCGCATACTTTTGGCATGATCGTTCTCTTTAAAGATAGTTTTTATAGCATAAATCGGCATCATCCGCAACTGATTTTCGCCGATTTAATCAGAACCGGCGGCGGCGCTTGAAAGCCTCGAGGGTGTTCTTCATGAGCATGGCGATGGTCAACGGCCCCACCCCGCCGGGAGAGGGGGTCAGCCACTTCGCCTTGTCGATGACGCGCGGCTGGACGTCGCCGACCCAGGTATAGCCTTTATCCTGGATCTCTTTCCCGCGTTTGGGATCGTCGCCGAAGAGGGCCCGCACCACCGCCGGGTCGGTCACGGCGTTGCTGCCCACGTCGATGACCACCGCGCCGGCCTTGACGAACTCCGGGCCGACAAATCCCGGCTTGCCCATGGCGGCGACAAGGATATCGGCCCGGGCCGCCACCCCGGCCAGGTCCTTCGTCTTGCTGTGGCAGATGGTGACCGTCCCGTTTTCGTTCGTGATCATGGCCGCCAGCGGCTTGCCGACGATCAGGCTCCGGCCGATGACCACGACATCCTTGCCCTCGATCCGTTCGCCCGTGGACTTGATGAGCTCGAGCACGCCCAGCGGCGTGCAGGCCCGCGGGCCGGGCAGGTTCTGGAGGAGGAGGCCCAAGCTGTACGGATGGATGCCGTCGACGTCCTTCTCGGGATCGATCCAGGAGATGACCTCGTGCGTGTCGAATCCCTTGGGGAGAGGCAGCTGGACGAGGATGCCGTCCACCTTGTCGTCGTCGTTCAAGGCCTCGATTCTGATCTTGAGCCCCTCCCGCGTCGTATCCCCAGGCAGGTAAAGGATCTGACCGAAGAAGCCCAGCGACCGGCAGGCCTTTTCCTTCATCCGGAGATAGCTCTGGGACGCCGGGTTTTCGCCGACGAGGACCCCGACCAGCCCCGGAACGGCGCCGTGCGCTTGCTGATAATGCTCCGCCTCTTGACGGACATTTTCCCGGATCCTGTCCGCGACCGGTTTGCCTTCCAGCCAGGTGCCCATGTCGTTCTCCTTGGCCCGAAATTTGATCCCATTATACAGGGACGTTCTGCCATTGCCAAGAAGGGGGGCTCGGGGAAGAAGCTCGCTCGAAGCGGGCGAACGCTCTCCTCGTCGCAGGTCCCATCGACAAGATCGGGAAACGGCCTTGCTCCCAACTCGGGTTCTTAACGCCGTTTCCTCACCGTCCTTCTCGGCGGCTCAGAACTCGCTTCCCGGCTTCTTAATTACGGGAGTGCGCCGGGAAGCTCAAACATGCTTCGCCGACCGGCCTCCTTTCCGGGCCGGCTGCCCTCGAAGGACGGCTCGGAAAGGCTGAACCCTCCATGGTCGCTTCAGCCATTTCCCGATCTTGTCTTTCAGTTCGATCCATAATTAGAGCGTTCGCCCGCTTATTCGCTCCCCGTATGCAAAAGAAATTCGATTTCGCCGATTCTTGCCGTTGCACAAAAAAACCGAGTTGCTTTAAGCTCCATACCCCTCACTCCGGCTATAAGCGCTCCTTTCGTACGGATCTTTTATTATCTAGGGCGAGGGGAGGAGTAGCAGCGACCATAAGGAGATCTCGCCGTTGCGGTTCGTGTTTTTCGGCGGACGATTCAAGAACGCGGCGGCAGAGTTGGCCCTAAGGCCCCCATAGCGGAGGGGGGTCCCATCGGCTTGGCCGATGGGGGGAACCGACGGGACTGGTTCCCCAGGGGGCCGGGGGCCACCCTGTCGCCGCGTCGACTATTCGTATCGGCCGCCGGAAAAACCGAAACGTGCAGGCGTCAAGATTTCCGCAGGGAGCGAATCCCCCTCCCCGAGCCCCCTATTGGCATAAAGCTTGCTGGTTTCTCCTCCTTGACGAATTACCCTAAAAAGGTTACTTATAAGAAAAAGGTAAAATGAGGATACGCCTGGCGGCTGGACTGATCCTTGGTTGTGTTGTCGCTTTCCTGCTGGCCGGATGCGCCGTCTTCCGGCCCACGGACCAGGTCCGCTTCGGCCTCTGGGCCTCGGAGCAAAACCTCTGGGACGAAGCTATCTTCCGCTGGAAAAAGGCCCTCGCCGCCGATCCGAAATCGATCGCGGCCCGCAACAATCTGGCCGTCGCCTATGAGAAAAAAGGCCTATTCGAGGAGGCCCTCAAGGAATACGAGGAGGCCTTGAAGCTCGACCCCAACAACACCTATGTAAAGTCCAATTACAAGAACTGTCAAGAAAACATCCAGCCGCTCAAGAAAGAGGCCCCTGAGACCAAGAATGAAAAGAAATAGGATGCTCCTCCCGGTCCTCATGGCCGTCCTGAACGTTTCGGCCTGCGTGCTCGAGCCTTCGGTCAAAGTCAAGATCGAGATCCCGGGGACGCCGGCCGTCCGGCTCGACGCCTACCGCGAGATCGTGATCGCCGACTTCTGGCAGGAGAAGGAGTCCAAGGACTTCGACCTGAACAAAGCCCTGACCGAATATCTCCGGGACGAGCTCGAGCATCAGTTCAAGGGCAAGCTGTCCTCCCAGGCGATCGCCTGGCCGTCCGCCGAGGCGATCCAGGACAAGGATTTCTGGCGGCAGGCGCTCGCCAATCCCGAAGGGCGGCTGATCTTGACCGGAAAGGCCGAGTTCAACCAGGACGTCCGCAAGGCGCTGCTGGCGGCCAATCGCCGGGCCATCGACGACGGACCGTTCGCGCCCGAAAAGGCCTGGGCGGAGCGGAAGAATTTCTCCCTCAAGCTTGACATCATCCTCATCCGTCCGGACAGCGGCGAGATCCTCTTCCAGAAGGATTTCCAGGAAACGATGGACTATGAGAACAAGCGGCAGCCCGCGGAGTTCGCTTTTAACGACCTTCTCCAAAGGGTCCGGCTGAAGCTCTTCCGGCTTCTGTTCAGTTCCGAAAAGATCCAGGAACGATACCTCCTGTCGAAATAAAAGGAGCCGTCATGATGTCCCAGCGAAGACTCATCCCCATCCTTCTCCTGGCCGCGGCCCTGGCCCTGCCCGCCCTCGCCCAGCAATATGACTTCCCCTATTACGGGAAGAACAAGGTCATGTACGAGACGTTCGCCTGGAAATCCTATGCCACGGAGCATTTCCAGATCTTCTTCTACGTCGACGACGTGAACGTCCTGAAGAACGTCGTCGATACGGCCGAAAGCGCCTACCGGAAGGTCAGCTCCGAGCTCAAGCACGAACTCGCCGATCCCGTCCCCCTCATCTACTACACGACCTATACCGATTTCGAGCAGACGAACCTCTTCGACATCTCGGAAGGGGTGCTCGGCGTGTCCGAGCCGCTCCTCCACCGAATCGGCCTCCACGGCGACATGGCCCTCGACGAGCTCCAGAACCTGATCACCCACGAGCTGACCCACATCTTCGAGTTCGAGATCCTCTGGGGCAGCCCCGGCGCGGCCCTTTACGCCGTCAGCCAGCCGCCGCTGTGGACCTTCGAGGGCCTTTCGGAATATCTCACCGGCGAATGGTCGTCCTGGTCCACGCTGATCCTCCGCGACACCGTGATGAACGACCGCATCCCCGACTTCTCCGATTCGGGGGAGCTCACTTCCCGCTACCCGCTGCCGCGGGAGCCGGCCTACGACTTCGGCCACGCCATCTACGAGTTCATGGAAATGCGGTTCGGCAAGAACTCCGTCCAGCAATTCTTCAAGTCCCTGAAAGGGGGCTCTCCGCTCCTCGGCCGGAGCGACCCGCTGAAGAAGGCCTTCAATCTGGAACCCCGCGAATTCGCCCAGGAGTTCAAGAAATACCTGCGCAGCCGGTTCAAAGACTATTTCGGCCGGGAGAATCCCGAGGACTACAGCGTCCCGCTCGGCCCCGAGTTCCCGATGAACCCCTATTATTTCGCCTTCTCCCATGCCGTCTCGCCCTCCGGCGACCTGGTGGCCACGATCACCTTCAACGCCATGGACGGCGACATCGACATCGTCCTTCTTTCGACGCGCGACGGAAAGGTCGTCCGGAACCTGACCAAGGGCTATACGGCCCGGTACGAGTCGATCAAGTACGAGATCGATCCGTCGCTCGGCAAGAGCCTAGCCTGGTCGCGCGACGGCGACCGCCTGGCCTTCTTCGCTCGGGCCGGCCGGAAGCATACGCTCTTCATCATCGACCCGCTGAACGGGGCCACGCTCCAAAAGATCAAAGTCTCCCTCGATCAGCCCGTCGGCCCCGATTTCTATCCGGACGGCAGGAAGATCCTGTTCTCCGCCTTCGAAAAGGGGATCCGGGATATTTTCGTGATCGACCTGGAGACGGAAAAGACCACCAACCTGACCCGGAACGATCTCTATGAAAAAGCGCCGGTCATCTCGCCCGACGGGCGGTCCGTCGTCTATTCCGTCCGCGTCGCCGCGTACGACAAGCTCTTCCTCTCTCCGCTCGACGACTTCCAGAAAAAGAAACAGCTGACCTTCGGCCAGGGTAACACGGTCACGCCGGAATTCTCCGCCGACGGCCGGACCATTTACTTCTCCGGGGACATCAAGGACGCCTATAACTTCTATTCGCTCTCCCTCGACTCGGGCGAACTCCGCCGCTACACGGACGTCCGGACGGGGAACTTCTTCCCGGCCCCGCTGCCCAACGCTCCCCGCACGGTCATCTTCTCGTCGTTCAATAAGGGCGCCTTCCAGCTGTTCAAGAGCGAGTCGCCCGGGGTCGTCGAACAGACCCTGACCTTCGCCGACATCGGGACGAGCGACACGTTCAAGAAGTTCGAACCCATCCTCACCCTCGAGATCAACAAGGACAAGATCCAGGCCCACTCCGGCATGGGCCAGCTCTTTGTCGCCTCGCGCCCGCCCATCGACGCCATCGTTTCGACCGACGGTTCGATCTACGGCGGGTCCTCGCTGGCCTTCACCGACATCCTCGGCGATCACACCTTCTCGATCGCGGCCTACCAGGTCCGCGACTTCCGGTCCATCTTCCTCGGCTACATCAACCAGAAAAGGCGTTTCCAGTGGTCGATCACCGCCTTCCAGTACACGGTCTATTATTATCCCGACCTCTACTACTACGACCCCACCCTCTGGAGCAATATGAATTATCAGGACGCCCTGGCGACGCAGAAGATCACCGGAGCGAGCGTCTCGGCCTATTATCCTCTGAGCCGATACGTCAGGGCCGAGGGGAGCTTCGGCTTCTTCCATTACGAGGGGGATTTTTACGATCCTTACTCCCTCGGCACGATGGCCTCCATGGCCTCCGGGTATTTCCTGAACGGCGACATCCTCTCCGCCTCGGTCTCTGTGACGGGCGAGACCACGCGCTTCAAACAATACGGCCCGGCCGCCGGCAACACCTTCCGCCTCGCCCTCGATCTGGCCCTTCCCGCGGCCGAAAAATTTCTGCACAACACGACGCTCGAGGCCGATCTGCGCCAGTATATCTACATCGGTTCGGATTTCCTGGCGGCTTTCCGCCTCCGCGGCTTCGCCAGCCTCGGCCGGGACCCCTACCTGGGCTATTACGGCGGGAACAACCAAGTCCGCTCGGCCAATTTCTACAGCCTCCTGGCCACGAAATACTGGTACGCCAACGCCGAATTCCGCCTGCCGCTCATCAACGCGGCTTCGACGATCATCGGCCCGGTCGGGCCGTTCCGCGGCGTCCTCTTCTTCGACGTCACCCAAAGCCAGTTTCGGGATTATCCGGCCAAATTCTACCGGTACGATCCCGATTTCAGCACGTCCGGATTCCCTTTTTACCGCGAGTTCAGCGCCATCGGGTCCTTCGGCTACGGGATCGAGTTCTTCATCTTCGGCCTTCCCGTCCATGTCGAATTCGCCAAGCGGCTGGAATGGCCGAGTTTATCCAATCCCTTCGGTTTCAGCGCCTCCGGCGGTTTTATAACGAATTTTTGGATCGGATACGATTTTTAGGGGGGCTCGATCAGGGGTCTCACAAGCGCCCATGTTTTTGTTAAAAACCTCTTGAAATGGGGCCTGGGGAATGGTATGATGGCCAAGATTTCTTGAGGAAAGAGACAATTATTTCCACAATTGTGGATATTTCTGTGGAAAAATAATTCTTAGTCACGCAAATGGAAGATAAAACGAACCCTTGGCTTCAAATCATACTCGACGTCAAAAAGAAGATCGACGCCGACAGTTTCGAAACATGGTTTGAACCGACAGCCTACATCGGCCAGGAACGGGACTGCCTTTATATCAAGGTCCCCAATCCTTATTTCAAGGATTGGATCTCCTTCCATTTCTCGAGCCATATCAACGAAAGCGCGCAGAAGATCTTCTCGAAAACCTACGACATCAAATACATCCTTGACGAGTCGCCGTCGTCCTTCATGAGGCGTTCGCCCGAGGAGCGCCGGACGAAGTCCGGCCAGCTCCTTAACCCTAACCTGAACCCGCATTACACGTTCGAGAACTTCGTCGTCGGCTCCTGCAACCAGTTCGCCCACGCCGCCTCGATGGCCGTGGTCAAAAACCCGGCCAAATCCTATAACCCTTTATACATCTACGGCGGCTCGGGCTTGGGCAAGACCCATCTGATGAACGCCATCGGACATTCCACCCTGCTCAACGATGCCCGCTTGAAGATCCTCTACATCACCACGGAAAAGTTCATGAACGACCTCATCAACCACCTTCAATACGGGAAGATTTTGGATTTTCGCCAGAAATATAGGAGCATCGACGTCCTCCTCATGGACGATATCCACAACCTCTCCGGCAAGGACCGGACGAAAGAGGAGTTTTTCCACACCTTCAATCATCTCTACGATAATCAGAAACAGATCGTCATCTCCAGCGATTGCCAGCCCAGAGAGATCCTCGGCCTTGAGGAGCGTTTCCGCTCCCGCTTCGAATGGGGCCTGATCGCCGACCTCAAACCGCCCGACATCGAAACGCGCATCGCCATCCTGAGAAAAAAGGCCGAGCTCGAGGGCGTCGATTTGCCCGAGGCCGTCGCCCTGTTCATCGCCGATAAGGTCCACTCCAACATTCGCGAACTCGAAGGCTACCTCCGCCGCGTCGTCGCCTTCTCCTCCTTAAAGGGTGAAAAAATCGATCTGGACCTGGCCAAAGAGTCCCTGAAGGACCTTCTTGATTCGACCTCCCGCATCGTCACGGTGGAAAAGATCCAGATGCTGGTCTGTCATAAGTACAAAATCAAGCTGGCCCAGTTGAAAGCCAAGAACAATTCCCCGAAATTTTCTTTTCCCCGCCAGATCGCCATGTATCTGGCCAAGGAATTAACCGACACCTCGATGCCGGAAATCGGGAAGAAATTCGGTGGAAAACACCATACGACGGTCCTTCACAGCCTCCGTAAAATCGAGCGGATGCGGAAAGAGAATTCCGAATTCGACAAAGAAATCAACAGCCTTTTGAGCTTTATCCAATAATGAAATCAAGGGCTTCGCTTGATTATTCACATTTCATTTGCTTTTCTTATTCTTATTTATTAATCTTAATTATAAAGAAAGAAGAAGAATAAGAGGAAAAAGATTTTGAGCGGGAAGGTGCATCCATGAGATTCTCGATCAAGAAAGATAATATTTTGGAAGAGCTTCAGCTCCTTCAAGGGATCGTCGAAAAACGCAACACCATGCCCATTTTAGCCAATATCCTGGTTCAAGCCGCCGGAACGGAGGTCGAACTCACGGGGACGGACCTGGAGGTCGGGCTCAAGACGCATTTTGAAGCGCAGATCGATGAGCCGGGAGCGGTCACGGTCTCGGGAAAGAAGATTTTCGAGATCGTCAAATCGCTGCCCGACGGAGAAACCGTCACGTTCAAAGAGGACAAGAACCTCATGATGGAGGTCACGGCCGGCGAGAGCGAATTCAAGATCCTGTGCCTCCCGAAGGAAGATTATCCCCAGGTTCCGGAGCCGAAATTCGGGGAAAGAATAAGCGTTCCGGTCGATCAGTTCAAGACCATGATCGAACGCGTTTTTTTCGCCATCGCCCAGGAACAGAGATATTATCTCAACGGGGCCCTCATGGTCTTGAAGAACAAGTCCCTGGAGTTGGTCAGCACGGACGGCCATCGGCTGTCCTATACGGCCAAAGCCGTGGACGACCTGAGCCTCCCGAAAGAGATCCGGGTCATAGTCGCGAAAAAAACCTTGAGCGAGCTCCGGAAATACGGCGGGGGATCGATCGAATTCGACATGGACGAGAACAACCTTTTTTTCCGCTGCGGCCACCGGACGCTCATCTCCCGGATTATCGAGAGCAAATTCCCCAATTTTGAGGCCGTCATTCCCAAGGACAACACGAACATCGCCGTCCTTCCCCGGGAGGCCTTCACCAACGCCATCCGCCGCGTATCGCTCCTCTCGGCCGAGCGTTCTCGAGGGATCAAATTCACCCTGGAAAAGAACAGGATCCGGCTGTTTTCTTCGAACCCGGAAATCGGCGAGGCGCGGGACAAGATGGAGGTCGACTACAACGGCGCGGGATTGGAGATCGGCTTCAATTCCCAATATATCCTCGATTTTCTGACGACGATCAACTCTGAAAAGATCCGCCTTGAGCTCAAAGACGAGAACAGCGCCGCTCTCCTCCGGCCGGAGACGGAAGAGGACGTCAAAAGCGTCTACGTCCTCATGCCGATGAAGATCTAGGCGGGGAAAAAGTCCGATCCGGGGATAAGGCGCTTCGCCAAAACATCGGTCAACTCTTTGACCGAACGATCAACGGGCGCGGAGAGCGACTTCCGGCCGAGGCGGAGTTTGACGGCGTCCGGCTGAATGCCCAAGACCAGGACATCGCAACCGATGTCTTCCTCCAAATAGCGGACGAGCAGGGCCAGCGAGATCGCATGCGTCGAGAGGCCGTCGTCCGCGATCTTATCGCGGTCGACGATGAAGATCGCGCCGGGCGCGCGTCCGCCGCCGGCGGCGTCGATGATGACGGTCAGATCCGGGCCGAACGCGCGGATCGCTCCCGTGTGATTTTCGGGGACTTCGCGGGCGTCGATGACCAAGACGCGCCCGCCAGCCGGCGCTCGAAGCCTTCGCTTTAACCGTTCGGCGCAGCGGGACCCCGCGCCGTCGTCGCCCTGATCGGGATTTCCCACCCCGAGGACCACGATTTTTTTCGCTCCGCGGAGGGCGAGGCCGAGACGCTCTTCCCACGGATCGTCCCGGCGAAGAGAAGGATGTTTCAAAATCCGCTTTTAAGACGGAGCCGGCCCGGCCGCGGGCGCGGCGGGTTTGGGCTCCTTCTTCGGCAGGGCCCGGACGAAGATCCATTCCATCTTGAGGTCGTGGCGGTCGAAGCAGGCGAGCTCGAAGAGGTGGTCCATCTCCATGGCCTTGACCGGATTCGTCGGGCAGGAATCGACGCACTGGGCGCAGTGGACGCAGCGGTCGTTGTGGATGATCATCTTGAACTTCTTCTCGACATCGCTCACCGCCGTGATCTCGATCGCCTCGGCCGGGCAGTCCCGCTCGCAGGCGCGGCAGGCGATGCAGATGTCGGGATGGAGGAAAGGCGTGCCGCGGAAGTCCTTGGGGACTTCGAGTTTCTTGAACGGATAATCCACGGTCGCGGGCTTTTTAAAGAGATGGCGAACAAGCTCGGGCAGGAATACCGCTAATCTCATAATATCAATCCCTTGATTAAGATAACGATCAGAAGCTGGAGGACGGCCAGCGGGGCCAGGTATTTCCAGGAGAAGGAGACGACCTGGTCGACCCGGATCCTCGAGGTCATGGCCCGGATGAGGGTCAGGAAGAAGATGACGAACAGCGTCTTGAGGATGAAGTTCAAGAGACCGAGGCCGATCCCGCCGGGGAAGCCGCCGAGGAAGACGGCGGCGACGAGCCCGCTCGCGACGACGAGCTCGATGTCGGTCATCAGGCGGAAGAAGGCCAGTTTTTTGCCTGAATATTCGGTGAACGTCCCGCCGACGATCTCGGTCTCGGCGTGGGGGATATCAAAGGGCGTCCGTTCGAGCTTGGCCTGGACGCAGATGAGGGCGATGACGAACCCGAGCAGGTTGGGCAGGATGAGAAGGGGCTTATCTCTATAGAACTGGGCGATTTCGGCCATCCGCCAGGAATCGGCCAGGATGGCCGGGCTGAGCACGGCCATGAACAAGGGAACCTCGTAGCCGAAGAGCATGGTCAGGACGCGCGTCCCGCCGATCTCCGAGAAGGGGTTGGTCGAGGACCACCCGGCCAGGAAGAAAATCAGGGTCGGGAGGCTCAGGAGATAGAGAAGAACGATGATGTCGCCCTGGAAGGAGACCATCCCCGCCCCGGCGTCGCTGACGGACCAGAGGGGGAGGAGCAGGCCGGCCGTGACGACGATGGCCAGGCCGACGATGGGCAGGAGGGTGAAAAGGGTCTTGTCCGCCTTGTCGGGGACGATGTCTTCCTTGGACATGAGCTTGAAGAAATCGGCGACCGGCTGAAGGAGGCCCCATCGCCCGGTGTGGGTCGGGCCCATCCGGTTCTGGAGGCGGGCGTAGACCTTCCGGTCGAACCACTCGCA
The DNA here is from genome assembly GCA_026393865.1 of Candidatus Aminicenantota bacterium. Taxonomy (GTDB): domain Bacteria; phylum Acidobacteriota; class Aminicenantia; order Aminicenantales; family UBA4085; genus JAPKZI01. Next base: position 18,179 of record JAPKZI010000227.1, read on the forward strand.
GAAGGTGGAATAGACGAAGAGGAAGAGCAGCCCCGGATAGACGATAAGGTAAAGGATCGTTTTCAGAACGGCCATACCGCATTCCTTTGCACGGGAAGATTTTTAGAGCGCTTGGCGGCGAGCGCCCGCAGCTGGCTGAAGCGGAGGACCCGATCCTCGCCGGTCCGGGCATTGACCAGCTCGACGGTCCGTTCGGCGCAGCAGATGCAGGGATCGATGGCGGCGAAGATCAGGGGGATATCGGCGATGAACCCGTTCTTGAGCATCTCGACCGCGGCCGGGTAGTTGGCCAGCGTCGGCGCCCGGACCTTCAACCGCTCGGGCTTTTCCGTGCCGTTGGATTTGATATAGTGGATATTTTCGCCCCGGGGCGCCTCGTATCGGCTGACGACCTCGTTCGGCTTGGCCCGCTTGGGCGCCTTGACCGCGATCTGGCCGGCCGGCAGATTCTTGAGGAGAAACTCGCAGATCTTGTACGACTCCATCAGTTCCTTGATCCGGACCACGGTCCGGCCGAGAACGTCGCAGGAGTCGGCCGTGCAGACGTCGAAGGGGACTTCGTCGTAGACGGCGTGGGGGTCGTCCTTGCGAACGTCGGCCGTGATGCCCGAGGCCCGGGCGGTCGGCCCGACGGCGCAGAGGTCGATGGCCTGCTGCTTGGACAGATAGCCGACGCCGGCCAGCCGGCCGACGAACGTCGGCTCGTTGGCCCCGATCTTGAAATAAAATTCGCTGCGGGTCCGGAGGACTTGGATGCCGTCGAGGATCTTCTTAACCATAGCCTCGTCGAGGTCGCGGCGGACGCCGCCGATGGTGTTCATGGCGTAGTGGACCCGGTTCCCGGAGATCATCTCCAGCAGGTCCATGACGACCTCGCGGTCCCGCCAGGTGTACATGAAGAACGAGTCGAAGCCGGCCTCGTGGCCCGCGACCCCCAGCCAGAGGAGGTGGCTGTGAATGCGCTCCAGCTCGGCAACCAGGTAGCGGATATAGGCGCCCCGTTTCGGCGGCTCGATCTCCATGAGCTTCTCCACGCCCTGGACGAAGCAAGTCGCGTGGGAGTGGGAGCAAATCCCGCAGATCCGCTCGGTCAGGTAGATGCATTGGATGAAGGACCGTTCTTCGGCCAGCTTTTCCAGGCCGCGATGGTTATAGCCGAGCCTGATATCGACGTCCCGGATGACCTCGCCCTCGACGGTCATCCGCAGGCTGATGGGCTCTTTCAGGGCGGGGTGCTGGGGCCCGATGGGGATGTTGAACTTCATTTCTTGCCTCCGGGGATGATCTCTTGGGGCCGCTCGAACTTCCAGTCCTTCCGCAGGGGGAAATTGCCGGTCGGCCAGTCGTCGGGCATGACCAGAGGCCGCGGGTCGGGGATCCGATCGACGACGATGCCGAACATATCCTGGAGCTCCCGTTCGTACAGGACCGCCCCGGGGATGACGGCGCAGATGCTGGGGAGGCGGGGATCGGCCTTGGGGATCTGCGTCCGGACGTTCAAATTGCCATGGGCGTCGCCGAGATGATAGACGATCTCGTAGATCTCGCCCTTGTCCACGCCGCTCACGGTCGACAAGTGGGTATATCCCAGGTCTTTGCGCAGGACTTCGAACACGGCGACGAGGTTCTTGACCTCGACGGTGATGAACACCCGCCGCCGGGCCGGATTCGAGATCTCGACGATCTTCTCGCCGAGAACGGCTTTTAATTTTTCGGTCAGTTCTTGGTCGGTCATAAGATCCTCGACAGCTAGAGTGTGCCCAGTAATTTGACGACGCCGTCCAGGATGGCGTCGGGCCGGGCCGGGCGACATGGCGCAGGCCCCGACGGCGACGACGAACTTCGGTTCGGGGGTCTGTTCGTAGATGCGGATGATCCGGTCCTTGATCTGCCGCGTCACCGGCCCGGTGGCGACGATCACGTCCGCGTGCCGGGGGGTGGCCTTCAGGAGCACCCCGAACCGCTCCACGTCGAACCGGGGAGTGAGGGCGGCCACAATCTCGATGTCGCAGGCGTTGCAGGCGCCCGAGTTCAGGTGGAGGATCCACGGCGATTTGATGCGGGACCAGCGGGTCAGTCGTTTCAGCATGTCAGCTCCTAGTCACGAGGGCCATGATGGAGAGGAAGATCACGGCCAGGTAGAAGACGGCGAACCAGACGATCTTTCCGGCCGGCACGGTCGCGATGATGAGGGTGGCCACGTGCATGATGGTGAAGAACAGGGCGATGAAGAAGAAGAGGCGATACCCGAACTGGACCTTGGTCCCGGGGATGTCCTCTCCGCAGGCATAGCTCGTCAGCTTGCCGCCGGTCCGGGTCATTTTCGGCGCCATCCGTTTCCCGACGAGGTAGACAAGGAAGGCGACGGCGAGGAACAGGACGAAGGCCACGGGCGGCGAGATGAGAAATTCGATCCCTTTCATGGTTCACCCTTTCAGTTTGGTCAGCTTCCGGACGTCCAGGCTCTTGGTGTGCCGGTAGATGTTGATGATGAGGGCCAGCGCGGTCGCGACGAGGCAGACCTCGACGACGATGAAGGTGATGACCAGGCTCTGGGCGAGCAAGGTGTTCTTCTTGACGAACCCCGTGGCCAGCAGGCCCAGGCTGATGCCCTTGCTGATGACCTCGATGCCGATGAAGAGCTTGATGACGTTTTTCATCGTCAGGAGGCAGTAGACGCCCACGGCCAACAGGCCGACAGCGAAGGCCATGTACACGAACCAGGCGCTATTCATCTTTGTCCCTCTTTCGGAATAAAGCCAGCACCGCGAACACTCCCGCCAGGATGACGGCGAGCTGACCGACGAGGTCGAACGTCCGCTGTTTCCAGAGGACGTCGCCGAAGGTGCCCAGTTCCGCCGCGTCGGGAAGGGCCGGCACCTTCTGGAGAAGCCCCTTCATGACGAAAAAGTCGATCAGAATGAAAGCCACGAAAAACAGGGGGAAGATGATCCGGGCCGACTTGGACTCGCGGACGTCCCCCTCCGTTTTGGTCAGGGCGATCGTCAGCATGAAGAGGACCGTGATCAGGCCGGCCACGACCGAGATCTCGAAAACGCCGGCGTAGGGAGCCTGCATCTGGAAAAAGAGGATGCCCAGGAGCAGGCTGGCTATGGCCAGGCTGATGGCCGACTTGATCAAGTCCTTCGAGAGGATGGCCAGGATGGAGAATATCAC
>JAPKZI010000143.1 GCA_026393865.1 Candidatus Aminicenantota bacterium
CTTCGACAGCCGGAACCCGGGCGTCCTCCGCGCCGAGATCACGATAAGCCGGAGCTTCCGCGTCATCCGCGGCGCGCCGAGCGCGTCCGTTGGCTTGCCGCTCACGGTGCGCAACGCCGGAGACACCCTATGGCGGCATGAGAAAACTCCGGTCGGAGGCTATGTCCGTCTCGGGGGTCATCTGCTGAGCGAGTCCGGCGAGCCCGCGGATTGGGACTTCTTCCGCGCCCCGCTTCCCTGTCCCGTGCCGGCGGGCCGGACCATTTCTTTCGAAGCGCGCTTCCGGCTGCCGGACCGCGCCGGCCGTCATCTCCTGCGGCTCGACCTCGTGGACGAGGGCGTCGCCTGGTTCGAACAGCACGGCTCGCCGACGACGGAACTGGAGCTTCTCGTCGACACTCCTTGAGCCCCGGAGCAAGATCGCCGAAGCGAAATTATTTCTTTTCGGGACGGAAATTCAGCGTTTCCTGGCCGGCCATGTCCATCACGGCCATGAAGAAGAGCTGGGCCATGTCCTCCATGATCTCGGGCGTAACCAGGTCGGCGGCGTCCTTGGTGTTGTGATAGGTCGAATAGGGCACGGATTTTCCGCTCGCTCCGAAGGTCAGGGAGGGCACGCCTTTCCAGAAGAAACGGGCCGAGTCCTGGCGGGGCCGGCCCGGGTAAGCGGCGGCGCCGCCTGACACCTGGCGGTGGATGTACTTCTCGTTGGCTTTCTCGATGAACGACCAGAAGGCGGGATAGGTCCGCGCTCCCGAGGCCGAGATCCTGTCGCCCATCCCGGGCCCCTCCATGTTGATGAAGACGAGAGTCTTGTCCAGCGGATAGGCCGGGTGCTCGCAGTAAAAGTCCGAACCGGCCACGGCCTGTTCCTCGCTTCCGAAGAAAATGAAGAGGACCGTCCGCTTGGGCTTGATCGCGCACTTGCCCATGGCTTCGGCCACGCCCAGCCCGACGGCGACGGCGGTGGCGTTGTCGTTGGCCCCCGGCATGAGCTCCCAGCAGCGGCCGAGATGGTCGAGGTGGCCGCCGATGATGATGACCTCGTCCTTGAGCTTCGGGTCCGTCCCCGGAATGACGCCGAGAACGTTATTGCCGATGCCTTCCGGGTGATGCTCGGTGACGTTCTTCAGGGTCATGATCTTGCCCGTGGCGAAGGATTGGGGTTTGAGCTCTTCCCTGATCCTGGCCACCGTGCCGGCGTACGTTTTGCCCGTCCCGGCGAAAACGTCGCTGACCACGGCCGCGCCGACATGGTGATAGATGAACCCTTCTCGATAGGAGTTGTTCGGGTTGACGATGGGCCCGTAGTTATAGATCATCCCCTTGGCCCCGTGGGCCGCGGCGTTCTCGAGCTTGGACTGGTGGAAGGAATACGGCCGCCATTTTTTGAACACGTCGGACGTATCGCTGGCCCTCATCGGCACTTCGGAGTCCATCAGCACGATCTTTCCTTTGACGTCCACGCCCGCGTAATCGTCGTAGGCGAGCTCGGGGGCCGTCACGCCGTAACCGACATAAACCACCTCGGCCGTGACCTCGCCGGAGCCCGACGTCCCGCCGGGAAGGAATTCGTCTTCATATTTATAGGATTTTTTGACGACGCCGTCCTTGACCGGGATGGTCATCGTCAGCAGGCCCCCCTTGAAGACGAGCGTATAGGGATTGGGATAGGCCTGCAGATAGGTCCCCTTGTCCCCCGCCGGCTGGACGCCCCAATTTTTCAGGAGGGAGATCACCCACTCGGCGCAAGCGTTATACTCCGTCGTGCCGGTCAGACGTCCACCGTATTTCTCCGAGACCAGTTCCTTGACATAGTCATTAAGCGGGTGGCTCGAAATGAGATGCATGGCGGCGAGGAGCTTCTGTTCGTCGGTCTGGGGGGCCGCGGCCTGGCCGCGCTGGCCTTGGGCCGACGCCATCGAAATATTCAAGATAAGGACGCAGGCGAACAGTCCGATCCAAATTTTCCTAAGTTTCATCCTCTCCTCCTAAAATGGACTTGGGCTAATCATTTCTTATTATAAGCGTGAGGCGAAAGCAAGAAACAAAAATATGAGGGGGCCCGAGTAAAGGGGGACGACGCATCCTGTCCCCATTTTTTTAATTAGCCTATTCTTTTTTGGGGACAGGATGCGTCGTCCCCCTTTACCCAGCGAATCCCCCGCTCCGAGCCCTTCATTTGATTTAGCGGGGCGATTCTGCTATCTTCCCGTTCTGGTGCCGCGAGGCATCCGACGCTCGTTCAAGGAGGTCCTCATGTGGGATAAAGCGTTCCTGGCCGCGGTGACGCTGGCCATCCTGTTCGGCGCGGCGCTCGGCGCCGCCCAGACGGCGAACCCCGTCGTCGTGATGAAGACGAGCAAAGGCGACATCACCATCGAGCTCGATCCGCTCAAGGCGCCTGTCACTGTGAAGAACTTCCTGTCCTATGTCGACGAGAAATTTTACGACGGGACGATTTTCCACCGCGTCATGAAAGGATTCATGATCCAGGGCGGCGGGCTGACGCCGGACTATATCGAGAAAAAAGCCAAGCCCCCGATCAAGAACGAAGCGGGCAACGGCCTGCAGAACCGGCGCGGATCGATCGCCATGGCCCGCACCCAGGATCTGAACAGCGCGACGTGCCAGTTTTACATCAACCACGTGGACAATTTCCCGCTCGACGAAAAGAAATACGCGGTCTTCGGCCGGGTGATCACAGGGCTGGATGTCGTCGACGCCATCGCCGCCGTGTCCACCGGCACGGTCAAAGGCTACGCGGACGCTCCTCGACAGCCGATCACGATCCTCTCCGCCCGGCGCGCCGGGACTAAATAGAATCCGGCCTTGACCCCCGACGACAAACCAAGGTCCAAGCTCGGCGACACGATCTTCGCCCTCTTTCATGTTATCGCCCTGGCCGCCCTCGCCTTTTTCGCCGTCATCGATCTCGTCCAGGGCAACATGACGCGCTTCGGGGTGATCACGGGGGGGCTCGTTCTCTACTATGTCCTCGTCCTCCATAAGCCCATGCTCAAGGAGATCGAGCGCCGGCGGAACCTGAAGTCCGCGCCGCCTTCGAAGAAATCCTGAGAAAAGGATGGAACCAAACCGGCGGCGGCCTCGTTCCTATCATCGAGCGTCATGACTCTGCACGGAAGACGAATCGCCATCCTGGCCGGAGCCGCCGTCATTCTGGCCGGTCTCATCGCCGTTCTCTCGACCGGAAAAAAGGAGATTGCTCCCCCCGCCCCGGTTCCTCCGCCGGCCGAGGCCGGCCCTCCCGCCCCGACGACCGAGGAGATCACCATTCAAAAAGGCCAGACGATCTCCGACATTCTGGCCGGCTATCGCTTTTCGGCCGAGGAGATCCATCGCCTGATCCAACGGATCAAGCCGGTCTTCAAGCTGGAAAAGATCGTGGCCGGCCGCCGGCTGCGTCTGACCTTGGACGCGGCCGGGGACGTCCGGGCGCTGGAATACCCGATCGATGAGAAGTCGTATCTCGTCGTGGCCCGCGAAGGGTCCGATTACAAGGCCGAGAAGAAGCCCTACGTGTTCGAGACGAAGCTCGCTTATATCTGGGGGACGATCGAGGACAATCCCATCAACGCCGTGCTCCAGCGGGGCGAGACCGACGCGCTGACCATCCGCATGACCGACCTCTTCGCCTGGGACATCGATTTCTACACGGAGCTCCGCCGCGGCGACGCGTTCCGGATGGTCTATGAGAAAAAATATCTGGAGGGAAAATTCTACGGCTATGGCGAGATCCTGGCCGCGGAATTCATCTGCCGGGGAAAGTCGTTCAAGGCGTTCCGGTTCGAATACCCCGATACCAAGAAGGCCGATTATTTCGATCCTGAGGGGAAGTCCGTGCGCAAGCAGTTCCTGCGCTCGCCTCTCCCCTATGGAGCGCCCATCACCTCACGGTTCAGCTACAACCGCCTTCATCCGATCCGCAAGATTTATACGGCCCACTACGGGATCGATTACGGTGCGCCCGTGGGCATGCCTGTCCACGCCACGGCCGACGGCGTCGTCGTCTCCGCCGGATTGAACGGGGCCGCCGGCAATATGGTCCACCTCAGGCATAAAAACGGCTATGAGACGATGTACCTTCATCTCGCCAGGATCTTCGTCAAAGCGCGGGACCAAGTGGCCGGAGGAAAAATCATCGGGACCGTCGGCAACACGGGCGAATCCACGGGACCGCATCTCGATTACCGGGTCAAGCAGGGGGGAAGCTACATCAATCCCCTCTCCTGGAAATTTTTGCCCGCCGAACCGCTTCGAGCGGAGTTTAAAGAAGCGTTCAAAAAGTGCGGGGAGATCGGCCGGCTCATGCTCGACGCGCCGTTCGTCGCCCGCGCTCTCATCTCCCGCTGAAGACGTTTTAAAAGGGGACACGTACTTTGGGGACACGTACCGCAGGGACACATACAAAACGATGTGTCCCTCCGGTACATGTCCCCTGAATTCAGTCCCCGTATTTCTTAGCGCCGGATATGACCGCTGCCGCCGCCGCTCGAGCTGCTGCCGCTCGAGGTCGATCCGGACGAACCGCTCGTGCTCATGGTCCCGGCGGACGAGCCTCCGCCGGCCGCGCTCGAGGATCCCGAAGAACTCCCGCCGGAAGCGGCATCGGAACCCCCATCGGAGCGCACGACGCGCCGGATGATCCCGTTCGAGTCGAGGATGGGCCGGGCGCCGGCCATGGCCGACGATATGCGCAGTTGCGGGCTGTAAATCTCGTTTGTCCGGCTAGCATAGATGATTTCCACGCCGAGCTTGCGGCCGATCCGCGTATCCGGATTCCAGTCATGGGTCCGCGCGGGCAAGGCCGGGACGGCGGTTCTCAGGCCGGACGGCACCGGCCGGGACGGCCGGGCGGCCGATCCGACGCTCACCCGGCGGCTCGCGTCCGGCAGGGAATTTCGGACCTCGCCGACCGGCGCGTGGAGCTCATAGCTTTTAACCGCCAGGGTCGAAGACGACTGGGACGATTGAGGCCGGAGGTTCAAGACCGTCCGCAGCGGAGATCCGGACGGCAGGTTCTTGACCATGTTCAGAAAAGGCTCGAGCTTCGAGGCCCTCGTCTGGATCTTCGGCGCGCCAAGATCCTGAGAGTTGACGACGACGGAATGCTTGGTGAGGCTCCTCAGCGAAACGAGCGCCCTCTGATCGCCGTTGATCAGCGCTTGGCGCACCGTTTTATAGATCTGGCTCATCTCTTTCGTGATGGGCAGAGGCGACGGCCGGCCGGGGCTCTTTAACTGGTCTTTGTTGATCTTGTTGAGAGTCTGAAGAAAAATGGTTTTTCCGGAGCCGGAGCCATCGTGATAGAAGTCCCAGTTGCCCGTATAAATCCAATCATAGTAAGGGAAATAGAAATCGTTCATCCCATACCAAAACATCGAGGTTTCGTCATACCACATCCAATCCCAGAGCGACCACGGCCGCCAGGAATAGAAGGAACCGGCGAAGAAGGCCCAGTCCACCCAGGCCGGAGCGAAGGCCGAGCCGGGCAGCCAGAGCCAGCCCCGTTTATCGTCCCACTGCCATACGCCCAGATGATACGGGACCCAGCCCCACGGCTCTTCGGGCACCCAGTACATCTGTCCATTGTATGCGGACCAGCGGCCGTAGAGATACGGCTGCCAGCTCCCCCAGGGATAAGAATCGTTATAATACGGCCTCCAAACGTAACCGTAGTAGTCGTCGTAGAGCCACTCTCCGTAGTGGTTGCCGAACGTCTGGGCGAAATAAAAGACGGCCTTGGGCAGCCTCTGGACCGGCTTGGGAATGGCGGTCAGCCCTTTATGGAGCTCCTGGAAATTCTTGTTGATCTCCTTGTTCCAAAGATCAAAATCCGTGGCCGAGGTGAATTCGCCGAAGGCGAACGTCTGGTCCGCCAGGACGGTCAGCTGCTCGTTCTTGTAGACGGCCTTGTCCGCGGGCTTGGCCGGGTCGGGGCCGAAGAGGACGGTCGCTTTTCCATATTCAACCTGAACATCCGTGCTCCCATCGTCCTTGGCCGCGACCGCCGCCACGGAGTTGTGGCGGAACTTCACCGCGACGTTGGACGTGAGGATCTGGAACATTTCGCTCGAATCGTACTCCTTGTACATGGCATAGATCCAGCCATGGCGAAGGACGAGATTGGAAACCTTGTTCCTGGAGCTCAAGCTTTGGGCCAGAATGGTCTCGATCTTCAGTTCCGTGTTCACGTCGAGCCGGACGATCGTGGCGTTGTCGAACTGGATCTCGCAGCGGCGCTCGTCCGACGTCCTGATCGTGTCACCGGGACCCAGGGGGAA
>JAPKZI010000141.1 GCA_026393865.1 Candidatus Aminicenantota bacterium
TTTTCTTTTTTAGGGACAGGATGCGTCGTCCCCCTTTTCCCGTGAAGGATTGACACCGTACATTTTCCTAGGGGCATGGGAGATGGGGGAATGGCGAGGGACGGAATCGAACCGCCGACGCAGGGATTTTCAGTCCCTCGCTCTACCGACTGAGCTACCTCGCCATCTGGTGATCCGGCGAACGCCGAAAACGGGGTAAAGTATATGTATCCGAGAAATGAATGTCAACCTGAGGAAGGAAGTGCGGAGCACGTCCCTCCTCAGGTTGATGAAAAGATCGATCAGGCTTGCTTGACGACCTGGATGAGTTTAGCGATTAATATCCCGTGGGTATGGGCACATGGGGTCCCTTAGCTTTATAAACCGGATTTCCGGTGACTTTCACATCAGGAGAATTATAAATCCAGACATCCAAGCCCGAGGTTGTTGGAAATATCTTATTGCCCGAGACCATGATTTTGCCATTCGCATTCATGAACCCGATAGCCAACCAGTTGCGATCTTGGCCAGCGTAACCCGAATAAGTTCCATTCCGATAGAACGTATTGGCGGTTACTTTTGAACCCGCATAGCTTGAGGGCGTCCCGCCTCCTATGAAGAGGCCGTATTTGAAATTGTAATTGATCTCGTTGTTCACGAATGAATTGTCCGTGCTTGGCCCTTCCCAGACAATAATTCCGGTTCCACCATCGACATTGACAGGTATGGGTTCGTTGTGACGAATGACGTTATTCACGACCATGCAATCATGAGCTTTCCAGATATATATGCCAGAGCAATTGTGTTGAATAGTACATTTGCTGATCGTGGCGTAGCCAATGCTATATCTAGTGTCGCCCGGGTACTCGCCTCCTATGATAATGCCAGAGTGCTGAAAGGCGGTCGCTCCAGAAATCGTGAATCCTGAGATTGAAACGTCGTCAGCGATAATCACGAAGCCGTTTTCATTCGGATTAACTTCGAGAAATGTTGACTCGGCACCATCTCCTTTGATTGAAATGCTTTTATCCACTATGACCTGCCCGGAGTACACTCCAGCTGAAACCTGAATAATGTCCCCACTCTGAGCATTTGCCACTGCTGCTTGAATGGTAGCATAGTTATCGGGCACCCTCAGGACTGCTGCTTGGGAAGATACAGAAGCAACAAGAAAAAGGACCAAGGTCAGACCCAGCGAAAAACAAACTCTTAGTTTCTTCACTTTTTTCTCCTTATAATTTTATTTTCCCTAAACCCGCCGATTCATAGTCTCCTGCCTGGCACCACCCCCTTTTCTGGGCAAACGAGGGCCATAAATGAGAAAAATAACCCCAACTTCCGGAAAATTCAAAGCCCTCTTCCTTAAATACGTAATATCTTAAAGGTGATTAGCCCTTAATACCCTTTGCCATTACCCCCTCTTCATAACAAACTCGATTCTATCTGTCAAGGATGTTTTTCGTTTTTTTCGTTTCAATGAATTACGACGAAATTCCGCCGTCCTTCAACAAGCTGCCTGTTTTTGTTAGAATAAGCGCGGAACGGGGTTCCGCATATGAAGATCGCCGCGCTGCTCCCGCATGTCGAGGTCTTCGGCGGCGTCCGCCGCTATCTCGAGCTCGGCAACGAGTTCGCCCGCCGCGGCCATTCCTTCGTCCTCTTCCATCCCCAAGGGGGCAGGCCGGATTGGCTGGATTTCCAAGCCGAGACGCGGCCCTTTTCCTCCCTGGCCGACGACTCCTTCGATATCGCCCTATGCAGCGAGTATTCTATCCTGCCCCAGTTCGAGAGCCTCCGGGCCGCCTCGAAATATTTCTACTTCGTCCTTGAGGGCCACAAAAAGGAAAAGGAGATCGTCCGGAAAAATTTCCTGTTTCTCGGGAATTCGGAGGGGATTTGCCGGCGGATGGAACGGAAGTACGGAATCCTCTGCCACCGGGCGCCGGGCGGCGTCAATCCGCGCATTTTCCATCCCGCCCCGGACAAACCCGTCCGCGAGACGCTCAACATCCTCTGCTATGGCCGGATCTACAAGCGGCGCAAAGGCGTCCGGCATGTCATCCGGGCCGTCGAATCTCTCTACTCGGAGTATCCCCGTCTGCGGCTCGTTTTCTTCGACACGCTGGTCGGGACCGACCGCCGCGATCCGCGCCCTCTGATTAAAACCGACGTTCCCCACGATTTCTATCTCAACCTGCCCCAGGACCGGATGGCCTGGCTTTTCGCCCAGGCTGATATCTACGTTGGCGCTGAACTACGGGCGGGCTGGTCGAACACCTCGGCCGAGGCCATGGCCTGCCGGCTGCCGGTTATCTGCGCCAAATCCGGGACGCGGGACTTCGCTTATCACAACCGGACCGCGCTCGTCGTGGCCTTCCCCCATCCGTTCTTCCTCCGGCGCGAGATCCGCCGCCTGATCGAGGACCCGACCCTCCGCGAAAGGCTGGCCGCCGCCGGATACGACAAAATCCGGGAATTTACCTGGGCGGCCCTGGCCGATCAATTGCTGAGCGTTTTCACCTCGGAATCTGTTTTTTGACGTCGGCGCTCATCATTGTTTTTCCCTTTAATAATCCCCCCACACCCCCCTTTAGAATAGGGGGAGAAGGAGGGATCAGCCGCGTCGCTTCGCTCCTCGCGATAAGAGGCTGTTATGGCGATTTTGGGCCTTCGCTCAATTGAACAAAGTCATTCCTTATGATATTCTTAGCCGTCGGAGGATGAGCGGAATGGACGAAAGCCTTTTAAAGGAGCTCCTGCTCGAGAAGAACGCCGAATTCCGCCGACTTCACCAGGAGCACCAGCGCTTCGAGAGCCGCCTGGCCGCCTTTAAGGATAAGCCCTTCCTCTCAGATGAGGAACGGCTCGAAGAAAAAGATCTGAAAAAGAAAAAACTGGCCCTCAAAGATCAGATGTACGGGATCATGAAGAATTCAAGGCCCGTCCGGCCTGATCCGAAAGACGATGTTCGATCTTCTCAAACTGACCTTCCGGGAAAAGAAGCTGGTCGCGCTCTCCTTCCTGGCCACGATCTTCGTCGCCTTCTTTTCCTACGTCTTCGTCGACATGGTCCAGCCGATCATCGACGAGATGTTCGGGCTGGGCGCCCAGACGGCGCCGGCGAAGTTCCGGTTCATGGACGTCATCTTCCGCTGGCTGCACGTCGGACGCGAAGACATCCGGAACGTCCTGCCCTTGATCGTCGTCGTCGTCTACTTCGGCAAGGGGCTGTTCACCTTCCTCTCCTCCTTCTTCATGAAGGCCGTCGGCAACAAGATCGTCAAGTCGATGCGGGACGACCTCTATGGCCGCATCCTGTACCAGTCCACGAGCTATTTCGACCGGGTTACGACGGGCGATCTCATGGCTCGTCTGACCAACGACGTGGACAAGATCCAGCAGGCGGTCTCGAGCGCCATGAGCGACATGATCGAGGAGACCTTCATCCTGGCCGCGCTTCTCGTCCAGATGTTCGTCCGGGACTGGCAGCTGGCCTTGATGTCGTTCGCCATCACTCCCCTGGCCATCGTTCCGCTCGCCGCCTTCAGCCGGCAGCTCAAGAAAAAAGGTCTTCAGAGCCAGGTCCGGATGGGCCAGATCTACGACCTGCTCCATGAGACCATCAGCGGCAACAAGATCGTCAAGGCCTTTACTATGGAACAGTTCGAGCTGAAGAAGTTCCTCAAGGCGACCGCGAGCTATTTCCGGATCAATCTCAGGCTGGCCTGGATCTCGTCGCTTTCCTCGCCGTTCATGGAGTTCATCGGCGGCGCCGTAGGCGCGTTCATCCTTTTCATCGGGACGAAACGGATCGCCGCCGGCCTCATCAGCCCCGGCGATTTCGGGGCCTTCACCATAGCCATTTTCATGATGTTTACTCCCATCAAGAGACTGAGCCGGGCCAACAACGTCATCCAGCAGGCGGCCGGCTGCCACGGACGGATCCAGGAGGTCCTCCAGAGCCCCACACAGATCCACGACTCGCCCGGCGCCTATCCGCTTCCTGAGGTCAAAGGGCATGTCCGTTTCGAGAACGTCGGGTTCTCGTACGATGAGGCCCGGCCCGCGCTGTTCGACGTGGACTTCGAGGTCCGGCCCAACGAAATGACGGCCATCGTCGGCCTGAGCGGCGCGGGCAAGACGACGATCATCAATCTGCTCTCCCGCTTTTACGAGCCGACCGCGGGCCGGATCACGATCGACGGGATCGACATCCGGGACGTGACCCTCGCCTCGCTCCGGTCGCAGATCGGCCTTGTGACCCAGGACATCATCCTGTTCAACGACACCGTCCGGAACAACATCGCCTACGGTTTGGAGCATATGTCCGAGGACCGGATCCTGGCCGCGGCCCAGGCCGCCGAATGCCACGGTTTCATCGCCGAGCTCCCCGAAGGATACGCCACCTCGATCGGCGAGCGGGGCTCCCTGCTTTCGAGCGGACAGCGGCAGCGGCTGGCGATCGCCCGGGCCCTTTTAAAGGACCCGCCCATCCTGGTCCTGGACGAGGCCACCTCGGCCTTGGACTCGGAGTCCGAGCGGCTGATCCAGACGGCGCTGGGCAACATCATGAAGGACCGGACGACGTTCGTCATCGCCCACCGGCTGTCCACGATCCGCAACGCGGACAAGATCCTGGTCGTCGACAAGGGCCGGATCGTCGAATCCGGAACCCATGAGGCGCTGATGAAAAAAGAAGGCATTTATAAAAAGCTGCACGACTTGCAGTTCCCCGAGGTCGAGGAGATGGCCTGATGATCCAAAGCATGACGGGATTCGCCGAAAAGAGCTTCGAGGGCCGGGGCTTCCGGGCCAAGGTCAGCATCAAGAGCCTGAACCACCGCTTCTTCGATTGGACCTGCCGGGGCACTCCGATCGGCGAGGCCGAGAACCGGCTCCGGGTCCTCTGCCAGGGCCGGCTGAGCCGCGGCCGGATCGAAGCCGTTCTGGACCTTGATTTTCATGATCCGTCGAGCTGGGATATCCGGATCAACGAGGGCCTGCTGGAGAAGATCCTCGTCTCGGTCGACCGGGTCGGGTCCCGGCTCAAGAAAGAGATGTCCTTCTCCGTGGACAACTTGTTCCGGATCCCTCAGCTCGTGGAGCTCAAACGGAAGGATCTGACGCCGGCCGAGATCGCCTTCCTCGAGTCGTGCTTCCTGAGGACGCTGGAAGACGTCATCAAGGCCCGCCGGATCGAGGGACGCAAGACCGCGGCCCAGATCGGGACGCATATCCGGAACGTCAAGCGGGCCGTGAGCCGCGTCGAACGCTTGGTCAAGAAACAGCCCCGGGCCGTGAAGCAGAGACTGCGCCAGCGGATGAAGGAACTGAACGGCAACGGCCCGAAGAACGAGGAGCGGCTGTCCGAAGAGGTCTCTTATCTGACCCAGCGATACGACGTTTCGGAAGAGATCCAGCGTTTGAAGAGCCATCTGGACTCGGCCCTGAAGCTCGTCGCGTCGCCCAAAGGGGAGCCGGCCGGTAAGATGCTCGACTTCATCGCCCAGGAGCTGACCCGCGAGGCCAACACGCTCAACTCCAAGTCGCAGGACATCGGGATCACCCGGGAAGGGCTCTTGATCAAGGGCGAGGTCGAGAGCATTCGCCAGCAGGTCCAGAATCTGGAGTGAAAGGAGAGGGCAGGTGTTGTTCGTCGTCACCGGACCTTCGGGATGCGGGAAATCCAGCATCATCCATCATGTCATGAGGGACTTGCGGAACATCCGTTTCTCCATCTCCCACACGACCCGGCCGCGGCGGCCGTCCGAACAGGACGGCCGGGACTATCACTTCATCGGCCGGACGGAATTCGAACGGATGGTCGCGAAAAAGCAGTTCGTGGAATGGGCCCTCGTCCACGGCCATTGCTACGGCACGTCCAAGGCGGAGATCGAGGAGAAGGGGGCCATCGGCGACCTGATCCTGGACATCGACGTCCAAGGGGCGCGCCAGATCAAGTCCGGCCCTCTGCGGGCGGTTTTCGTTTTCATTCTGCCCCCAAAGCATGAAGAGCTCAGACGGCGGCTCAGGGAGAGGGGTGAGGACAAGCCAGAGATCATCGCCCGGCGGCTGAAGAACGCCAGGCGGGAGATCCGCCATTACGCGGATTTCGATTACGTGGTCGTCAACAACAAGCTCGACCAGGCCGTCCTGGAGCTCGAATCCGTCATCCTCGGCTCGCGGTGCCGGACCGATGTCCGGAAAGCCGAGATCCTGGCGATCCTGAAGAGTTTTAAATGAAGGTTATAATCCCCCTTCATCCCCCTTTAGAAAAGGGGGAGAAAGGGATTCGAGGAAAATAGAGAAAAAACCAATGGCCAAGATCGTCCTCGGCGTGACATCCTCCGTCAGCATTTACAAGGCCTGCGAAGTCCTGCGCGGATTCCAAAAGGCCGGCCACGAGGTCCAGGTGATCCTGACCCCGAACGCGGCGAAGTTGGTCTCCCCGCTCCTGTTCAATTCGCTTTCCGGACGTCGGACCATCGTCGAGCTTTTCGACGAGGACCACCCTTGGTCGATCGCCCATGTCGCCCTGGCCAAGGAGGCCGCCCTTCTCGTCGTGGCCCCGGCCACGGCCAATATCATCGCCAAGTTCGCCGCGGGCGTGGCCGACGATTTTCTATCCACGTTCTATTTGGCGGCCGACGCGCCGGTCCTGATTGCCCCGGCGATGAACGAGGCGATGGTCCTCCATCCCCAGACGCGGGACAACATGAACAGGCTCCGCAGGCGGGGCGTCGAATTCGTCGAACCGGCCAAAGGTTACCTGGCCTGCGGAGATGAGGGCTGGGGACGGCTGGCCGAGCCGGAGGTCATCGTCCGGCGCGGCCTTGAGCTCTTGAGAAGGAGCCTCAGCCTGGACGGCCGGACCGTCCTGGTGAGCGCCGGCCCGACCCGGGAATATTTGGACCCGGTCCGCTTCCTCTCCAACCGGTCCTCGGGCAAGATGGGCTATGAAATGGCCCGCGAGGCCCTGGCCCGCGGGGCCAAGGTCGTCCTCGTGTCCGGTCCCACGCACGAGGTCCCCCCGGCCCGGGCGGAACTCGTCCCGGCCGAAACGGCGGCCGACATGAAAAAGGAGCTCTTGAAACGCTTCCCGAAGTCCGACATCGTGGTCATGGCCGCGGCCGTCGCCGATTTCTCTTTTCCCGGACAGTCCGGCCGGAAGATCAAGAAGCAAGCCCTTTCCGGAGATCTCAAGATTGCCCCGACGCCGGATATATTGAAAGCCCTGGGCGAGCGCAAGAAGGGACAATTCCTGGTCGGATTTGCCGCGGAGACGGACGACCTGGAAGCCAACGCGGTCAAGAAGATCAAGGCCAAGCGGCTCGATCTCATCGTGGCCAACGACGTTTCCGGACCGGGCATCGGATTCGACGCGGACGAGAACCAAGCGCTCCTTATCGACGCCGGGGGCCGGGTCCGGGGAACGCCGAAAATGAGCAAGCGCGAGCTGAGCCGCGTCATCTGGGACGTGATCGAGGCATCTCTTGGACAAAGATCCTGACCGGAATCTTTCCGAAATCGAGGAAAGGCTGAGATTCTTCAAAGACATCGGGGCGGATTTCGTATTCAAAACGAAGCGGCCGCCGGCCCGGCCGGACCCGGCCGCGTCGCCGGCGCCCCCGCCCGGAGGTGAGCTTCCGCCTCCTTCGAGGGACATCGGATTGGTCCACGAAGAGATCCTTCGCTGCCGAAAATGCTCTTTGGCCGGCGGCCGGACCCAGGCCGTCCCCGGCGAGGGGAACTTCCGGACCGAACTCATGTTCGTCGGCGAGGGTCCGGGACACGACGAGGACGTCCAAGGCCGGCCGTTCATCGGCCGGGCCGGGCAGCTTCTGACGAGGATCATCGCCGCGATGACCTACGACCGGGCGGACGTCTTCATCACCAATATCGTTAAATGCCGTCCTCCCGACAACCGCGTTCCGCATCGCGACGAGGTCGAAGCCTGCGCGCCGTACCTCCTTGAACAGATCGGGGCCATCCGCCCCAAGGTCATCGTCACGCTGGGGAAGAGCGCCACGGACTTTTTCCTTCCCGACGCTATCGGGGGGATGACCTCGATCCGGGGCCGATTCTATACGTGGCGCGGCCTCCAGGTCATGCCGACCTTCCATCCGTCCTATCTCGTCCGCAGCGAAGGGAACAAAGAAATCAAGAAGATGGTCTGGGACGACATGCGAAAGGTCATGGCTTTCCTCGGCAAAAAATGACCCTTCTGGCCGATGTCGTCTTTCCCCTTCCTCTCGACCAGAGCTTCTCGTACATCGTCCCCGCCGGGAGCGCCGACACGGCCAAACCCGGGGTCCGGGTTTTGGCTCCTCTCGGCCGCAAAACGCAGCCCGGTTTCATCGTGGCCGTCCATGACCTGGGTTCCGAACCCGGCCGGCCCCTCAAAGAGATCGCGATGGTCATCGACGCGGAGCCCGTGTTCTCGGCCTCGACCCTCGCCTTCACGGGCCGCTTGAGCGGGTATTTCTTTTCCTCGTGGGGCGAGCTGCTGCAGGCGGCGCTTCCCCCGTCGTTGGAGATCAAGACCAAAGCCAAGGTCCGGCTGACGGAGGCCGGGGCCCGAGCGCTTCAGGAGAAATCCCTCTCCCGGGACGAAAAGAAGGCGGCTGACGTCCTCGGTCCGGACGCTTTCACCATCCTCCATCTGCGCCGGACGACCGGCCTCAAGACCATGGCCGCTCTCATCGCCCGGATGGCCAAGAAAGGCCTCGTTCAGGTCGTCGAAGAGAAAAGCCGGCCAAGAAAGAGCAGGACGATCCCTGCCGA
This sequence comes from Candidatus Aminicenantota bacterium, assembly GCA_026393865.1. Lineage (GTDB taxonomy): Bacteria > Acidobacteriota > Aminicenantia > Aminicenantales > UBA4085 > JAPKZI01. Next base: position 8,764 of record JAPKZI010000141.1, read on the forward strand.
TAGAACCGGACCCAAGCAGCTGGAGCTCGATTTCGCGGTCGAGCCCGCGGTCCGGAAGGCGATGGAGGCGATGCGCGGACCCCTCGAGGGGAAACGTTTCGCGCCGTTCTATTTATATGGGGGACGGCAGGCCCGCCGGGCGGCCTATGGCGTTCTGATCCAAAAGGTCATCGCGCAAGGACGGCAGGCGCTGGTCCTCATGCCGGAAGTGGCGGCCTCCGAGCCGTTCAAGGAGAGCCTGGGAAAACGTCTCGGCGAAACCGCGGCTTTTCTCCACGGCCAGATGCCGGAGGGCGCCCGCGAGAGGGAATGGCAGAGGATCAAGGCCGGCCGGACGCGCGTCGTGGTCGGCCCCCGTTCCGCGCTGTTCGCGCCGCTGGAGTCGGCGGGACTGGTCATCGTCGACGACGAGCACGACGACGCTTATCTTCAGACGGAACGTCCCGTCTATGACGCTCGGGTGGGGGCCCGGTTCATGGCCGCCGAACAGGGGGCCTTGCTGGTCTACGGCTCCGACGTTCCGACCGTCGAAGCGTTCCATGAAGCCCGGAGCGGCGGATATCTCCTGGCCCTGCCGGGCGACCCGGAACGAAGAAAGGTCGTGATTGTGGACGATGCGTCCGAACGGGGCCTGTTCGCGCCGAGATTTCGGGACGGCCTGAGGGCGGCCATCCAGGCCGGGCGTCCGGGGATCGTCTTTTTGAACCGCCGCGGATACGCGTCCTTCCTTTTTTGTCCCCGCTGCGGATATATTCCGAAGTGCGATCGCTGCGACATCTCCCTGGCCTATTATAAAAAGGAGGAGCGGCTGGTCTGCCGGTATTGCGCGGCCTCGCGGCCGCACGCGGCGGCCTGCCCGAAATGCGGAAGCCGGGTGATGGAGCCGCGGGGAGCCGGCGTCGAGGCCGCCGAAGAGGAACTGCGCCGTCTCTTCCCGGGCGCCCGCGTTTCGGGCTTCGACAGCGACCGCGTCCGGACGAAAGCGGCGCGGGAAAAGGTCCTGAGGAATTTCGAAGACGGAAAGATCGACGTCCTCGTCGGAACGCAAATGCTCGCCCGCCAGGCCGGCCTCCCCTCGGCCGCTTGGGTCGGCATCCTGAATCCCGAAGCCCTGTTGGCTTTCGCCGATTTCCGGGCTTCGCAGAAGACCTTCCAGGCCGTTCACCGCATGATGCGGTGTGCGTCGCTCGCGGATGAGGCGGGTTCCGAGGTCGTGATCCAGACGGCCTTCCCCGAACATCACAGCATCCGGGAAGCGGGCCGGCAGGATTACGAGGCCTTCTTCGAACAGGAGATCCGGTTCCGCCGGCTCATGGATTATCCTCCCTTCGCGGCCATGGCCGAGATCGTTCTTCTCGGCCGGGACCGGCGGCCTCTCGCCCAAAAAGCGAGGGAGTTCGTCCGCCGGGCGCGGGCCTGCGGCCCCGATATCGAGATCTTGGGGCCGGCCCTCGCCCCGCCGTCCTTGCTCAAAGGAGAACGGGGGGTCCAAGTGATCCTGAAATCGAGGGCGAAAGAGACTCTGGACGCCTGTCTTGCGAAAAGCCTGGGAACGACCGGGGTCAAGCGGTCCGTCGCGCGTTACGGCTGATCGGGAGCGCGGAGAACGCGGACACTCACGTCCTTAGAGATGCTCTGGGGAGAGTCGGTCTTCATTTGGGCCCGGATCACGATGTCCCCGTCGGCCGTGATCTCGCCGCTCAGGGGCCCCAAAAGAACGGCCAAGGCCACGCCGTACTCGTTCGTGACAAGGACGCAGCGCTGGGTATAGTCGGAAAAGACGCCGAGGCCGCTGATGACCGTGAAATAGACGACGGCGCCCAGGACGGGATTGTTCCCGTCCCGGATGACGACCTTGATCTGAGATGTCGGCCGCTGCAGTCCGGCATATAGAACGTTGGGACTGGCCGAAAGGGTGAAGGTCAGGTGGATCGTGGACGGCCCGATCGGGGACGGCTCTCTGACCGCGGTCCGCTCGCAGGCGGCCGCGGCCAGCAAAGCGATGCTCAGGACCATCATGAATAGCGCCGTTCTTGGTCTCATGGTCGTTGTCCTCATCAGTTGCCGTAGTTCGCGAAGAAGACCGGGAGCATCCCCGTGGCCCTGACCGCCTTGTTGGCCAGGTCGTGCCCGTAGAAATCCACCTTCGCGGTCACGTTCAAAATGTCGCCGGGAAGCGCCGCCCGAAGGTTAAAAAGCGGCGGTTCCTGCTTGGCGACCTCGCGGACGATGACGAACGAAACGGACGTAGAAATCCCGATCCGGATAAGCGCCGACAGGCTGCCCTCGAAGGAATAGGGGACATCGACACCTTCTCTGTTCCGGCCGTCCGCCCGGATATACGTGACGACGTAACGGGTGATCTGGATGTCGTTGTATTGGGACGTTCCGAGCAGGGGGTCGGGCTCGAGCGTCGTGGCTCGAAAGGTGGCCTTGGCCGAGTCGGCCCGTACGGAGGACGCTCCCGTGGCGGGGTCCTCGATGAGAACATCGGACTGGAGGAAGAAGCCCTCCGTGCCCTGCATGTCTAACCCGGTGAGACCCTCCACGATCAGAAGGCTGGCGGATTGGGATTCATTCTCGACCGAATTGCACGAGATCAGGAGGAAGGAGGCGGCCAGGAGGACCGCGGCGCCGATGGTGCGTTTGAGATGTCGGTGGTTGTTCATGGCTGACCTCTTCCTATTTCAAGATCCTTGGCGTTATGAAGATGAGGAGCTCGCGGTTCTGGACCGTCTTGGAAAAGGACTTGAACAAGTTGCCCAGGATCGGGATCTGATGGAGGAAGGGGACCCGCTCCCGGGTGATGGCGTCCTCTTGCCGATAGATGCCGCCGATGACGGTCGTCCCGCCGTCGGACACCCCGACGGTGGTCTTGGCGCTCTGGGTCGTGATCGGCGGGATGCCGTTGACCAGGTTCGAAAAATCGGCCGCGTTGTTCTGGATGTCGATGGTCAGAATGATCGTCCCGTCGGCCGTGATCTGCGGGGTGGCCCGCAGCTCGAGACCGGCGTTGACGTATTGCGTCGTGACGGTGAAATTGGCCTGCGTTTGGACGGGGATCTGCCGGCCTTGATTGATGTAGGCTTCTTTATTGTTGTAAGCCGCGACCCTTTCGGTGGAGACGATCCGGCCGTTGCCCGAAGTCTCGAGGGCCGTCAGGGCCAGATCCAGACGGAACGTATCCAGGACGTTGGCGAAGGAGACGCCGATGGCGCTGTTGAAGGCCGGAGCGGGAAGATTGACGGCATAGCCGCCCAGGGGACCGCCAATGCCCTTTGTGACGATGCCCTGGGGGATCATGGCTGCGTCGAGAGCGATCTTGTTCGGGAACTGGAGCGAGGTCTGGTTCCCATAGAACGGGTCGGCGATGCCTTTGGCCCCCCATTGGATGCCGAGGTCGCGGACGAAGGTCGAGGTGGCCTCGATGATCCTCACCTCGATCTGGACCTGCTGAGTCGGCGTATCGAGGGCGGTGATGAGATTCTCGATGAGGTCGATCTTTTCCTTGACGTCCGTGACGATGATCATGTTGGTCCGCTCGTCGGTGACGATCTCGCCGCGGGAGGACTTCTTGTTCTTCATCATCTCGATGAGGTCCCGGGCCTTCGCGTATGACAGAGTGTAGGTCTTGGTGATCAGGGTTCCCCCCTGTTCCCTTGCGTCGCGGAGCGCCTGCTGGGCTTTTTCCTCCTCGGCGAGGATTCCGAGGGGCGCGATGCGGAGGACGTTCCCCTCCAGGCTGTGGCCCTGTTTGTTGTTCTTCAGGATGTAGTCTAAAAACTGGTCCCAGGGAATGTCCACAAAACTGCAGGTGACCGTTCCGCGGACGTCGGGATCGAAGAGGATATTCAGGCCGGCCCGTTCGCCCAGCCACAAGACGACATCCCGGAGGTCGGCGTCCTTAAACCTGGGGCTGATCAGCTCTCCCGAATATTTCGCTATGGCGTCGTGGATGGTCTGGGTCTTCTGTCTCTCATCCTTCGCCGGCGGCTCTTTCTGGGATTCGTTCTTCTGGGCCTCGGCCGGCGGGGGGGGCGTCACCGGAGGCGGCTCGATCGTTTTGCTCGCGGCGGCGGCAGCCGCCTCTTTATGTTCCGCCTTGACCGAGGCGGACGGAGGAACGTCCTTGGGCGCCGGTTTGACCTCCGTCTTTTGGGAAACGGGCGGTCCGGGGATTGGAACCGGATTCGGGGTTTCGGTCTTTAGGGCCTGAACAGGAGCCTCCAAGGCCGGACGTGCCTCGGCCGGGATCGTGACGACGATCTCTGTTGGTCCATTGTTGAGGGTGTAAAACAGCGGCTCGTTGAGATCGAAGACCATCCGGGTGATGGCCTCCGGCGGCGGCGTCTTGTATTGTCCGATCCTGATCTTGTCGACTCCGAATTTGCCCAGAGCGGCGGTCCGGGTCGGGCCGTTGAACACGCCGTCATAGACGTCCAGGACGAGCCTGAGGGGATTGTCGAGGGCGAAGAGGTTGATGATCGCTTTTTGACCCGTTCGGGCGACGACTTCGACGCGGTCGCCTTTATCGGCGATCTCGACGTCGTCCAAGGCGATCGTCTTTCGCGATCCCTGCCTGAGCTCCTGTTCGAGTTCGGCGGAGACCAGGCTGTCGCCGGATCTGAGGATCTTCGTCAATTCGATGACCGTCTTTTTTCCATCGGCGAAGATCCGGAAGGGGACGGGCTCCTTGAGCGTCAGGAAGAGAGAAACCCTGAGGTCGGCCGCGGCCTGGATCTTGATGTCCTTGACGAGCAGCGCTTCATCGGCCGGGACCGCCGGAGCGGCCGGCGTTTGGACGATGCCCAGCTCGACGAAGAGGACGGAGGGGAACTCCTTCGCGTAGGCCGCTTTGATGTTTTGCAGGGGTGCTTGGGACTCCAGGACGATCCGGGTGCACGAGGAGGCGGGAAGGATGGAAATCTTCTCTATGGAAACGAGGGGCCGGCCTTGACGGCTCCAACCGGCCAGGACGAGCAGGAGGCCGGCCATGGGGAGAGCGAGCCGAGTCGGATACCTTTTCATGTTAGCGCTCCTCTGAGATGATTTCCTTGATGATGTCCCTGGGCTTGGCCAGCGGGACCCCCCTGTTGTCCAGAGTCCTCCGGAATACGATCTGCGAATCTCCGATCGACAGGACGAATCCGTCGGCCAGCCGGTCGCCCTCATGGAGCGTGAGCGGGAATCCTTCGCTTAGGCTGATGATGGCCTCATACTTGCCCCTCGCCTTGACGATCCCCATGATCGTGACGTCCTCGATTAAAAGGTCGGACAGGCCGCCGATCGCTTTTTTCTCGCGGATCGTCGTGCCTCCGAAGAGGTCCTTGAACGGATCGCGGCGCCCGCCCGGATCATAGGAAAAGGCGGGGGTCGTCGTCGCGGTCTTTTTTTGTTCCTGGGCCGCGGCCTGGAGTAAGACCCTTGGTCCGGCGAGTCCGAAAAGGACGGCGGCGAGGACGATCGCTTTACCGGATCTCATCGGGCTCCTTGACCGGTTTTTGGGGCCGGTTGATTTCGGGTTTCTTGATCTGGCTCTCTTCCAAGAAGAAATAGGTCCTGGCCGTGAAGACGGCTGAAATCGTGGCCTCCGCGGTCTGGCTGGGAAGAGCCTTGATCGAAAAATCGTCGATATTAAAAATCCGCTGAAAATGGAGGATGCGGTCGAAGAACTGGCCAAGATTGTGATAGTTGCCGGCGACCTCGATGGGGATGGGCTGTTCGGAATAAAAGTCCTTCACGATCTCTTTCTCCGGCGTATAATGGACCAGCTCCAGCTGGGAATCGAGGGCCATCTGCTGGACGCTGCGGAGGATCTCCCCGCTCTCCTTTTTCCCGGGGATGATCGTTTCCAGCTCGGCGAGGGCCTTGTTCAGATCGATGAGTTCGGCTTCGATCTTGTTGAGCTGGACCTTTTTGGCTCGAAGGGTCGTCAGTTCGATATCGAGGCTGACGCGTTCGGCCCGCAGCGCGTTCAGCTCGGCCTGCCGGGGTTTGAAAAAGAAGATGTAAACGAGGCCGCCGAGCAGGAGACCCAGCAGAGCGTAGACAAACCACGACTGTTTCTTCATCGGATCTCCGTCCCTTTAGGCACAACGACGGGCCTGTTCGGCGGCGGAGCGCCCGGCGCGGAGATCGGCGCCGACGCCGGCGGCGGGGCGACGTCGGCGGAAAGCGAAAATTCCAGGAAGGTATTGCCCCCCAAGTTCTTTTGGGCGGAGCCGAGCAGTCCGACGGAGTCGAAGATCCCGCTTTTCTCAAGATTGCGTATATAGTCCGAGATCTGGATGTTGGATAGGGCGCGTCCCCTGATCTGGAGGTTCTGTCGGGCCAAAGTCGCCTCGGTGAGCCAGACCCACTCGGGCAGGGCCGCGCTCAGGGCTTCCAAGATCTGGACGGCGCCGCTCTGTCGGGCCTTGAGCAGGTTGATCAGGCCGATCTTCTTCTGAAGGAAGGTCTTCTGTTGTTCGACCTGGTCCAGCTTGGCCAGTACGGGCTCGAGCTGCCGTTTTTCTTCGAGGGCGGAATTCAGCAAGCCGCGCTCGGTTTTGAGGGCTTTCTGTTGCATGTAGGCCAGCGCGGCCAGGAGGAGGATGATGAAGAATATGACCAGGTTCCCGACCGGCCTCTTCTTCTTGACCTTGACCTCCGGCTCGAGGGGGCCGGCGTCCTTGGTTTCGATTTCCTTTCTTTCGGCCTTGAGCAGGTTGACGCGGATCATGGGATCATGTCCCTCGCTGCCGGGTGGCGAGTCCCGTCGCCACTCCGAAGAGCGTGGCCATCTCCTGGTAATACGCGGGATTCAATTTTTTTTCATTATAGAAGACCGTGCGGAAGGGGTCAAACAGGATGGCCTTCATACCGAATTTCTGTTCGAAAGCGCCGGCGATGTTCTTGAGATTGGCCATGCCGCCGCAGAGGAAGATCTGCTCGATCTTCTTCTGCGCTTTATCCTCGGCTTCGAAGAAGGTGAAGGTCTTTTCGACCTCCTCCAAGAGGCTTTTGACGTTCAGGCCGAGGAGGGCCTCGAGATCGTAGGCCTGCGCGGCCTTCGACGGGGTCCCTCGGAGCATGTTTTCCGCGTCTCCGGGACCGACGTTGAAATCCTTGCGGATGTTCTCGATGAAATAGGAGCCTCCGAGAGAGAGGTCCCGAAAGAGCTGGGGGATACCTCGTTCGCAGATGACAATGGTCGTGACGGTGGCGCCGATGTTGAGGAGGGCCGTGATCTTAGCCCGGAAATCGTCGGGATAATTGATCTCGAGAGCGTTGGTCAGAGCGAAGGCATCCACCTCGACCGCTTCGAGATTCTTGTGCGCCTGTTCGACGACCCCGCGGTAGGATGCGATCTTGTCCTTCTTGGCGGCCACCAGGAGGATCTCCAGGTTCTGCCCCTCCGCGCCCGCGGCCGGCCGAAGGATCACGTAGTCGACGTGGGTCTCTTCATAGGGATAGGGGATGTTGTGCTTAGCCTCCCAGACGATCGATTCGGCGAGCTCCTCCTTTTCCATCGCGGGCAGCGAGATCCGCTTGATGATGACGGAATTGCCCGAGATCGAAATGACGACGTCCTTGTTGATGATCTTGCTTTTATCGAAGAGGCGGCGGATGGTTTCGGAGACGGCCGCCGGGTCGATGATCGTGCCCTCCACGATGGCGTCGTGCGGGAGCGGTTCATACCCGATCCGGGCCACCTCGAAAAAGTCGGCCTTGCCTTTCTTCCGGACCCGCAACTCCACCGCTTTGACGGCGTGTGAGCCTATGTCGAGCCCGACCAGGGCTTTTTCCCGCTTAAGACCGAACATTCGCCTCCCGTCCTATGTCCAGAAGAGAGGACCTTCAGCTCTTCCGGAATTTCTCATAAAGCCTTTTCTCCACGATGTCGGGCACGAGGTCGTCGATGCGTCCTCCCAGGGCGTAGGCTTCCTTGACCAGGTTGGAGCTCAGAAAAGCGTACTTGGCGCTGGGCATCACGAAAAAGGTCTCGATCCGGGGATTCAGGTTCTTGTTCATCAGCGCCATCTGAAATTCGTACTCGAAGTCCGAGACGGCACGGAGGCCGCGGATGACGATGCGCGTGCGGTTCTTCCGGGCGAACTCGACCAGAAGGCCGTGAAAGGCCTTGACCTCGACGGCCGGGTGACCTTTGAAGATCTCCCGGATCATTTCGATGCGTTCGTCCGTGGTGAAAAGGGTTTCTTTCTTGGGATTTTCGAGAACCGCGATAAGGATCCGGGGGAAAAGCTTCCCGCCCCGGAGAATGATGTCGATGTGACCGTTGGTGATCGGATCGAACGAGCCCGGATAGATGGCCCTATTTTCCACGGGTTTCCGGCTTTTCATCATCAAATTCGGGTTCTCCTCTTGTGATTAACAAAAAAAGCCTTTTCTGTCAAACGTATTTTTGATAATTTTCGGCAATCCGGACACACACCTCGCATGTTATCTTATGCGCTTTCATTATGCAACTAGGGAAAGGGGCGGCAATCCCCCCTTACGGTGAATCTAGAAGTGAAATTTCCGTCACCCTGAAAGAGGCCTCGGATGAGGGGGGGCTCGGGGAAGAAGGCGAAGCGACCATAGGGAAATCTCGCCGCTGTGCTTCAGTTTTTTCGGCGGCTGATACAAATAGTCGACGCGGCGACAGGGTGGCCCCCGTCCCCTGGGGAACCAGTCCCGTCGGTTCCCCCCGGCGAAACGCCGGGCCCCCCCTCCGCTATGGGGGTCTTAGGGCCAACCCTGCCGTCGCGTCTTTGAATCGTCCGCCGACAAAACCGAACCGTATCGGCGAGATCTTCATATGATCGCTCAGCCGTTTCTCGATCTTGTCTTTCGGTTCGATCCGTAAATAGAGCGTTCGCTCGCTTCTTCGCTCACCGATTGACAAAAATAATCGTTCCCCTCGATCCCTTCCCTTTCCAGCGGCTCCCCTAGCTTTGGTTGCCATAGATGTATTTCCATAGAAACTTTTGCCCTATCTCGACTTGCATATCGGCATATTCTTGGAGCAAAATGGGACCATGAAACGGGTAATGGGGCGGGGGATCAGGCGTCCCTTGGCCGCGGTCGTGATCCTGGGCTTTGGTTTGTGTTTCGCTCGACAGGACGAGGCCTGGTTCGCCCGAAAGCGCCGGGATATGGTGGAACTCCAGCTCAAGGCCCGGGATATCAAGGACAAGAAAGTGCTGGAGGTCATGGGGACCGTACCCCGGCACCTGTTCGTCGATCCCGCCGTCCGGACCGAGGCCTACGAGGATTATCCTCTGCCGATCGCCGAAGGTCAGACGATCTCCCAACCCTATATCGTGGCCTTGATGACCCAGGGCCTGGAACTCAAAGGGCGGGAGAAGGTCCTCGAGGTCGGCACGGGCTCCGGTTATCAAGCCGCGGTCTTGGCGCGGTTGACGAAAAACGTCTACTCCATCGAGATCCATGAAGGGCTGGCGGCCAAGGCCGCGGATCTCCTTCGCCGTCTCGGGTATGCGAACGTCGAGATCCGGAGCGGGGACGGCTATTTCGGCTGGCCCGAGCAGGCCCCTTTCGACGCCGTCATTGTGACCTGCGCCGCCGGGAAGATCCCCGAGTCGCTGTTCGAGGAGCTCAAAGAGGGCGGCCGCCTGGTCATCCCCGTCGGGGAGACGGACGGCGTCCAAACTCTGATGCGGCTCCGCAAGATCAACGGCCAAAAAAGAATCGAGGAGATCACTGCGGTCCGCTTCGTGCCTATGACCGGCGAGAACCAAAAAATAAAGAAGCTCGGGGAATAAGCTCGCTCCTCGCGGAAATCTTGACTCCTGCGTCGTTCGATTTTTTCGGTTAAGGAGATAATGGTCGACGCGGCGACAGGGTGGCCCCCGGCCCCCTGGGGAACCAGTCCCGTCGGTTCCCCCCGGCGAAACGCCGGGGCCCCCCTCCGCTATGGGGCCTTAGGGCCAACCCTGCCGCCGCGTCCTTGAATCGTCCACTGAAAAAAACGAAACGCAGCGGCGGGATTTCCCTATCGTCGCTTCGCTTTCTTCTCCTTCGCCCAAGCTAAATGAAAGAAATATTTCGCGCGTCCAGCATAGCGGGAGCGAGGGGCATGCCGCTCCGTTTATCAATAACGAGCGAAGAAGCGGGCGAACGCTCAATTCACGGATTAAACCGAACGACGAGATCGGGAAACGGCTGAAGCGACCATGGAGGGTTCAGCCTTTCCGAGCCGTCCTTCGAGGAAAGCCGATTCTGAAGAGATCGGCCGGAGAGAAAATGAAAATCGCGTCGGCGGGGTCGGCCTCAAGGCCCCCATAGCGGAGGGGGGTCCCATCGGCAAAGCCGATGGGGGGAACCGACGGGACTGGTTCCCCAGGGGGCCGGGGGCGATCCCGTCGACGCGACGACCTTTTTATACGAGTTACTCTCCGCCGAGAAGGACGGTGAGGAAACGGCGTTAAGAACCCGAGTCGGGAGCGAAGCCGTTTCCCGATCTTGTCGATGGGACCCGCGGCCAATTGAGCATTCGCCCGCTTCGAGCGAGTTGCTTTTCCGGCGTTCTTGTGCTAATTTTGAAAAAATGATCAATTTCGGCACCTCCGGCTGGCGGGCGATCATGGGCGGGGAATTCACCTTCCAGAACGTCCGCCTCGTCGTCCAGGCGATCGCCAATTTCCTCAAGAGAAAGTTCCCCGCGCAGGGCATCTCGGTCGTCGTCAACTATGACACGCGGTTCCTCTCGGAGCGATACGCTTCCGAGGCGGCCAAGATCCTGTCTCACAACGAGATCCATGTTTTCTTGACAGAACGCGATGCCCCGTCTCAAGCCCAGGCGTTTCAGATCATCAAGCGGAAGGCGCAGGGCGGCATCAATTTCACCGCCTCCTTCAATCCGCCGCAATATAACGGCTTGAAATACAATACGGACTTGGGCGCGCCGGCATTGCCCGCGGAGACCGAGGTCATCGAGGCCGAAATCCGGAGCCTGCAGAAGGACTTCGCTTTCTTTCCCGCGTATCCGCGGACGGAGTTCATCGAGAAGATCGACCTGCGGAAGGATTACCTGGCGTTCCTCCAGACTAAGATCGATTTCGATCTCATCCGCCGCGCCGGGATCAAGGTCGGTGTCGACCCTCTCTATGGAACGAGCCGCGAGTACCTCGATGGGATTCTCGAAGAGAACGGGGTTCCGGTCGAGGAGATCCACGGCTACATCGATCCCTACTTCGGCGGCATCTCTCCGTCCTGCACCGAGGAGAACCTGGCGGAGCTGAGCGGTCTCGTCCGGGCGAAGTCCTGCGACCTCGGGATCGCCACCGACGCCGACGGCGACCGGTTCGGGATCGTCGACCACAAGGGCCGAGTCATCATCCAGAACCTCATCCTCTCCCTCCTGCTGAACTACGTCGTGGGAAAGAAGGGCTGGCGCGGCGGCGTGGCCCGGTCGGTCGCCACGACCCACTACTTCGACCTCATCGCCCGGAAATACGAACTGCCCCTTTTCAAAACGCCGGTCGGCTTCAAGTTCCTGGCCGAGCTGTACCTGAAAGACAAGATCATCTTCGGCGGCGAGGAGAGCGCCTCGATCGTCATCAAAGATCATCTCCCCGAGAAGGACGGTATCTTCGCCGGCCTGCTCGTCACCGAAATGATCGCCGCGTCCGGGAAAAGTCTGGCCGCCTTGATCGAGGACCTGTTCAAGGAATACGGCGAGCGGACCGGCATCCAAAAGAACATCCCGCTGACGCCCGAGCGGAGCAAGAAGCTCAAACGTTTGATGGAGGATCCCCCGGCCAAAATGGCCGGTCGCGCCGTTCTGAACGCGGAAGCCATCGACGGGGCGAAATTCGATTTTGCCGGCGAGGACTGGCTCCTCCTCCGGCATTCGGGAACCGAACCCTTGATCCGGGCCTACGCGGAAGCGAGCTCGAAAAAAGATCTGCGCGCCCTCGTCCGAGCGGGATTGGAGGCCCTGTCGTGACCGAGAAGGGGCCGGGAATGCTGAGGCGAAAGATCTTCATCTATGGATTCGCCTTTCTCCTCTTCGTCCTGGGCATCTCCTCGATCTTCGGCAAAAAGGGGCTGATCGAGATCTATCGCACCCGGAAATCCTACACCGCCCTGCTCCAGGATATCGACCGGCTCCAAAAGAAAAAAGCGCGCTTGGAAAAGGAAATCGCGGAGCTCCAGAAGAATCCCGGGGCCGTGGACAAGCCGGCGCGAGAGCAGCTCTGGCTGATGCCTCCGGACGAGAAGGTCATCGTCAAGAAGCGTAAATAAATCCCGAGGCCCCGCTCAGTCGAGGCCCGTCCCGAAGGGCATGATCGCCCAAATCCTGTCCTCGTTCAGCCGGCCGGCCCAAGCCAAGGCCCGTTCGATCTCTCGCGGCAGCGGTGCCGCGAGACGCCCGTCCCTCCGCCCGAACAGCGATCCGAGAAAGGTCGTCCGCTTCGGCCAGACGACGAGGCGCACATTCTCCCCCCGGCCGATTCCGGCCAGCGCCTTGGCCGCGTCGACGGCCTTGGTCAGGCCGCCGATCTCGTCCACGAGACCGTTCGCCTTGGCCTGGGCGCCCGTCCAGACGCGGCCTTTGCCGATCTTGTCCACGTCTTCCTTCGACTTCTTCCGGCCTTCGGCGGCCTTGGTCAGGAAACGGTCATAGATCCACAGGATCTCTTTTTTGAGCAGCTGTCTTTCGTCCAGGGTCAGGCCCTTGAATGGGGAGAACATGGTCGACCGTCGGCCGTAGCGGACGGTTTCAGCCGTGACTCCCACTTTTTCAAGCAGCTTCTCGAGGCTGATCTTGCCGGAGAGGACCCCGATCGAGCCGGTGAGCGTCTGGGGCTGGGCGACGATCTTATCGGCCGCCATCGAGATCCAGTAGCCGCCCGATCCGGCGACGTCCGACATCGAGACCACGAAGGGCTTCACCTTCCGGCAGAGCATGACCTCGCGCCAGATCGAGTCCGAGGCCACGGCCGAGCCGCCCGGGCTGTCCACGCGGAACACGATGGCGGCGATGGTCGGGTCCGTCCGCGCCGCCCGGATCCAGCGGACGATGGTGTCCGCGCCCATGGACTGGTAAAGGCTCTCGCCGCCGTGGATGGGACCGCTGCCGTAGAGGAGGGCGATCCGGCGGCCCGTTCCCAGGCCGACGGAGGCGGGGTCGATCGATGCGTATTCCCCAAGGGCCACCCGGTCGCATTTTTTCCCGTCCTTTTGGAACAGGGAGGCGATCTGGTCGTCGTAGAGCAGGTCGTCAACGAGCCCGGCCTTCACCGCGTCTTCGCCCTGGAAGAAGGCCTCGTCGATCAAGGAGCGGACTTCGGCCTCGGTCTTCCTCCGGGATTCGGCGACGGTCCTGACATATTCGGCGAACCGATCGCCGGCGATGGCCTCGGTCATTTGGCGGTGGGCTTCGGTGAAGCCGGTCTCGGTGAACATGTTGGTCGCGGTCTTGAATTCCTCGACGTGCTCGAACTGGGCTTCGATCCCGAGCTTGTCCATCGCTTTTTTAAAGAAGGGGACGTGGCCGCCGATCCCCGTGATGCCGAGCCAGCCGAGCGGGTGGAGGATGATCCGGTCGCAGCTCGTCGCCAGGTAATACTCTTTGTCGAATTCCGGGGCTTCTTCGATGGAGGCGTAGGCCTTTTTGCCCGATTTTCTGAAATCGAGAACGGCTTCCCGGATCTCGGCGCACTTGGCCCAATCGCAGGCCAGCGGGCCGAGCCGGAGCAGGACGCCCGCGATCCGGTCGTCCGCCGCGGCCATGCGGAGGCCGTTCCAGACATCGTGGACGGACAGCGGCCGGCCGCCGGCGAACAGCGAGGCCAGAAAATTCGTTTCGGCGAATTCGACGAGCGGGCCTTCGAGCCGGATGTCCAGATAGGACGACGCTCCGATGGAAGGGGGACGCCCGATCTCGAATAAAAGGAACGAGGTGACGGTGGCGATGATCAGGACGAGAAAGAAAAGACATAGGATCAGGACGTATCGACCTTTCTTCATCGGAGGCTCCTTTCCTGAATTCACTATAGCACAAATTGCTTTTTGGCATGGAATGGGGTTGATTTTCGTTTTTGAATATGGAAAAATGAGACGACCCTTTTCCCGAGAGGACTCGGCTTCGAGGTGAAGATCGGGCGGACGGTGAAAAGAGGTCAAGGAGGATTTTTTGATGTTTTCTAAAAAATTGTATGTCGGTAACCTCAACTACAAGACTACCGAAGAAAAGTTGAAAGAGATGTTTTCTCCGTTCGGCGAGGTTACCTCGGTCAACATCCTTCAAGGGAGAGGATTCGGGTTCGTGGAGATGGCCACGTCCGAGTCCTCCCAAGAAGCCAAGGAGAAGCTGAATGGAACCGACCTGGAAGGACGGAAGATCATCATCAATGAAGCGCGCCCGAAGACCGAACGCCCCCGCGAGATGCGGAGCGAGGGCGGAGAGAGAAAGGATTTTCGTAGGTTCTGAATAGATCGTCAGCCTTTTTTAGATAGGAATCATCCCCCTTCGAGAGAGATCTCGCCAAGGGGAACGTCTATTTTTTTTACCGTAAACCTTTCCCGTTCGATTTCCGTAGCCACTAATGGAGCCCAAAAAAGAGATGAGCCCGGTTCAACCTGACGAAAACAGCTGTTGCGGGGGCGAGTCAAGGGATTTGCGCGACCGACCGGTTTGAACGACAATAACCCGTGAGCATGGAAGGGATCAAGGTGATCGATCATGAAGACGCTTGGGGTCTGGTTCAAAAGATCAAGGCCGGCGACCGGGAGGCCTTCATGACCCTGACCCGGACGTATCAAAAAAAGGTCTTCATCCTGACCTATTCCTTTTTCCGGGACAAGGAGGCCGCCCTCGACCTGGTCCAGGAGACGTTCTTGAGACTGTAC
>JAPKZI010000077.1 GCA_026393865.1 Candidatus Aminicenantota bacterium
GTTCCCGACGAACTGATAAACGATCTCGTTCGCGCTAAAAAGGACGTCCGCCTGGGGAGTTTTGACCTGGAACTTCACCTCGGCTGCAGCTTGCCCCTTGTTCTCGACGAAATACAAAGGCAGGTCATCGAGCCGCTGAATAGCCTGAGGATTCAGGCCTTTCGCCTGAGGTTGAATTTTTTGATCGGTTGAAGCGAGAAGGATCCAACCGAGGGAAATCAAGACCAAAAGAAGGCCGAATCCAAAAAGCGCTTTACGCATATTCTCTCCTCATGGACGAATGATATGAAAAAATATTATTCCTGCGGATTTTTTAAGTCAAGCCGCGCAAGGATACCCGAAATTACCTTTCAAAACTTCGGCTTGATCGTCACCTTCACTTTGATCGAGCGCGTCGGACCGTAGGCGCCGTTCTCGACAAACACCAGATCATAAGAGCCGACGAATCCCGGCCCGGGGATCCAACTGAACGTACCCGTCTTCGGATCCAGCGTCGAGCCGATGGGCAGGAGCCGGAGTTCGCCGCCCATGATCATGTAGCCGGAATACATTGCGTCTCTCCCCCCTTCTCTGAAGGATCTAGATTCTTCCCCCCCTTTTCTAAAGGGGGGTGGGGGGGGATTATTCCAGTCGCCGTGTCCGTTCCCCGCCGTTTCATTCCCGGCTTGATCCGATTGAGCCGGATCCAAAGATATTCGTAAGAGCTCGATCTCGCGGATGGTGATGTGATAGACGCCGTAATTGTCGGGCGTAAGAACCGACGGTTCCGCCTTTAAGTCGAATCCGGTCCTTAACCGCATCGGTTCGAACGTCATCGGCAGATTGAGGATGGCCTCCACAGAATTCAAAGAAGTGGCGTAAGTGTATGAGATCCCCAGCAATGCTCGGGACGACTCTTCGAGTCGGATTGCCGCGCCAAGAGGCTCGCAATGACTTAATTCAAAAGCTGCCGATCCAGTGTTCACGACATTGAAATACCGGCTCCCGATCCCGTCCGCCGCGCCCTGATTGTCCGTCGCGATCCAGTGGATCGTGTGCACTCCATTCGCGTATGTCGTAGTATTTAAATAATATGCGCCGACCGGCCCGCCCGAGTTGTTCAATCCCGGAAAGGCCGTGGCCACGTCCACCCTATACTGATTATATACGTTCGGCGCCGTCGCTAAATTCCCAACCTTCACGCTGTCCACATAGACGTCGATGGTCGAACCGTCCGTAGGCACCGTTTTCGGCATCGGCGTCAGCACCCAACCGAAGTTGACGAACAAGCTCCCCGATGCGTCCCCGCCCTGGATGGGCGTATCGATCGTCCCGAACGGCTTGACCGCCGCCGCGTTCGAACAAACGATCGTCTTCGATCCCAAAAGGACCTGGCTCCCCTCCTTGTCCGCGGCGAAGGCGTGAAGTTTGTACGTTCCATTCCCCTGGTTCGGCAGGAAGTTGGTCAGCAGCATGTACCCCCAGCCGGCCCTATAGTTCATAGGATATCCGGGATACCCGATCTCAATATCCGGCCTCGCCCCTTCGACGAAGATCCCGTTCCCGACGAACACCAGTCCGTCCGGGCCGATGGCTCCCCCGGGATCGCCAGCGAAGGGATCCCGTTTGACCGCGACATTAAGCACCTCGATGTCGTCCGCGACCCAGCCCGTGACCGGGATAGCTCCCGTTATTCCCGTCGTACCTTCGATCGGCGTGGAAAATTCGCCGAAGGGACTGCGACTCGTCCCGGCCGCCAAGACCGTCAGCCCGACATTGATTCTTTGGGGGTTGTTTGAAGCCGCCGGATCGGAGATCGTGACCAACCCCGAATAAGAACCCGCGGCCAGCCCGGCCGGGTTGACGCTCACTTGAATGACCTTGGTTCCCGTCCCGCTCAAAGGCGCCACCCCGATCCAGGCCGCGTTCGCCGTCGCCGTCCAGCTCAAGCTCCCCCCGCCCGTATTGCTGATGATCAGCGATTGGCCGGATGTCGACACGCCGCCCGCGACGGCGCCGAAGGACAGTTGGGCCCGGCTCAGACCGATCTGCGGCTGATCCACAACGGTCTGCCCTTCGGCGGCCAGGTAATATTGTCCGTAGCGGCTCGACCAGCCGTGGATCTTCGATTCCGTTCCGACAAAGACGCTCGAGTTATAAGAAGCCGCGGTCCGCCGGTTGACATCCGCGATATAAGTATCCCCACCCTCCACGCCCATATACCTGACGTAATCGAGGAAGGCCGGGCGCATATAATCGGCGTAGGCCTGGATCCCGGTTTCGAGCCGGCAAAAACCCGCCGCATTGGCGGCCATCAGGAGATAGGGAATCTGCCCCTCGGTCTGCGCCGCTGAATTCGTGTCCACCCGGTATGGGATCTGGCGAGGCCGGTAATGGCCGGACCCGTTCGTGTCTCCTCCGTAAGTGATCGACATCAGCCAGGTGGTCATCCGCTGGATCAGACCGAGCAGGTCGGCGGCATAGGCGGCATCCCGGTTCTTGAACACCTCGCCGTAGGCTTTGATGGCCGGTTCAAGAAAATAGCAGTTTTGGAGGGGGGCGCGTAGGTTGGATTCGGGCGGATCGCCGTCGATGACATACCCGTGCCGGCCGGCGGCGGATTCGAGGTCAAAAACGCTTTTCAGGACATCCTTGAGCGCCTGGGAGATGGATTTGGAGCCGTAGCTGGTCGACCAGGCGGTCTGGGGATCGAGGCGCCAGAGCGTGACCAGGTTCTCGGCCAGCCATCCCTGGATCCGGATCTCGTTGGTGTTGATGTAGCCGTCGGCGTTGAACGATTCGTAGATATATTGCCGGACGCCGTCCAGGATATCGGTGGTCGCGTCCTTCCCCCGGTAATCGCCGGTCAAAAGCCAAACCAGGGCATAGCCCTGGCTCCAGGTATGGCTGGGCCGGCCTCCCCCAAAATCATTGTTGGGGCTGTCATGAGAGGGACGGCTCTCCCAATTTTTCTGATAGTTGAAGGCATTCCCGTCGGCGGCGGTGTGGTAGATATCGAAATCGATCTCGTGCCTGGCCAGGACCCGGGCCATGTCGAAGAACGGAAGCCGGCCGGTGCGGAAGAACTGCAGGGTCATGCCGTAGCTCCAGTCGTAGTGGTTCCCGGACAGCGGACCGGCGTCGCCGTCCCAGCG
>JAPKZI010000200.1 GCA_026393865.1 Candidatus Aminicenantota bacterium
GAGAATCGCGAGACGCTTTTTCCCGGCCAAGGCGGACCTTACAAACGGGTTTTATCACAAGGAAAAAAAGGAATCAAACCTTCGGTCGAATGATGACCTTGACCGGGATTCTCCGTTTGATTCCAAATCCATCGTCCCTCACGAATATCAAATCGTATGCTCCCAAGAATCCCGGTCCCGGCATCCAAGAGAAAACGCCTTTGTCTTGGTCCAAGGTCGAGCCGATGGGCAACGGCCGATGCTCACGGCCGACCACCAGATACCCTTGATAGGCTTTGCCCCTCCCGAGGTCGAGCTCGAGGCCCTCGACTTCCTCGATCTCGATCCGGATCGTCCCAAAATGATCGGGTTGAATGACCTCTGGATTTTCCCTCTTGATGAAGCCTTGCCTGACCTTCCTGGGCTCAAAACTCACGGGAAGATCCGGAACGGATTCATAAAAAGCGTTTTTGTCCAAGCCCGTGAACTGTCTATTCTGGTTGGACCGTACCGTCGTCCCTGCGTTGACAGAATTAAAATACCTCGACCCGATCCCATCCGCTGCCCCCTGATCGTCCGTGGCGATCCAGTGGATTGTGTGGACGCCGTTCGCATACTTCGTCGTATCCAAATAATAAGTTCCGACCGGCCCGGACGAGTTGTTCAACCCGGGGAACGCGCTGGACACATCCACCCTATACTGATTGTAGACATTCGGCGCCGTCTTCAGATCTCCCACCTTCACCCCATCCACCCAGACCGAAATCGTCGATCCATCCTTCGGCACCGTCTTCGGAAGAGGAGTCAAAACCCACCCGTAGTTGACGTAGGCCTGGCCCGAGGCATCTCCCCCTTGGGCCGGCGTGTCGATCGCTCCGAAGGGTTTCACGGCATGGGCATTATCGCAGGTGATGACCTTCCCCCCGTAAAAAGCAAGCTCGGTTTTGAATCCGCTTTCATCATAGGCAAAAGCATGAAGGGTGAAAGTGCCATTCCCTTGATTTGGCAAGAAATTGGTCAACAGCATGTATCCCCATCCCGCCCGGGACTTGAACGGCAGGTTCGGATAAAGTCGTTCGATGTCGGGCCGCGCTCCCTCCACAAAACAAGCGTCGCCGATAAAGACAAATCCGTCGGGGCCGATGGCAGCGGGCGGATCGGTGATGTCCGCGTTTCTTTTAATCTCCACTTTCAGCACTTTTTTATCGTCCAGCGTCCAGCCCGTCACCGGGACGCTGCCGCTCAAAAGGCTCCCTCCCGAAGGTGTGTCAAAACTGCCGAAGGGACTCTTTTCTCCGGGCTTCGACCTTACGGCGAACGAGATGGTCACCGTCTGCGGAGAATTGGTCGCCGTCGGAGAGGAAACGAGGATCGTCGCTCGGTTCTCGCCGATATAAGCTTTGGAGGGATCCACGGTCACGGTCACATCTCCCGCCTCGGTCCCAGCGCTTGGAGCACAGGACAACCACGGCGCCGTTTTCTCCCCAGTCCAATTGAGCGTTCCGAACGCTCCGTTCTTCACTCCGAAAGACTGGCTCGGCGGAACGGTCCCTCCGAACTCGGCATTAAAGGATAGATAGTTAGTAGAAAGAACGATGCGCGGGGGATGGGTGACCGTCGGGCAGAGCTCATAGACCGTGGCATTCGTGTCCTGGGATAAAGCTGTCGTGATGGCGACGTTCGCGTTGGAATCATGGAGGGTTTCGCTTGTATCCCGGAGGACGATATTCGAATCCGAAGGGACCACCGCCGTGTTCTTGATGACTCCGCACGATGATCCGATATTGCCGTTGGCGTCTGTCCGCACGACGAAGAGATCATAGTCTCCGGCGCCGAGAGAGGGCGTATTTCCCGCGATGATATAGCCGCCGTCGGGCGTGAGAGCGGTGTGCCCATGTAATTCGTCGCCGGTCCAGCCATAAGCCTTTTGCCATTGGATGTTTCCGTCCAAGTCGAATTTTGCCATCCAGATATCCCCGTCGATGTGGCAAGCGAGAATGTACCCCGTACTGCCTGTTCTCAGGATGGACGGCTTTGTATAACCATCCATACCTAAACCCAGCTTTTTCTTCCAAAGGATCGTGCCGGCAATATCCAGCTTGACAATGATGACGTCGTATTTTCTTTGTTGGCTCGAGATCGTCCCTCCGGCCAAGATGTAGCCGCCGTCCGGCGTCTGCTGTATATCGGACGGTGCGTAATAGTTCAGATCATCGACGCCCAACAGTTTTTGCCACTCGATGCCGCCCTGCGCGGTCAGCTTAAGGATCCATAGACCGCCCATAGAAGCCAATGGAACATCGGAGTTTGCTGCTGCTGAACAAGTGACGATATATCCTCCGTCAGTCGTTTGGCCAATGGAGTAAGCTGCATTGTAATAAATTTGCATAGATAAGGTACCCTTTATCCCTCCCCACTTTTGCCATTCGATCGCTCCCTTTGAATCGAGCTTTAGGATCCATATCTCGCTCGACCAGCCGCAACGTTCTCCGAAAGAGCCTGCGACAATGCATCCTCCGTCCGAAGTCAACTGCATCGAAGTCACCCAGAAGGACATATCGCATTGATCGCCAACGAGGTTATAAGCTTTTTGCCAATCCACATTTCCCTGCGACGTTAGTTTAAAGACCCAGAAACGGCTTATATTGTCTCCCAAAGACGATCCGCCCGCGACCAGATATCCCCCGTCGGAAGTCTGTTGGACGGCGACAGCGTTATCCGGCCCGGAATATCCGAACGCTTTCTGCCATTCGATATTTCCGTCCTTGTCGATTTTCACGACCCAAGCGTCCGAGCTCCCGGCGCCGAAGGAAGATATTGACCCGACGAGGAGGAATCCGCCGTCTTTCGTCGGCAGGATTTGGCTGGCCGTATCGGACTTGCTTCCGCCGTAAGTCTTCGCCCATTGGGCGGATAGCGGCACAAATAATAGCCAAACAAAAACAAATGAAAATATTAAAACGCGCCTTTTCATGGCTCCCCTCCGATTCATATGATAAGCTTGATTAAAGGATAACTAAAAAACTCAGCGCTGTCAAAACATGAAGGGGAAAACGGAAAACCAAGGCTGGTAGCGCTACGGGGATTCGAACCCCGGTTTGATGGCTGAGAACCAACCGTCCTAACCCCTAGACGATAGCGCCAAAAAGAGGTCAGAAGATAGCAAATTACGGCTTAAGTGTCAACCATTTCTCTGTGTTATTAGCCTTCGATTCATTTAAATTTTTTTGCCATAGTTTCAGCGTAAATCAGTAAAATTTGGAACATATTTGGAACACGGGGAGTGGCCTACTTTAAAGGCTCTCTTCCCTACTTCAGCGTTTTCAGTCATTTTTGGCACGCCGTTGGCACACGGCTGGCACCTGCCCGCTATTAAGCATCCGCTCGTTTTCTTAACTGCCTTGCCCATAGCGTCAGCCAAAGAGCCACCAATGCCAGAGGCCAAACGCATGCCTTCATAATCAATATGGCCCAGAACCACACGAAAGACCAGGTCGTGCCCGGGCCCCACAAGGACAACAGCAATGCAGGACGAGCGGACATGACCAGGTGGTACAAAATCCACTGAATCAGAAGAACCCCGACGGCGATCAACAAGATCCACCAGCTCGCGACTGCTGCCGCCCTCACGCGCTTCTCGAAAACATCACTCATGGATAGCCTCCCCTAACAAAATGATAGTATCGCCGTCCACTGCCCCAAGTCAAGAACCCTTGCTTGGGATCGTTCGCTTTTCTGTGTTTCAAGTCTCTCCCCGCCCGTCTGCTGGTAGTTCTCGGGCCGAGTAAGGATTTGGTATAGGGCAGTATTGGCAAGCCTCCCTAGCCCATTACAGGTATTCCGCCGGTATGACCCAGCGGACATGGTAAGTATCGCCCTCCCGTGGGGCTGTAGCTCAGTTGGGAGAGCGCTTGGCTGGCAGTCAAGAGGTCGCCAGTTCGACCCTGGTCAGCTCCACCATCCGATTTCCCCGTTTTCCCCTGATGATTGATGAGTTTATCACGACTTTATTCTCCGTAAGCTGTGAGAGGTCAACCTGTCGTTGTCTATGCCTATCACCCGAAGTCTCTCCTTGACGATATTCCGGAGCGTTCTGGTCGTCAGCCGTCCTCCATGGTTGCGGTCACTCAGGCTTTCAAATAACGGGGCATCTTTCTTCCCGTTCCCCCTGGCCTTTAAGTACTCGTGGATAGGCTTCAAGGTCTCGGGCGTGAGCAAGACGAACTCGTCTTTTTCTTCTCGTCCTTTTCCTTGTATATAGAAAAGGGCTTCCCCGCCTTGCTGACGAATGTCTTCGGTGTTCGCTTGAATGACTTCGATAGTTCTTAATCCTGTCCGGACTAGCAAATTGATTAAAGCATATTCCCGAAGGCCGACTAGTGATGAACGTCAAGCATTATTCCGCCCTGTTGTTTGAAACACAAGCCGAGATAGGCATAGGCTTCCTCTTGGCCCCAATATGTCCGGGATGGATTTCAAAAAAACATGGGCATTTTCATGCTGGACAGTTCAGACCACGATCAGCGTAACGAACTACTTTTCGAAGGGGAAGAATGAGTAAAAAATAAAAACGTCAATTAAAAGCGCACAGGACCGCAGGAAGCGATTGCGAAGCTTCTTGATATCTTTGGCGGCCACCGCAGGATCGAAAAGTTTTTGCTTTTCGGCCGTGATGCAGCAGCGCCAAGCCAAGCTCAAATGTTTTTCCTCGCTAAGTATATTATCGACGCTTCAACGACTGTTAATTTTTATTTTTGAGGACAAGAATTTGCTTTTCTCGGAACGCCACGAATTCCCGCTGGGACTGATGAATCTCCCCGCTTGATCACGCCGGCAATATACTCCCGGCCGATCGGCGATGTCAATCACAACGAAAATCGCGAAAACCGACGCCCGAAAAGCATATTTGGACGGAAAATCCTCTCGCACCGGCTGAAAGATGATAGACTCCCGCTCCCTCCTGATCATCAAATCCTAGAAATATTGCCCACTCTCTTCGGCCGCCGGCAGGGCGACCTGCTCGAAAACAGATGAAGGCGGAGGCCTATCGGCCACAAACCCAAGCTTCAGATGATCGATAATCCGATCCACGACGGCAACCTCCGTGATGAAGGCGACGACCTTCATCCGGCCCCCGCATTTCGAGCAGATCATCGGGTC
>JAPKZI010000117.1 GCA_026393865.1 Candidatus Aminicenantota bacterium
GTCGTGGCCGGAACCTGGAAAATGTGAGCGGAACCGACGAGAACGCATGAAAAGGCCCAATCTCTATAAATCCTTCTTCATGTTGCTCTTCGTCGGCTTTCTCTTTTCCGGTTGCGGCCCGCAGAAAGCCCTGACCGGAAAAAGGATCAAAGCGGTCGAGAAGGGCTTGATGCGGGCCGTTTATTTCAAAGGGCTGAAGCCCGAGAAGCTGGCCCTCGCCGATCGCCTGACGTTCTATAAAATCCCAGGTGTGAGCATCGCCGCGCTCGATAGAAACAAAATCGAATGGGTCAGGGCGTACGGCCAAAGGGACGCCCAAACCCGCCAGGCCATGACGACGGACACTCCTCTTCAGTGAGGGGCCTTCAGCCAGATGATGACGGCGGCCGCCGCGCTCGAGCTCGCGGCGAACCGGCAGCTCGATCTCGACGCCGATATCGCTTCGCTGCTCAAGACGTGGCGGCTTCCTCCGCCCTCGTCCGAACCTAGGTCAAAGATCACGCCGCGAGCCCTCCTTACCCACAGCGCCGGGCTCTCGGACCAGACCTTTGAAGGCTATAGCCAGGATGAACCTCTCCCGAACCTTTCCCAGATCCTGGACGGCGAACAACCGGCCAAGAACGGACCTGTCTGGATGACGGCCCAGAAGACCTCGACCTCCCGCACGCGGTATTCCGAGTCGGGCTATGTCATCTTCGAACAGATCCTGCAGGATCTGACCGGAAAGCCGTTTCCCGTCTTGATGAACGAGATCCTCTTGGACCGGCTCGGATTGAAGAACAGCACTTTCTCCCTCCCGCTTCCAGAGGCGTTCAAGGCTCGGACCGCGGCCGGCCATCTGCGGGAAGGCCAGCCGGCCAAAGGGCTATGGAACAACTATCCCGAAGCGGCGGCCAAGGGGCTCTGGACGACGCCGGCGGATTTCGCCGCGTTTCTGGCCGATCTGCTCCAAGCGGCGGCGGGAACGGAGGGAAAGGTCCTCTCTCCGGAGATGGCCCGCCTTATGCTCAGCCCCCAGATCGAAGGTCATAGCTTCGGATTTTTGGTGGATGGCCGAGGGGCCGATATCAACTACAGCCTGCGCGGGAAGACGCGCGGGTTCTCCTGTTTCATGGTCGTTTATCCGGTTAAAGGCCAGGGCGCCGTGATCATGACGAACAGCGAGAGCGGGACGCTCCTCATCCAGGAGATCCTGGGAGCTTTGTCCGAGGCTTATGGCTGGGCCCACTTCAGGCCCGAAGAAAAAGATGTCATGAGGCTCGATCCAGCGACCTATCAGACTTATGCCGGAAGCTACGAGGTCAATCCGGCCTACGGGCTCGAGGTAAGTCTAGACGACCTTGCCCTGGTGATCCAGCCGACCGGCCAGGCGGCGACGAAGTTCTATGCCGAAGGTCAGACGCTCTTTTACTCCACGGATCCCTACGTCAGGATCCAATTCTTCAAAGACAAAAAGGGCGCGGTCGAAGGGTTGGTCCTTTGGCAGGGGGACTTCGAGCTCGAGGCCAGGAAGATCCGTTGATCAGGCTTGTGCCGGGGAGCTAATACAGCCCGGCCTTCTTCAGGACCTGCGGGATCCCGTCCTTTTTCATCAGCGCTTCGATGTCCTTGACCGACCGGGGAATGCCCGCGGTCAGGTTTTCGCAGCCCGTTTCCGTGATCAGGATCGTGTCCTCGACGCGCACGCCCAGGTTCTCATCGGCGTAGATGATCATCGGCTCGTTGGCGAAGACCATGCCGGGCTTGAGCGTCTGAGGGCCTCCGCCGACGTCGTGGGTGGCCATGCCGACGTAATGCCCGAACCCGCCCCGCAGCCTTTTAAAATAATCCTTGGTCAGGTCGAATCCCTGCTTCTTCAGGATGTCCTCGACCTCCTGCCGGCACTGCGCGGCGGTCAGGCCCGGCCGGTAGACCTTCATGTTCGTTTCATGCACCGCAAGAGCCGCCTCGTAGACCTCTTTCTGGCGCGGGGTGAACTTGCCGTTGGCCGGATAGGTAATGGTGATGTCGATGTCGTAATAGTTCAGGTCCGGGCCGGCGTCGACGACGATGATGTCGCCGTCCTTGAGGAGCCGGTCGTGCTTGGCGTAGTGGACGTAGGGATGGTTCTCCCCGGAGGAGATGATGACCCCATAGGCGCTTTCCTGAGCGCCTTCCTTCTCGCAAATATAATTGAGGACGGCCGACAGCTCGTATTCCATCATCCCCGGCCGGGTCGCCTGCATTAGCGCGGTGTGGGCTTTAGCGCCGATGCGGCCGGCCTTCCGCATCAACTCGATCTCGGCCGGAGACTTGATCGTCCGAAGCTCCCAAATCAGGGACGAGCAATCGCGGACCTCGAGCTGGGGAAAGCGCTCTTTCAGGACCTTGACGAACTGGAGCTCCCGCGTCGTCCGGCCGTCCCAGGGATTGAGGACCATGTTCTGCTGGAGGGTCATGAACTTCTCCAAGCTGGCCTCACGGTAGAGCTCCTCGGGGCGGAAGGGCGTGTACACGACCTTGGTCCGGTTGCTGATGGCCATGATCTGGTTGGCCAGATTTTCGTAGGGGAGGATCATGTCGATGCCCGTGACATCTTTGGGATTCTTGACCAGGTCGGCCCCGATGCCGTTGTTTCGGGCGGCCGCCTCGCTGCTGGTGAAGAACAGAGCACAGGTCTTCCTCACACCATCGATAATCAGGGCGGCGTTGGGAAGTTCGACGCCGCAAAGATAGAGAAAATCGTTGCTTTGGGCGTAGGAGTAATAGCTCCCGATCGGCTGGGCGCCAAAGATGACGGCGGTGCCGTCCGGAATCTTCTCCATGAACTTCTGCCGGCGCGCCGCGTATTCGGACTTGTCGAAGATGAGTGCCGCGGACAAAGACGACGCGGCGAGGGCGATAAGGACGAACAGCACGACCGGTTTTAAAACGATTCCGAGGGATCTTCTCATGTCGGCCTCCTTGGTCGGCGATGCAAAAGAGTTTAACAAGAGAGCATGAAAAAAGAAAGACCGATGGCCGCCGGGCAAGAAATGATAGCCGAATTGACTTCCCTCAGGTCATGATTTATCCTTCATCTGAATTTCAGACTTCGGGAGGTATCATGAAAAAATTCGGAAGGTATTTCGGGGCGGGAGTGCTCATCCTCTTCCTGGCCCTTCTCTCCGGGGCCGATGACGGCATGTGGATGCCTCACCAGATGAGGGACCTCAACCTCAGAGCTCTGGGTCTCCAGATGAACCCTGACGACCTTTATAAAAAGGACGGCGCGGGCTTGATGAGCGCCATCATCAACCTCGGCGGCGGAACGGGGGAGTTCGTCAGTTCCGACGGGCTCATCCTAACCAACCACCACGTTGCTTACGGAGCCATCCAAAGAGCTTCGAGTAAAGAGAAGGACTATATCAACAGCGGTTTCTTGTCCATGACCCGAGGCGAGGAAATCCCAGCCCAGGGCTACCAGGCGGGCGTCCTTCTCGGCTACGAGGACGTCACTGCCCGGGTCAATGCCTATTTCAAGCGCGGCATGACGCCTCGCGAGCGGTATGACGCGTATGACAAGGCCCAGAAGGAAATTATCGCTCAGGGAGAAAAAGCGGGCAAAGACCTGCGCTGTACCCTGGCCGCTATGTACAGCGGGAACTCCTACTACTTCTACACGTTCAAGCAGATTCGCGACGTCCGCCTTGTCTATGCTCCCCCCCAGGACCTCGGCAACTTCGGCGGCGAGACGGACAACTGGATGTGGCCGCGCCATACCTGCGATTTCTCCTTCCTTCGAGCCTATGTCGCGCCGGACGGCACGGCGGCCGACTTCAGCCCCGCCAACGTCCCCTACAAACCCAAAGTCTGGCTGAAGGCGTCCCTCGAGGGTTTCAAGGAGGGCGACTTCACCTTCGTCATGGGCTACCCCGGCCGGACATATCGCAACTACGCTCTCCCCGAGCTTAAAACAGACGCGGAGAATATGGCCCGGCGGATCAAAGACACCCAGGATATCATCCGCTTTTACGAAGAAGCGGGCAGGGCCGACAAAGAGGTCGAGATCCGCTACGCCGCCCAGGTTAAGGGACTTTACAACGGCTTGAAGAACATGCAGGGCAAGCTCGAGGGATTCCAAAAGTACGACCTCATCGGGAAAAAGGGAGTCCAGGAGAAGGCCCTGCTCGCCTGGATCAACGCCGATCCGGTCCGGGCCAAGAAATACGGCGGAGCCCCCCCCGCCCTCGAGGCCTTCCTGGCCAGGCAGAAGGCGTTCGGCTCGAGGACGGAGCTTCTGAACGGCGTCCTTTCGGGCTCCATCATCCTCTCCCAAGCTTACAGCATCCTGCGCGCCGTGGACGAACTGCAGAAGCCCGATAAAGACAGGGAACAGGCTTATCAGGAACGCAACCTGCCGCGGCTCAAGCAGGGCATCCAGCTGGCCGAACGCGGTTACGTCTTCGCAACCGATAAAGAGCTCCTGAAGTGGACCATCAAGCGGCTTAGGGCCTCCCATCCCGACGAAGCGAAGTGGCCGGCCTCGCTGAAAGATTTAACCGCCGGCAGCGAGGCTGAAGTCGCCTCCCGCGTCGATGGGATGTACGCCCGGACGGCCCTTGGCGACCCGGCCAAAAGGCTCGAACTCCTGGGCCTTAAGCCCGCCCAGTTGGCCGCCTATGACGACCCTTTCTTCAGGCTCGCCGCCGGGATGGAGAAGGAGCTCAAGGTCGTCCGTGAGGAAAGCAAAGGGATGGGTCGCGAAGGGGCGGACCTCAAGATGGCCTACGAGTCAGCCATCCTCGAGATGAAGGAGGGGACCTATCCGCCCGACGCCAACGGGACCATCCGCTTCACCTACGGCCCGGTCATGGGCTATCAGCCGCGCGACGCCGTCACCTTCCTGCCCCAGACGACGATCAAGGGTGTTATCGAGAAGGACACGGGCGAGTTGCCCTTCAAAGTGCCCCCTAAAATCAAAGACCTCTGGAAAGCGAAGGATTTCGGCCCCTACGTCGACGCCCGGCTGGGCGACGTACCGGCCTGCTTCCTGAACACGACTAACGTCACGGGAGGGAACTCCGGCTCGCCGACATTCAACGCCAAGGGCGAACAGATCGGGATTATTTTCGACATGACTTATGAGAGCGTCATCGGCGACTATTACATCATCCCCGAGCTCCAACGCTCTATCAGCGTTGACATCCGCTATGTCCTGTTCGTCACCGAGAAGTTTTCCGGCGCGAAGCACATCATTAAGGAGATGGGGCTATAAAGCGGACAAAAACAGCCCTCCCAGGCTTGGCCTCGGCCTTGAAGTAATATCTTATAATTTCTATAAATTTACTAGGAGATTGACAAACTCCCCTTTTCTAATTATATTTTACCAACGTAAGGAGCTTTGCACGGATGAGCGTGTCGCGGCGGGATTTTATACGCCTTGGAGGATCGGGGCTCCTCCTCGCGGCCCTGGACCCGCGGAAAATCCTCGCCCAAGACCAATTCAAGCCCTCTCCGTCATCACCGTTCTACGAGCAGCTTGCCAGCGACGAATTTCCCTTTCCCTACGATACGGCCATGTTCGAGGCCTCCGAGCGTATCTTCAACATCCGCCGCAGTCCCGACGACCCGAACGTCTGGCTGACCGACCTCAACCTCATTCTGAAGGCCGGCAAAAGGCTGGACGTGAAGGTCCTGACCGCCGACCGGCGGGAGGACCTGTCTCACCCGCGCGAAAGCCAGAGCTTCTTGGGCGTCGCGGGTTCGCTCGATACGGTCCTGCGCGGATACGACGCTCCGCGGCTCTATTATCAGGTTCAGTACCGGGAAGGCCAAGGCGCCTGGAAAGCGCTTCCGCCCCGGACGTTCAAATTGCCCAACGTGAATTGGGCGAACGGCGGCTCGATCCAAGTCGCGTTTATCGGGGACGACCATAATTTCGACGACGCTGATTATGCCATTCCCGACCAATACCGAACGAACAAAAAAACGGGCGATTACGTCGTCGAGTACTTGAAAAACATCGTGGCCAACCCGCAATGGGCGCCGGACCCCTCGCTCGGGGAGCTCTGGAATGGATTTCTGCTGGCCAAAGGCATTCATCGGATTCTCGCCTCCGAAGACCCGGATTTCTTCATTCATCTCGGAGACACGACCGGAATCGGCGCACCTTATAAATGGAAAGGCCTCGGCTTCCCGACGACGAACCTGACGGGCCAGGACTACGATTTCATCTCTCAAATTCTCTGGCTGCGCCAGCGAAAGATATTCTCCGGACTCACCCCGAACATGCCGACTCATCTGGCCCTTGGCAACCACGACGGCGAAGAAGCTTGGAACCAAGCGAAACCCTGGGCGAAGAAATGGCGTCTCAAGTATTTCGCCGGGCCGACAGATGCGCCCTATCCGGAAGGCGGCCATCCCGACGGAAACTATTATGCCTTCTCCTGGGGAAGCGACGCGAACAATAAGGGCGGCGCTCAATTCATCATCCTCGATGTCACCGGATTCTGCAGCCCGCACGAACCTCAACGGGTCCAAGACTGGACGTTGGGCCCGGAACAAAACGCCTGGTTCGAGAAGGTCCTTGCCAAGAACGAGCACGATTGGGTCTATACCTGCTTCCACCATGTCCTGGGCGGGTGGCCCACCGGCGCGGACGAAACCAACCATAATATCAATTATGGCCGCGGGCCGCTCTTCGTCGAGAGCGACTATGCCGACTTCATCGACCCGCCGCTGATCGAACAGGTCCGGTTGACGAACCTCGCCAAACAGGTTGGGATGCGCGGCTTCATCTACGGGCATGACCACATCTTTAAGATTACGAAAGTCGGGGCGGGGCTCAACCAGAAGGACCTGAGCGGCATGGCCGTCGGTTCGACGAAACGTACCGGCGAGGAAAACTGGTGGCGCGGCGATTACTGGAAGAAATATTACGGCAACGGTTTCAAGGCCACCCCGGACTTTTACGGCCCGTCGGGCATCTCCCGCTTGACGTTGTCGAGCGCTCAAGCCCGCATGGACTACATCTGCACGGGACAAACGCCCAACACCAACCTGGCGAACGGCGGGTTCGAAGGGACGGTTTATGCGAGCGCCCTCACCGTCAACGCCGCGCCGGCCCTCAAAGTGGAAAAAACGTCGCTTAATTTCGTCACCGAGGCGAACGACTCGTTCGTTGTGCCCGCGAAGCTGCGAGTCCGCAACTCGGCCGGCCGCGGATTGAAATTCACCCTGACGCCCCAGCAGGATTGGATCCATGTGTCGCCGAATCAAGGGAGCTCTTGGGGACCCTGGGTGGACATCGCCGTCTCGATGAAGCCTCAGAACCTCAAACTGGGAACTTATAAAGGAACGATCCGGATCGAGTCGACTGACTCGGGTGTCGCTCCTCAAACCGTCCAGGTCGGCCTCACGGTCGTGCGTAATGGAACCCTGAAAAAACAGGGATTGCCCTCCGGCCGAGAAACGCGGGGGCCCGCCGGTCGTCTGGGCTAAAACGGTTAGTGACGAAGCCCGCGGCCGAAGAAGAACGTAACTCCCAAGGAAAATTGGACAAAAGAGAGGTCCATTTTCTGGTCGAGCATCTGTCCGATCCCGGCGAGATAAGCGGCATCGTCGGCCGTGAACAGCTCCCCCTTGATCGCATCGCCGAACATTCCGTCATAGGATCCGAAGGCGGGTTTCCAGGAGAATCGCTTCGGCGGGCAATAATAATAACGGGCTTCGGCTTTAAGGCCGACGGGGCCCGCGAGCCGAACATTCAGGCTTCCGCCGATATCCGCGCCGGCGGCCGTCCAGGACGTGCTCGGGATGGCCAGCCGGACCGGAAGCGCATCGACGGTTTGGGCCATCACCCAATCGGGCGGCTGATAGACCGGGGAAATGCTTGTGACTCCGTATCCGAACATGGACCCTTCCCGAAGCGTGTTCCAATAATACGCGAACCCGCCGGAAACCTCGAGCGTGAAGGGGCCGGACTCTTCCCTGAAAACCATATTCAGACAGACCGGGACCCGGGTCAGGCGTCCGGTCCCACTCCAGGTCATGTTCTTCGAGGCGCCGGTTCCGTCCGCCCAGGCCCAGGCGAAGTCGAAGGCCGCGCCGGTCGTGAGGTCGGCCTGGCCGTATCCGGCGAGAACCTGAACGCCCAGATGGGGGGACAGGAAAATCGAAAAATAACCTCCGGCCGCGGGAGGCATCTTGGCTTTGGATTGGATCACCGTCCGCTCGGTGACGGTATTCAGGAGAAACGAGCTCCAGGAATCTTGCACGGTCGTCGTTCCGACGATCCGGATCGGGGACAGCCCGCCCCAAAGCCCGAGCTCGATTTGCCGGCTAAGGGGCTTCGACGCGCCGAAGCCGGCCGTCATCGACCACCCGAACACCAGGACGGCCGCGCTCATCGAGATCCGGAGTAATCTCATGTCAACTCCTTCCGATGCATCACGGATAAATCGAAATCCGGTAGGAACGATAAATGTTATCCGCGAGGGTCGTATTCGGCGGGGCGAGAAGGTTCTTGAAATGAAAGGTGGCTTCAAAGACGAGCGCCTTGTCGGGATAAGAAACTTCGACGACCTTCGCGGACGTGCCGTTCGCCGTCTGGACGATGCCCGGGCAGAAGAGCCGATTTAAGGTCAGCGGCAGGCTATCGACTGCGCTGATGATCCGCGAAAACGTTTCCGGGCCCCGCTCCTTGCCGTACTGCCAAATTTGCCGAACGGTCATCGCCTGCTCGTCCACGCGAAACTCGACGCAGCGGGAGAATTGAGGAAAACCGGTCATGAAATAACGAAAATCCCCATTATCGAAGAACAAAATGTTGCCGTTCGGAAGGACGTGGGGGTTGTGCTGCCCGTAGTTCCAATCGAAATCATCGGCCCCGGCGTATCCGTCTTCGACCTGAGGATTATAAGAATTTCCGCCGGCGTCCACGGCCGTCAAAAGGAATGGGGCGATCGGCGGGCCCGACCCATTGAACCCGGCATTCCCCCAGCCCTGACGGGGGGCCAGGATCCATTTGAGTTTGTTGTCCCACGTGACCTTGACGAGGCCCTGGTGCCGCCCCGACACGATCAGGCAATTGTCGGCCGCGCTATATGACAGCGCGTTCATGTGGAACCAGTCGCCGGTGGAGTTGATCTGCTCGTTGTGGTCGACGTCCAGGATCTGGCGCATGTCCCAGGACGTGACGATCGAGTTCGTCGCCCGGTCGATTTCGATAATATAGTCGCCCGTGCTCCGGATCAAGCCGCGGCTGTTGATGATCGTCGTCCCGGTCTTATCCACGCAGGCGACGAGATGGCCGTTGGGTAATTCCAGGATGTCGTGATGGAAATTGTAGCCTCCCAGGGTGATTTGGTCCACCAGCCGGCCGAGCGGATCGTATTCATAGACCGAATCACCAACGCCGCCGAGGAAATTGCCGTCGCGGATGCGCACGAAGGGAGCGACGAGGCCGCCGCGGCCGGTCAGGTCGAGATACCAACGGATGACGCCGTTCCGGTCGGAGATGATCGGATACATGCCCGTCCGTTGGCCCAGCCTCACTGTTACGGTGCTCAGGTTCATCCCCGGTTCCATACGATCCGGCACGGCGGCGTTGACCTCGATATCCGGGAGAACATCCGGCAGCGGGTCGGTCTTGATGGATAATACGAAATTCTCGGGCGTGCCGTGGTGGGTGAAGAGGGTCAGGAGGACCGCGTTGACCCGGTCGGGGTAAAGGCCTAGGATCGGGACCGCGTGATCCGTGCCGTCGTTTTCGAAAATCTTGGTGACTTCGACCTCGCCCATGACCTTGACCTGGACATTACAGTTCAGGCTTGTCTGGAATGTCGCCAGGGCGGTCAGGGGGGCGATGCCCGAGGGGTTCTGGGTCACCGTGATACCGGAGGTCAACAAACCGAGCCGGCGGCCGGCTACTTGCGATCCCGCCGGGCCGGACCCGAGCAAGAGCGCGGCCATGGCAAGAAAAGGAATGGTTTTAAAAAATTTCCGCATCACGACTTTCACCGGAATCTCCTTAAGCATTTTATTATACCACTTAATATTAGTCGTTTATTCCGGAATTTCCTTGGGTGAGACGGCCGAAACGAAGGATTCAGCAGTCGATCACCACGGCGTTTTCGCCGAGAAGATGCTCGAATCAATGACCCCGCGGCAAGCCGCGGGGCATGCTGCAAAGGGTTTCGTCAAAAAGATTATAGCGCAGATATAATAGATTGGAGCTTCATTTAAGAAGGGGAATAAATCCTATTAGGGAATTTTTATCTTTTTGGCCTTCGAGATAAACCACTCGTCTATTTCCGATTTGAAGGCAAAGATCCTCGAACGCTTCGAATTCGCGTCGATTCGATAAACGGGAAGTCCATAAGTCTTCGCCCATTTCATGCAGGTCGTCACGTCTCGATTAACGTATTTGGCGATGTTTTTCCATGAGTCGATCCTTTGCGATAGATCCATCATGAATCTTCATCTCCAATTATTTAGTCGGAGGAATGGGAAAAAAGAGGAAAAAAATTGAGAAAAACATAAATAATATGAGAAAAATCGAAAAATCTAATATCCTATTGATTTGCCCATATTTAATCAGTTAACCTCCTATCTACGATGGAGTCGTAGAATCCAAAGGGAGGGTATATTCATGAATATTCGGAAAGGGGCCGTTATAGTATTTGCTCTTGCAGTTTTTTCGTCCTTTTTTCCGGCTGGTCAATCCAACAAATATCATTTTCTGAAAGGATCACTTATTGGCGTCGTCTATAACGAAGCGGGACTCACAGTCTCGAAAGCCGAGGTTGCCGTCCGAGGCGTTAACTACGAAGAAACCTTGAAAACGGATGGTCAGGGGCGTTTCAATATCCGGAAAATGCCGACTGGGGTCTATCAGCTTTTGCTAGTCTCCTCGAATCCCGAGATGGCTGTCAAAAAAGAAGTCGCCATTCATCTGGGGAAGGAATCCTATGTCTCGTTGGTTATGAAAACGAAGTCTGTCTCAGAGCAGTTTGGGATTATTGAACCCGTTTTTTTTCGCGATTCCGAGGGGAAGGTCCTTCACCAAGAAACGATCATCGGAGATCGGATGTATTCGGTCGATTATGTCTATGATTTGATGGGAAGGGTAAGCGCCATTAGGGACAGTTTCAATCAGGAATGGCAATACGAATACACGTCTTCAGGAAAAATCCGGAAAGTCATCCGGCCCGATAAAAAAACCATTTACTATAATTACGACAAGGAAGATCAGCTCGTTAAAATTGACCTTCCCTGGGGATACAAAATCTATTATGAAAAAAAAGACAATCAGTTTATAAAGACCGTAACGAAATATAAGAATCAAGTTCTTTATCGATTCATTTACTCTATCGATTCGAAGGGGAATAAAGTTAAAGTCGACGAAGGAAGTAGTCAGAAGGGCTCCTTCGAATATATCTACGACGGCAATGATCGTTTGAAAGCGATCATAAATACGAGAACGGGCGAAATCAACTCCAACGTCGTAGAATATAAGGGCAAAGTAAAAAACGGCGCTCTAGATGGAGCGATTGAGAACAAGAACGGGAAATTTCAAGATCGCAATTATGAATATTATTTCGATGTTCGGGGAAACATCGTCCGTCAGAAAGAAAAACGCGGAGATGCAGAAGTTCAAAGACAATTCAATCAGCGGGATTTGTTGACCCGAGAGACCTATCTTTATAAGTCCGCGCCAGCCCTGACGGTCGAGTACGCATATGATGTTTTGGATTGT
>JAPKZI010000193.1 GCA_026393865.1 Candidatus Aminicenantota bacterium
TCTCGCTTTCATTTTGTCATCCTGAGCGTAGCGAAGGATCTCAACAACGCAGGGACTGCTTTTAATACAGGATCAATCATGCGAGCAGCTCTTCCGCCCGGCGCGTCCTGTTCCGCACAGGGAGGCCGTAAGGGCAAGCCCGTTCGCAGGCGCCGCAGTCCCGGCAGGCCGCGATGGCTGGCCGGAGACCGGCGAATTCCGCACGGGCGCGCTCTCGTTTTCCATAGCCCTCCGCGTAGGCGAGACAACGCGAGATATCCGCCGCCCGGATCCCCGCGGAGCATGCCAACTGGCAAAGGCCGCAGGAATGGCAATAGGAGCCGGCATTCGCGGCGACATGGGCGTGCAGCATCCGGCGCTCCGCGGGCGCCAGTGGGCGTCCGACGGCTCCGAGGTCCTCCTTCATTTCCTCCTCGTTCATGATCTCGATCACAACGGCGGACAGCTTTTCGTTTTCGAGCGCCCATTTCAGCATGGCCGGATAAAGCGACGGCCCTCCTTTTTTATATGCGGCCAAGTCCTGGCGCCGGCCGCCGATCTTGAGGACCTTCATCGCCGTCACGCCGACGTCGCGGCTCCGGGCGAGGTCGATGAGCTTGCGGATGCCGCTTTCACCCAAATAATCGTTATAGGTTTTGATCTCCTTCTCGGTCTCCTGGATGTCGAAGACGTTGTAGCCGATCTGGACCATGTCGTAGAGGCCACTCTCGACCGCCTTCGGGATGACGGCGTGCTGGTTGACGTGACAAGTCAGTCCTCGGAACCGATACTTGCCTTTCAGCTTCTCGAACGCGCCGAGGATCCGCTCGTCGGTCAGATGTTCGGGCTTCTCCACGCCGTGAATGCCCAGGATCTCGACCTGCTCGGTCCCGAGGCGCCGCAGGCTTCCCTCGACTGAGGCGATGAGGCTCGCTTCCGTCCATGGACCCTCGAGATGGAAGCGGGCATGGATATGGATCTTGTCCCGGCCGACGGCCTTGAACAGCCGTCCGACCTTGCGCTCGCAATTCCCGTTCTCGTAGCTGTCCGACGTGTCGATGTAGTTGATTCCTCGCTCGATGAGCTGGAAGAGGAGTCTCTCGTCCGGCAGGGGACTGCCGCCCAGGGAGATCTCGGAAATAAAGAGGCCGGTCCGTCCCAGGCGGCGGTAGATCATGTCTTTCTTGCGGATCTTATCGGGCGGGGAAACTTGAGTTTGCGAGGCCGCCCGAGACGATGGGGAGACGGCGGGCATCATCGCCGCCGCCGTACCGACGGCAAACGTCTTCAGGAACGCCCGCCGCTTCGGTGAATGCTCGATCAGGTCTTTGACGGCCAAATGTCACCTCTTGTTTGTTCCAACTCGTTTATTGCGGATTAGCCGGAGTTTTCGAGGATTTTTATCATGAACCTTCTTGGACGTCGACGGCTCCATCCGGCCTAAAAGGCTCGGATCTTTTTTTCTTTCCAACTCCCAGAATTCTCGCGGCGATCGAATCGGAATTCCTTGGAATGACCGGATAACCAGCAGATCCTCGTCTCCGGAAACAATGACGTTCGCTTTTGAATGAAGGGCCAGGCCGAGAATATGGAGATCACTTTGATCACGGCAGATGGATGGATCGACGTCGGAGTAATCTCCAAAATGACAGACTTTTTCAAGAAACCCCAGATTCAATGAGATTTTTTCCGGAGGCATTTTGAGCTTTCGGATGAAAGCGGCTTCCAGTTCTCGAAGGATGTGCGGACTAAGGATGATCTCATGTTTCTCCAAGCAGCGGCGCAAGACGAGATGCGATAGTCCCCTTGAGGCGAACGCCGCGACGATGACGTTCGTGTCGAGGACGATCTTCATGAGATCAGTTTGAAAACGTCTTCGTCCGTGAATATCCCTTGGGCTTCGGCGTAGGGAATCGCCATGGCCCTGAGCTTCTCGAATTCGTAAAGGATAACGTATTTTTTCAGGGATGCTCGAACGATGTCGCTGACCGGGACGCCCTCCGCCCGGCTGATCTTGTCTAATTCCTTTCGGAGATCATCCGGGATCCGAATCGTCATAGATTGAGTCATTTTCCTGTCTCCCGTATTACAATGTAATACAGACACGAGGCTTTGTCAATTCTAAGTTCTTTGCGGAAAATCGATGTCGAAATTGAGATACGCATAAATGATGTGTACACAATTGTTGACATATTCGAATTGATATCCTAATATAGGGCTGAGAGGTGACTGTCATGAAAATGGCCGGGATTCGTGAGATCAGAGAAAAAAGCGCCGACTATTTCGGCGGGAAAGAGCCGTTTTTCGTGATGAGGCATGGAAAAGTCTCGGGTGTCTTTGTCCCGCTAGAAGATCCGGATCACCTTCCGGACGATTGGCGCAGGGAGATCGTTAAGGTCTTAGGATTTCACTTATCCAAACTTCTCGATCTGCGCGGCGTTTCGGAAAAAGACATCCTGGAGGACTTCCGTGGTTCCCGAAGAAGTCGTCGCGGACGCTAATGTTATACTTTCCGCCCTGATCGGGAAAGGCGCAAATAAGATTTTCTCGGAATTCGTTCTCCGGATTCACGTCGCCGAATTCAATGCCAGAGAAGTCGAGGAATATCTGCCCAAGATGGCCGAAAAATACAAGCTCCCCATGGAGCTGGTTCAGCTTCAATGGCGAATTCTTCCCATTATTATGCACACACCCAGTCGATATACGCGGTATTATAAAAAAGCGGTGAAAGACCTTATGGAGCGCGATCCTGAGGACGCCCATGCGCTGGCCTTGGCCAGGGCTCTCGGACTTCCACTTTGGTCCAATGACCATCATTTAGAAAAAATGGGTCTTCCCGTCTTCACTACGGCCAAACTGATAAGGATTCTAGAAGGCAGAAAATAAGGCCCCCTGGCCGGAGCTTCCGTTCCTTTTCTTGACTTATCCCGTCAGGTAAGTAAAACCAATTGTCTCTGCGAAACACCGGCCGAGCCGTTTGGAGGATTTTTTTTATGAAATCGGATTCAACATCCGAGCGTCTCTCTAAATGAGGAGTTAAAAAGAATGGAGGTTTGGATCGATATTGACAAAAAGCGCTTAATCTCTTAATCTACTAATGAAGGAGAGCGCTTATGGAGACCGCAACCATCCGAATTCCCGAAGAGAAGAAAAACATTCTTAAAGCCATCGCCAGCTTGGAGAATAGAAAGATGAACGATATCCTTGTGGATCTGATCGACGATTTCGTCGATCGCCACAAAGAGACGCTCGAACTTCTGGCCATCCCGGGCCTGTACGAGCAGATTCAAGTATCATCTCGGGAATTCCATGAAGGGAAATCTATCTCTTTGAAAGATGCGAGAAAAAAACTGGAGCGTTGACCTTTCGCGCTGAGATCAGCGCAACCCAAATCATAAATATCCCGTCCGCGGCTTGAGCTTGCAATTTATTGTCCATATAATGAACTCCGCATCGAAGATAAGGAAGGGACGCCATGCGTAAGATAACAAAAAGCGTGTTGATTCTACTTGGGACAGCCCTGCTCGCGGCGCTCTCGGGCAGCGCCGCGGCCGGCGCGCCTGAACAGCTCCGGCTGTCCAATGAGTTTCTCCGCGCGGAATTCGACGGCCGGAACCTGGTTGCGCTCGTCGACGCTCGAACGGGCAACGCGGTCCGGTTCGCGGACGAGAGCTTTGCCGTCAAGATCGACAAGGAAAAGATCGACGCCGCGGCCCTCTCCTCTCCGGAAGTCAAGAACGAGAAAGAACGGCTGACTTTCCTCTATGCCTCGCCCAAATACAGGATCAAGGTCGTCTACGAATTGAAGGCCGGCTGGGTCCGCAGGCGCGGACACCCGACTTCAGCCTTTTCCTCCTCTACCAAAATCCTTATAACGTCTGGAAACTCTCCGCCGGGGCCCTTTTCTCCTCCTATGTTCCGGATATGGACTGGAAACCGGCCTATGGTCCGTTCATCACAGACCGGGTCTGCCTCGGCCTCACCGGCCTCAGCGGGAGGCGCGTCCTGGCCAAATCCGTCGTCGAATGGAAGTTCGTCCCCGAGTACGAGAATCTCCTCGGCTCCAACCCGACGATCGACATGGCCGAGACGGACGCCCTGGTCGAGTGCGTGAGGGCCTTTCTCCTCGTCGACCCGAAGAAAAGCATCCGGGTCCACGTGCCGTGGTGCGAGAACGACTACCAGCTCGATGTCGCTTCGCCGGAGGGCTGGGCGGAATATAGGCGGATCATCGACCGGGCCGTCGAGCTGGGATGCCAATACACTCTCTTCACGCCGGCCAACAGCGAGCTGTCGAGCTTGAAGGAAAACGCCGACGCCTGGGGTTGGGAAAACCTGCTCTGGTTCGGCATGGGGCAGAAGATCCGCAAGGGAGAATGGGACCCGGCCAAGGAACCCGTGCCGGCCTCGCTCCAGAAGATGCTTGATTACGGGAAATCGAAAAATATCAAGTTCATGGCCTATTCGTATCCCTCACTGGCCTTCAAACAGGACCCCCTGTGGACGAAGTGGGCCGGCGACAAGGGCGGCGGATACTCTGGCGCGGACACGGGGCTGCGCGGCTTCCAGGACTGGTGGGTGGACAAGCTCGTCTCGTTTGTGAAAAAGACGGGCGCCGGCGGATTCTCCTTCGACCACTGGTGGATCGCCTACGAGGACCCGAAGGCCACGAGCAAGTACGCCCAGTGGTTCGGCTGCCGCCGCATCCTGGAAACGCTCCGCCGCCGGGTCCCCGATATCGTTATCGACGGCCGCCAGCAATACATGAATTTCGGTCCATGGACGTGGCTCGCCGGCTCCTATCCGCACCCGACCCTGACCGACGAGCAGCCCGAGAGCTTCACGGCCTTTCCGGACCTCCACACGGACCGCGTCTCGGCCGACCGCCAGCGGTTCGCCGCCTGGAAGTACCGCATGGAGAGGTTCTGCCCGCCCGAGATCATGCCGGGCTACATCACCCACCAGACCGAACGCAGCGACGCCCAGAAGGTCATGCGCCGCGACCGCTTCCGGCCGCGCGACTGGGACGTGCTCGGCTGGAGATATTCGCTGCTGTCATCCATCGCCACGGCCCCGTTTAACCATGTCGTGGATTTCATCCCCGCGCGCGACACGGACGAGTTCAAGGCCCTCTCCGAGGCGGACAAGACTTGGTTTCGCGGTTGGCTCGACTGGACGGATAAGAACGCGGCCGTGCTGAAACACGTGAAGCCCATTATCGGCCAGCCCCGGATCGGATACGTGGACGGGACGGCGGCGTGCCTTGACGATCGCGGCTTTGTCTTTCTTTTCAATCCGAATTACCGGGCGATGAGCACCGAGTTCAAGCTGGACGCTTCGATCGGATTGACCAAGGGCGCATCGTTCATGCTCAAGGAGCTCTATCCCGAGGCGGGAAAGCTGATCGGGAAGAGCGGGGCGGGACTTTGGGACTATGGAGACGCGGTCGCCCTGCCGCAGGGCGGGGCTTCAGCCGTCGTTTTGGAGATCGTCCCGGCGCCGAAGATGGTCGTCCAGCCGATGCTGTTCAATTCCGACGGAAGGGCGAGCTTGAGGAACGGGGCGCTCGTCCTCTCGGATGTCAAGGGAGAGATGGGCACAGACAAGGACCTCGTGGTCCTTCTACCGGCCGGAGCCGAAGT
Organism: Candidatus Aminicenantota bacterium; assembly: GCA_026393865.1. Lineage (GTDB taxonomy): Bacteria > Acidobacteriota > Aminicenantia > Aminicenantales > UBA4085 > JAPKZI01. The sequence continues at coordinate 5,622 of JAPKZI010000193.1, forward strand.
CTCCTCGCTGAGCCTCAACGGAATGACCCGGACCTTTGAACAGGTCCAAAACGCGGTCAAGGTCAAGGTTAAATTCGCCGGCGAGCCGTTCGGGCAATGCCAACCGCTCTGGACGTACGATCCGAATTTCAGAGGGGGAACAGTGAAGGCCGGCATGAAGATCCCGGCCCGGATCTTCGCCCAGCTCGATCATAGAAAAAAGGCCTGGCCCGTGCCTTACACCGAGGATGATCTGTTAGCTCCATGGCTCGGATCCCACCGGCTTCTTCTCTATGTCCAGATCGCGGAGCCGGACGAAACGACGGCGGTGACGATGAAGATCGACGGCCGGGCGGTCGAGCTCAAAAAAGCCTATAACAGCATTTACGGCCATTCTCCGAAGCGGACGTTCCTCGGATTTTACGCCGACATTTCGAATTTAAAAGCGGAAACCGAATACACAGTCGAGCTCGCCTTGCCGACTCTGGCCGCCGGGCAATTCCAGGGTCTGTACTTCGAGAACGTCGAGCCGGAATATACGAAAGAGATCGTCAGGTAAGTACCGCTTTTCCGCGGGGATTGGCCTACAGCCCGAAATATTGCTTCAGCGCGGCCGCTTTATCCGTCCGTTCCCAGGTGAACTCGGGGAGTTCGCGTCCGAAATGGCCGTAGGCGGCCGTCTTTTTGTAGATTGGGCGCCGCAGGTCGAGCATGTCGATCATGCCCTTGGGCGTGACCTTGAAGATCTGGCGGACGGCCGTCTCGGCTTCGTGCTCCTCGACCTTGCGTTCGCCGTGCAGGTTGATCATCAGAGAGGTGGGCTCGATGACGCCGATGGCGTAGGACAATTGGACGGTGCAGCGTTCGGCCAGGCCGGCCGCGACGATGTTCTTGGCGATGTAGCGGGCGGCGTAGGCGGCCGAACGGTCGACCTTCGTGGGGTCTTTCCCGGAGAAAGCGCCGCCGCCGTGAGGGCAGCTCCCGCCGTAGGTGTCGACAATGATCTTGCGGCCGGTCAGGCCGGTGTCGCCCAGCGGCCCGCCGATGAAGAAATTGCCGGAGGGATTGATGAGGTAGACGATGTCCTTGGCGATGAGGGACGCCGGGATAACGGGGTCGATGATATATTTTCTGACCGCCTTTTCGATCTCGGCGTGGCTGACTCCCTCGGTGTGCTGTGTCGAGAGGACCACCCGCTCGACGGACAGCGGACGGTGGCCGTTGTAGCGGATCGAAACCTGGGATTTGGCGTCCGGGCGGAGCCACGGCACGAGGCCGGCCTTCCGGACCTCGGCCTGCTTCTGGAGGAGGCGGTGGGCGAGCATGATCGGCAGGGGCATAAGCTCGGGGGTCTCGGTGCAGGCGAAGCCGAACATCAATCCCTGGTCGCCCGCGCCGATCTCGCCGTCTTTCTTGATGACGGCCTCGGCGATGTTGGCCGATTGCCGGTGGAGCAGGTTCTCGATCTTGCACGTTTTATAGTCGAACCCGTGGGACGGGTCGCAATAGCCGATCTCCTTGGCCGTCTCACGGACGATCTCTTCGACGTTGATCTTTGCCTCCGTCCCCAGCTCGCCGGCGACGACGGCTATGTTCTCGGTCAACAGCGTCTCGCAGGCCACCCGGCCGTAGCGATCCTGCTTGAAGATCGCGTCCAGAACCGCGTCCGAGATCTGGTCGGCCATCTTGTCGGGATGGCCTTCGGACACGGATTCCGAAGTGAACAGATAATCTTTGTCCATAGGTTTGAAACCTCCTTTGTTTTAAATCAAAAAAAAGCCCGGCGCTAAAAAATCAGCGTCGGGCTCAGGGTTCGTCTTGTCTTTGAGGAGACAATCCGCCTGGGCTAAATCTTTTCAGCACCAGGCTACCAGTTTTTTAGCACCTTGTTTTTCGCGGCTGCAATATACCTCAAATCAGTCCCGCGTTCGGTTGTCCAAAGAACTTGTCTCCAAGCCCC
>JAPKZI010000009.1 GCA_026393865.1 Candidatus Aminicenantota bacterium
GAGATCTGTTCCTTGAAATAGCGTTGGGCTTGGACGGCTTTCTCAGGATTGGATTTGCTTTTGAGAAGAGCCATGGCCTTTTTGGCCAGCTCCTCCGGGGTCACGAATTTCGTCGCTTTTTTATCGCCCTCGGTCATGGCGGTTTCCTCTCTTCACTTTCAAAGCGGGGCCCGTTCATCTCCCCTGCTCCGTCAAGGGACGAGCCTTCGGCTCGCCACTCGCCCGTAGCTTATATCCACGGGCGAGTACGGCGGAAGTGGACCCCCGGGCAAAGCCCGGGGCCCCGGCCGCCGTGGAAAGAATCTTACACCTTGGGAAAATAGCCTGTCAATCCGGAAGGAGAGTTCGGGGAGGCCGAAGCCGACCCCGGCCCGGCCCCCCCTAGGGAAAAAGGAGAATCGAAGAAACTGTCTTTATCGTTTCATGCGCTGCGCGACCCGTTGCCGTTCCGGGCGTAGGCGCTGAGGTCGAGTAGCCCGTGACCCGAAAGGTTGAAGAGAATGACTTTTTCCTTTCCTTCTTTCGTCGCCGCCAGGGCCTCGTCGATGGCCGCCGCGACGGCATGGGACGATTCCGGCGCGGGCAGAATCCCTTCGGCCTTGAAAAAGAAGTGGCCGGCCTCGAAGATGCGGTCCTGCGAATAGGCCCTCGGCTCGACGATCCCAAGCGAGGCGAGATGGCTGACGAGCGGAGCCATGCCGTGGTAGCGCAGACCGCCGGCATGGATCGGAGCCGGGATAAAATCCATGCCCAGGGTGTGCATGCAGAGGAGAGGAGTCAGGCCGGCCGTGTCGCCATGGTCGTATCGCAGCTCACCCTTAGTGAGGGACGGACAGGCGTCTGGCTCGACGGCGACAAAGCGGATGGACCGGCTTTCTTTGAGCCTCTTCCGGACGAAGGGAAAGGCGATCCCCCCGAAGTTCGAACCGCCCCCGACGCAGCCTATGACCACATCGGGTTCGGCGCCTTGGGCGGTCATCTGCAGGTCGGCTTCCTGCCCGATGACGGTCTGGTGCATGAGGACGGCGTCGAGGACAGAGCCGAGCGAATACCTCGTCGCCGGGCTTTTCATGGCGAGCTCCAGCGCTTCGGAAATGGCGATCCCGAGGCTCCCCGGATGGTTGGGGTCCTGGTCATAGAAGCGGGCGCCCGATTCGGTCTTGGGGCTGGGACTTTCCTCGACCGAAGCCCCGAACATTTCCATGAGGACGCGGCGGCCCGGTTTCTGGCGATAGCTGACCCGGACCATGAAGACCTTGACTTTGACGCCGAAAAGCGCCCCGGCGTGGGCTAAGGCCGAACCCCATTGGCCGGCCCCCGTTTCGGTGACGAGCGTCTCGATGCCGTCCTGAGAGGCGAGATAGGCTTGCATCAGGGCGGTGTTGCTTTTGTGGCTTCCCATGGGGCCGGCGCCTTCATATTTGTAGAAGATATGGGCCGGCGTACCCAAGGCTTTTTTCAGGCCGGAGGCGTAGATGAGGGGCGTCGGGCGGAAGAGGGCGAATTTTTCCCGGACGGCGTCGGGGATGGGAACGAAACGCTCCAGGCTCCCTTCATGGGCGATGAATCCTTTTGAGAAGACCGGCTCCAGGTCCTGGGGGCACAAGGGCTGTTTCGTCCCGGGATGGAGGGGAGGCTTGGGGAGCGTCGGTAAGTCCGCCTTGATATTGTAAAAATGAGAGGGTAAGACGTCGCTGCCCCGCTCCGAAAAGCGTTTTATTGAATCGATGTTCATGAGAATCTCCTTGGTGTTGATCTCCCTTTAAAAGGGAACCCGCGCTCGTGCCGAATAGGGCACGACCTTCTCGGGAAAAAAAAGAGATGGCGGTAGGGTTATTGGGCGGCGGGGTCCGCCCACCAGAACCCATAAAGAGCGGTATAAGAAGCGCTGGAAAGATTCGCTGAGCTTCTTATGCCGATCATGATGGGCGGATATTAATGAAGAATCAAGCGCGTGTCAAACACTATTTTAAGAAAAAAGCCGGTGACGGGAACCGGAGGCCCGTCACCGGCCGATGAAAAATCTTTTATTTTCGCGGCGCTTTGGCGCCGGCCTGTTCCTTCTCCCGGTTGAGCTCCATGATGTCCACGCTCGTCTCGGAGTCGCCGATGAGGTGCTTGCAGAAATAATCCGCCCGGATCCAGAAGAAGTAGTCGCCCATGGTCCCGTAGCCGTGGCGTTGGCCGGGCATGAGGACGAAATCGAATCTCTTGTTGGCCAGGATGAGGGCGTTAGCCATGCGGAAGGTGTTGGCCGGATGAACGTTGTTGTCGATATCTCCCGTGACCAGCATCAGGCGGCCCTTGAGGTTCTTAGCTAGTTCGGAGTTCTTCTCGATCGTATATTCGAACTTGACGTTCCCTTCTTTGTCGATGACCTCTTTGACGCCGTGGTGCTTCTCGCTCCACCACCGGTTGTAAATATTGTTCTCGTGGTTGCCCGAGCTTGAGACCGCGACTTTGAAAAAGTCCGGGTAGACGAGCATGGCCGCCGTGGACATGAAACCGCCTCCGGAATGGCCGTAGATGCCGACCTTGTCCATGTCGATATAGGGATACTTCATAGCCAGCTGTTCGACGGCCCGTTTCTTGTCAGCCAGGCCGTAGTCGCGGAGATTCCCGTAGCCGAAGTTGTGGTACCACTTGGAGCGGTTCGGATGGCCGCCCCGATTCCCCACTTCGATGATGACGAATCCGAACTGGGCCAGGGCGACGTTGGCGTTGCGGGGCGTGAACGTCTTGGAGACGCTCTCGGTCTGGGGGCCGGGATAGACGTACAGGACGATCGGGTATTTCATCTTAGGGTCGAAGTCGAACGGCTTGTACATGACGCCGTAGAGGTCCGTGATCCCGTCATCGGCCTTGATCTTGAACGGCTCGGGCAACTTGAAGCCGGCCTCGACCAGCGCCGTCACATCGGTCGCTTCGAGGTCCATGACAATATTGCCCAGGACATCCTTCAGCTGGGATTTCGGTGCCAGGTCCACGCGCGAAGCCGTATCCACTAAGAATTTCATGGGTTCGTTCATGTCCGCGGTATGGCTGGCCTCGCCCGGATTGATGAGCTTGAGACCGCCGCCGTCGAGATTAACCCGGTAGAGGTGGACGAAATAGGGATCCTCGTTCGCTTCCCGGCCGCAGGCTTCGAAATAGAGGACGCGCGTTTTGTCGTCGATGCTTTCGACGCCCGTGCACTCGAATTCTCCCGCGGTGATCTGGTTCTTGAGCTTGCCGGTCTCGTCGTAGAGGTAATAATGGCCCCAGCCGTCGCGCTCGGACCACCACAGCATCTCCTTGCCGGCGTTGATGAGCCGGAGGGGTTGGACGTCGACGTACGTGTTGAGGACTTCCTGGAACAGGACCTTGACCTCCCCCGTCTTCGTGTCGGCCAGGAGGACGTCGTATTTGTGAAGGTCGCGGCTTTGGCGGCCGAAATACATCTTGTCGGACATGTCGCCGAGCCACATGGCCGGAGGCGGATTGTCCCGGTAGCGATCGGAGATCTTCCGGGGAGCTGTGGACACGGAGATCGTCTGGTCCTTGAACATATCGGCTTTGATCTTCAGTTTGGCCTTGGTGGCCAGGTCGTAGACCAAGAGCTCCGGCTGGGGCTGATTCTCCTCGCCGGGCATGGCGTATTTGTAGGTATCGAGCGTCGGCCGGGGATTCGCCAGGGCATTGATGACCCACAAGCTGCCGACCTTCCGCTCATCCTCGCGGATCATGGAAAATTTCTTCGAGTCCTTCGACCAGACGATGCCGATCGGCGGAACGCGGTAGTCCTTGCGGTCCTTCTCCTCTTTTTGGTACTCCTTTTTGTCCTCTTCGTTCAACTCGCGCGTATAGCTGAAATGCTCCTCGCCGTCCGTCGTGAGCTGGACTTCCTTAATATTCTTATCGTCGGCTTTCTTCTGGGCGAGCTTATAGCTGTCCGCATCCATCATGAACAGGTTGAAGCCACGACCGAAGATGATCGTCTTTTCATCGGGAGAGATGCTTCCGACCCAGCGGGGCCGTTTGTCCGGGGCCTTGTAATCCTCGAGAAGAGTCAGCTTCCCGGAGGCCAGGTCGTATTCGAAATAGAGCAGCTTGACCTTGGATTCGGGTTCTTTGGGAGCAGCGTCCTTTTTTTCGTCCTTCTTTTCCTCCTTCTTTTCCTTGTCCTGCTCCTTTTCCTTCTCTTTTTCCTTGTCCTCGAGCTCCTTGGCGATATCGACGACTTTCTTGAGCTTGTCCCCGGACATGACATCCGCGTCCTTGGGATATTCGATCTCGAAGCGGAAGGCGGTATCTTTCTTGATGAACTTGATTGTCCGGATGGGCAGGTGTTGGGCGTCATAGGGGAAGAGGGTGATCTTCGTCAGCATCGCCGCCATTTTGACACTGTCAAAGAGCGGTTTCTTTGTCTTGAGCACGGGATCGATCATGAAGAACTTTCGGCCCTGGCTCGTCTCGAACGTGTACCAGAACTTATCGGGTTTGGTCTCGAGCCAGTTCGGCGTCACCGCCGTGTCGAAAATGAGCTTGGCGACTTTGGCCGGCATCCATTTGGCGGCCAGGTCGTAGTTGGCCTTTTTCAACGGCGCATTTTCGCCGGCCGAAGCGGGCAGCGCCGCCGCGATCAGGACAAAAACCAGGAATACGGATAAAATGACGCGCTTCATGCGAAATCCTCCTTAAAAAAGATATTGATTCGAGGGATTTGAGGGGACGGAGACGAATGATGGGTGCCCTGAACGATCATGAAAGAACACTTTTATAACACAAGCGGGATAAAATCAACCGCGAATTGTCATCGGACGGACATGCCGAGAATGACCATCGTCTCGACATAGCTTCCGAAGAAAATGAAGAATCCGGAGACCAGATAGAGGAGGGCGAACATCTTGAGACCGCTCCGAAAGCCTTCTTTTCTGGAGACAAAACCGAACTTGATGAACCGGGATTTCTTGACGATGGCCGCGAACTTCAATCGATCCTTTCTCTTTTCAAAAACGGAACGAGCGCGCCCGGAGGGATTTGAACCCCCGACCTATGGATTCGAAGTCCAGCGCTCTATCCAGCTGAGCTACGGGCGCGTGGGGTCACCTATCTTAACCCAAGAGAAGGGACATGTAAAATTGAGTCGTGAGACCACCTTAAGGCGGGGGAGAGCTTTGATTATTTCAGCCCGACGCTTTTTTTGATTTGTTTCTCAACGAAACGATCGCTCAAAAAGCGCTTGAAAAAGGCCATCGCCGGCGCGCCGCCGCCCGCGGCGTAGAACGGGCGAGGGTCCTTCGCCCGGAGGATCCTGAGGACTTTCTTTGCCACGACCGAAGGGTCAGATCCTTCGGCCATCCGAACTTCTCTATGGCGGATAAACCGGCTCATATCAGCCTGGAAGCCTGAATCGGAAGGAAAATAAACCGTCGGCTCGATCGACGTCCGAATATCTCCCGGATCCAAAAGAACGACCCGGATGCCGAAAGACTTAACTTCGTTCCGGAGGGACCAGGTGAAACCCGCCAGGGCGAACTTGGCCGAGGAATAGGCGGATTGATATGGAACCGCGAAACGGCCGGCCATGGACCCGATATTGATGATGAATCCGCGGCGTCTTCGGAGCATGTCCGGCAACACTCCCTGGATGAGCTTGATCGGTCCGAACAGGTCGAGCTGAAAGAGGTCCCTGACCTTGGCCAGGGGACCCTCGGCCGCCGGCCAAAGGCTGCTTCCGCCGGCATTGTTAATCAGGATGTCCACCGGCCCGGCTTGGGCGAGGCACTCTTCGATCGAGGCTTCGTCCATGAGGTCGAGTGGAAGATAGGAAATGCCCTCGATCTTGTCCTGGATCGATTCGGGATGCCGTGATGTTCCGGTAACCTGATAGCCGGCGCTCTTGAGAAAATCCGCGATCGCCCGGCCGATGCCCTTTGAGGCTCCGGTCACGAGGACTTTGGCCGAGGCCGGAGCTTCCGTCTTAGTCTCCCGTCTCCTGCGACATCATCGTCTTGGTCGCGTTCAGGTCGAGCTTCAGGTCGTCCCGAACCTTTTTGAACGCGGCGACGGTCCGCTGGATGTCCTCATCCGTATGGGAGGCCGTCGGGACCATGCGGAACAGGAGAATGCCCTTGGGAACCACCGGGTAGATGACGCCCGTGACGAAGATCCCCATGTCGCGGAGCGATTTGATGATGGCCATGCCGAGAGGGACATCGCCCGCCGGGACATAGACGGCGCAGAGCGGCGAAGGGACCTCGCCGACCTCGTAGCCGAGATCGCGGATCCCGGCCTTGATTTTGGCCGCGTTCTCCCACATCTTTTTTCGCCGGGCCTGGTCGTTGGCGATGATGTCGAGCGTCTTCGACAGGACCTGGACGTAGATCATGGGCAAGCTCTTGGCAAAGATCTGGGTCCGGGCGTTGTAGCGGATCCATTCGGCGACCGGCTTCGTCGTGGCCGTCACGCCGCCGATCGCGGCAAAGGCCTTGGCGAACGTTCCGAAATAGATGTCCAGTTTGTCGTGCACGCCGAAATATTCGCCGCTCCCCCGCCCACCCTCGCCCATAACGCCGAAGCCGTGAGCGTCGTCGACGTAGATGCGGGCGTCATATTTGTCTTTGAGCGCGCAGATCGCCGGAAGGTCGGCGATATCGCCGCGCATGCCGAAGACGCCTTCCGTGACGATCATGACCCCGCCCTTGCGGTCCTTGTTGACGTGTTTCAGATGCGACTCGAGGCTGTTCATGTCGTTATGCCGGTAGACGCGGAACTTCGCTTGGGAAACGAAGATCCCGTCCAGCATCGAGGCGTGGGACAGTTTGTCGACGATGATCGTATCTGTGGCATCCACGAGAGAAGCGATCGTACCGATGACGCCCAGATACCCGTAATTGAACAGGACGGCATCTTCTTTCCGGAGCCAATCGGCGAATTTCTTCTCGAGGGCGATGTGGTATTCGGTGTTGCCCGTCATCATCCTGGCGCCCATGGGAGAGCTGGCGCCGTACTTCTGGGCCGCTTCGACGGCCAAAGCTTTGATTTCCTCGTTCTCGGCCAGGCCCAGATAGTTATTGATCGACCATTGGATGACTTTCCGGCCATGGAAGATCATTTCATGACCCGGAATAGGTTCCAACACCGGCCGGGAGAAATAATGGTCGCCGCGGACCCTAAAAGGCCCGAAGTATCCGCTGTCGCCCGAACATTTTTCGAAGAGGTCCTTCATCTGTGCTCCGTTTCAGCCGATAGAACTTGACCAACAAACGGACATCTTAATGGAATTCCGGCCATGAAAGCAAGCGAAACCGGAGTCACCGGCGGCCCGCCCCCTTTTCGGGGCGGACCGGCGTCTATCGTCGACGTCATTTCTTCAGCAGCCGTTTTTTATCCTTGACCGCTCTGAGGATGTCCTCCGCCAGTTTCGGAAGTTCGTTCTCGTCATAGTCGGAGCGTTCGATCCGGAAGGCATCCGGGCCTAAGAACAGCGTGAGTTCCCTGGTCTTCTTGGCCAGCTTGATCTTGGAATTCTCCCTCGTCCTCTCCATATACGTCACCTGAATTCTCATTTTCTCCGTTCCGGCGACGGTCTGGATGAAGATGTTGACATAGATATCCTTGTTTGTGTCGTCCTCATCGGGCCCGCCGATGAAAAAATCCCTCTGGACAAAATCCTCTCCGGGCCGGACGCCCATCTCTTTGACTTCGGTATAGATGGTCCTAAGGGTCTCGGGAAAAGCCCGTTGAAGCGGCGAAAAGCCAAATCCCTGAAAGAATGGAAAAGATAACAAAAAAAGCGCCGGAGCCTGGCTTCGAAGACGACTCTTCGAGCCTGACGGCCGCGTCGCCGTGCTCTGAGCCAAAGAGGGCAAGCGACTCCTCCTTAGGGCTTCTTCAGCCGCGAGCGCATGAACAGCGTGAAGGCGATAACGAGGACGACGACCAGGAGAAGGAGGAAAAAGATCCTGACCAGCGAAAAATTCCCCGAGGCCTCTTTCTCGGCTGAACTGACGACCGGCAGGCTTATAAATGACGCGCGCACCGCGTCTCTGAATACGGTCACGGACGGCGATGGGTCGAGGACGGGCGTCGCGGCATTATCCTTGTCGGCGCAGGTGATGGTCAAACGGATCCGATTTCCCGCCTTGAACGCTTTCGCGGTGGGTTCGAGATCGAAGACAAGCTCGACCGGCCGGCCGGGTTCGAGATCCTTCACATCGGTGTCGAAGCTCCGATGATAAGGCAGGCCCAGGTTGTCGTATGGCGGTGCTTGGACGGCCCTGTGAGAGGCCCTCAACGCCCCTTCCGTGATGTATAGCGAAAGGCCCTCGTCCTTCACCTCTTCGAGGTAAGCGAAAAAATCACCGTCCGCCGCGGTCGAGGCGACCCAGAGATGGACGACCGGATGGCCGGAGATCGCGACTTCTCCCGTCAGAGGGGCCGAGGTGTAGGTCAGGCCTTTGACGTCGTTCGGCCCCTGGTCAGGATAGCCGAATTCTCCGCCCACGGTGTTGTCCCAGCGCGTCGTCGTGCCGGTCGTGGCCGAATAATCGACCTTATATACGTCTTTTCCCTCCGTTCCGGTCGGGACCTTTTTGGTCAGCGACCCATCGTTCGACGACTTGGCGCTTTTGGACTTCCCCTCGCCAAAATAATAAGGAACGTCCTTCGCTTCGAGGAGCGGCCATTGAGAAGCCGTCATCCACACGTTCTGCTTGGGCCCGACCATCACTTGATAGTGGATCGGGGGATCGTTCATGATCCCATTGTCGATGCCCTTCAGCCAGTAATCGAACCAACGCCATGTTTCCACGCTCAGGAGGGTGAAGGCCTCCATGAGGATGTCGGCGTCCTTGGGCGAATGCGACCAGGCTCCGACGGCCAGCTTCCGGGGGACGGTGAAATTCCGGAACATCAGGAATCCGTCCCGGGTGAACGCGTCGTACCAGCCGCACCAAAGATACATCGGGATTCCCGATTCGTTGATTTCCTTGATGTAGCCGGCCGGCTGCCAGACCAGGTTCGGCATGGCTCCGGTCAGCTCATCCCGGCTGTTGCGGAACTTCAAGGGAGACACGGCCGCGATCAAAGATCGATTGCCCTTGTGCTCTTCGATCGCTTTTTTGAGGAGGACACCGTTCTTATCGTCGTCGACGGGAGCGGCGATTTCGTCCACGTCGAAGCGCCTGGTCAATTCGCTCCAGGTCCGGACGAAATCCTCTTTGAATATTCCGCCCTGGGCGCCCACCGAGTATATGTCGAAAAGAGGGACGGCCGGAAAGATCGCTTTGAGGTGGGGCGGCTTTTTGCTGGCGGCCATGATCTGGGTGACTCCGAGGTAGGAACCGCCGAACATGCCGACCTTTCCGTCGGACCAAGGCTGCTTGGCCAGCCACTCCGTGATCTCATACGCGTCCTGTGTTTCTTCGGGCGTCCAAATCCCCACGGCCTTGCCGAAGGAGGCGCCGGAACCCCGGCAATCCGCCGATGCGGCGACATAGCCGTGCTTGAGCAGGTTCCGGATGTCGTAGCTGTCGGCGATGGAGATCAGCCGTCCTTTGGCCAGGAAAGCCCGCCGGTAGCGGTTGTGGGTCCAGACGACGGGGAGCGGTTCGTCGGCCGGTTTCCCGTTGACGGCCGGACGGATGATATCGATAGCCAGCTTGACGCCGTCCCTCATGGTCAGATATTGAGACGTCCGGACCCAGGAGTCGTATTTCGCTTCCGAATAGCCGGAGTATTGGCCGAATTTGGAAACGCGGGCTTGGGCGGCGGCCGGAACCGCGGGGTTCTTCGCCGTCTCCTGCGCGGAGAGGAACGGACCGGACAAGACCAGGACGATGACGCCGGTGTAAAAGACTCGACGGAACCGCATGGAACCCTCCTCTTTTTCTTTTTCTCTTTTGGATTTTACCTTTTTGCCTCATTTTTGACAAATCGGCTTCCCGGTTGACTTTCACCCTCAACCGATTTACAGTCTTCTCAGGAAGAGAGGACGGCATGGACAACCAGGGCACGAACGATTATTTTTTTCAAACTCCCGTTACGAAACGGCTGATCGAACTGATCGAACATCACGCCGACGACCTGACCAAGAGCTGGATGCGCGAGGTCAAAAAGGATCCGGGCACTCCGACCTACGCCAATTATCGCGACGAAAACGAGCTCTACCGGCGCGCCTTCAAGGTTTTCAACCAGGTCGGGAAGTGGATCTCCAAGGATGCGTCAAAGGACGAGATCCGGAAATACTGGACGGATTTAGGACGCCAGCGCCGCAAGGAAGGATTTCCCCTCTCGGAGATCGTCCAGTCCCTCTTTCTCATCCGCCGGCACCTCTGGCAGAAGGTCGAATCCGAAGGACTCTTGGACACGGCCTACGATCTGTACCAGGCCATGGAGCTCAATAATCAGGTCTCTCTGTTCTTCGACCGGGCGGTCTATCACGCCGCCTGCGGCTACGAATCAGAGGACTAGAAGGAGGTCTGCGTGAAAAAATCCCGCTTGTTCGTTCTCCTGATCATGCTCATGGTTTTGTCTCTCGCCGCGCCCGCGGCGCAGAAGGTCCCCGTCAGCTTCAACGACTACCACGGCTACACCGGCACGGTGAAATATATCAAAGACGTCGCCGCCGCCTACCCCGACATCACCGAACTGATCGAGATCGGCAAGAGCGGACTGGGGCGGCCGATTTACGTCCTCGTTATTTCGAACATGAAGACCGGCACGACCATCGACCGCCACGTCGAGCTCCGCCATCCCCGTAACGCCGAGGTCAAAGAGGTCTTTCATCAGAAACCCTATGAAGGCAAGCCAGGCCAATGGATCGATGGCGGCATGCACGGCAATGAATACACCGGCACCGAGGTTTGTCTGTATATCATCGACAAGCTCGTTTCCGGCTACGGATCCAACGCCGAGATCACGTCCGCGATCGACGCCAAGGTCATTTATGTTTGCCCGGTCACGAATCCCGACGGCGTCTTCAACAGCGTCGAGCGGGAGATCTCCCAGCGCGGGAACGGCGACCTGGGCGCCGCCAAGGACGGCCCGCGGGATCTCAACGCCGACGGGCACATCACCCAGTTCCGCTTCAAGGATACCAAAGGCACGTCCGTGATCGACGACAAAGACCCGCGGCTGATGGTCCGCCTTCCCGCGTCCGACCCGTCGACCAAGCCGCGCTATATCGTCGTCACCGAGGGCCAGAAACCCGCCGCCTCGGGAGCGCGCCCGGCCGGTCCGGCGGGAGTCGGGGCAAGCATCGACGTCAATAGAAATTTCCCTGAAGGCTGGTGGACGGACGAAAGCTTCGCCGGCGGCACCGGCGCCTATCCGACTTCATCTCCCGAAGCCCACGCCCTCGTCGAATTCGTCGTCAACCACCGCAATATCCTGATGACTCAGAATTTCCACACCTCGGGCGGCTTCACCTACCGCGTCCCCGGCACGGCTCCGGACACGGCCCTGGCGGCCAAGGACGTGGCCGTCTATGACCTCGTCCTCGGCAAGAAATATCTCGAGCTCATCGGCGAGAAAGTCCCCGAGGCCTGGCTGAAGCCCGAGCAGATGGCCGATTTCAAGACCAAGCTCCGCGGCGCGACCAAAAACAAATACGCCGTCGAACGCGGCTACGAAATGCCGCGCGGCTGGATTATGGGCTACAACGAGGAGCGCGATCAGCGCTACGGCTACGGCATGGTCATCGACTGGTGGTTTCAGCAATACGGGGCCTACGCCGTGACGACCGAGCTCTGGAACCCGGCCAACGACATCCCGGGGTTCCCGAAAATCGATCCCCAGAGCCAGGACCGCAACGAGCAGGAACGCGCCCTCCTCAAGTACAACGACGAGAAATACGGCGGCAAGCTCTTCGTCGCCTGGAAACCGTTCAAGCATCCGGAACTGGGTGACGGCGAGATCGGCGGCTGGATCCCCAAGTACCGCGGCAACGCCCTGCCCGGCGAGCCGCTCCTCGGCGTTTGCGAAAAACACTGGCAGTTCGAATTCTTCCGGAACGGCCTGCTCCCCCAGGTCGCCATCACCGAGGCCAAGGCCAATGTCCTGTATACCTCGAACAGCGCCAAGGAGGCGACGGCCGTCGTCCAGGGTGACCAGGTGACGATCAAGAAAGGCGCGGCGAAAGGCAAATACAAGATCGTCGAGGTCACGGCGACTATCGAGAACAAAGGCCCGCTGGCGACGCACGTCGCCCGCGGCGCCCAGCTCCCCGGGAACCGCGATGACGTCGTCTGGCTCGTCGGCGATCGGGACAAAACGAAATTCCTTCAGGGCGAACCCTCGATGAGGCTCGGCGTTCTCGACGGCCAGATGAGGATCCCCGGGATGACGAGCGGCCCGGGCGCGGCCTCAGCCCCCGGCCAGAGGGGCTCCGGCGGAGGCGCGCCGCCGCAGGTGCTGCCCCAGATGCCGCCCGGTATGCCGGGAATGCCCGGCGGCCAGCGCGGCCAGCGCGGTCAGGGAGCGCAGTCACCGCAACAGACCGGTCCCCGCCGCGAGGTGAAATGGCTGGTGGCCGTCGAAGGCGACGCTCCACTCAAAGTGATCGTCACCTCCCAAAAGGGCGGTACGGTCGTCAAAGAGATCGCGGTGAAGTGAGAGAGGAGGCCAAGATGAACGCCCTAAAATATCACAAGCTCCAAAGATCCTCGCGGCGCCGCGATTCCGTTCATGGGTCATCGCGAGGAGCGAATCGACGTGGCCAGCTCACCGCCCTGTCATTGCGAGCCTCTTGGCGTGGCAATCTCGTAGTTTTGGCCCTTTTCATAGTCCTCATCCTTCTCCCGACCCCCACTCCCTCCTTCGCTCAATCCAAGCTCCAAAAATCGCCGGCCGGATACCACGGCGAACTCGACTTCCCTATCTCCTGGAAGCGCTATTACACGGTCGACGAGAAGAACCAGATCATGCGCGACCTTCAGGCCAAATATGAGCACCTCGCCGATATCCAAAGCATCGGCAAGAGTCGCCAGGGCCGCGACCAGATGCTTCTGACCATCACCGCAAAATCGACCGGAAAGCCCGAGGCCAAGCCGGCCATGTGGGTGGACGGCGCCATCCACGGCAACGAAATCAACGGCGTCACCTGCGCCCTTTACACGGCCTGGTATCTTTTGACGCGCTATGATTACGATCCCTATGTCTACGACCTTCTGAACCGCGTCACGTTTTACATCCTCCCGGGGCTGAACGTGGACGCTAACGATTCCTACGCCCGCTACCCCAACACGGCCAACAATCCGCGCGAGCCTTTCCGGCCCATGGACGACGACGGCGACGGCCTCTTCGACGAAGACCCGACCGAGGATATCGATGGGGACGGCGAGATCACGAACATGTACGCCGAGGACCCCGAAGGTGCATTCAAGCTTTCGCTCGACAAACGTCTCTTCATCCCGGTCGCCGACCCGCGCGAGGAAGTCCAGCGCTTCCGCCGCGTCGGCATGGAAGGATTCGACAACGACGGCGACGGCCGGATCAATGAGGACGACCTGGGCGGCCCCGACCCGAACCGTAACTTCCCCTTCGACTGGAACCTGTCGAACGGCCGGCCCTATCCCCTGAGCGAGCCCGAGACACGCAACGTCTTCGAATTCTGGCTGGCCCATACGAACATCTTCGGCTCGTTCCATTTTCACAACACGGGCAAATTGATCATGTTCTCGGCGCCTCCGGCCGCGCGCGTGACGATGACGCCGGAACAGCAACGCACGCTGCAGGAGCGGAACGCCCAGCGCCTCGGGGAGATGCGCAAGACCAACCAATGGGCTCAGCTCTTCGACCGGGTCGTGGACCCCGCCTATCAAACGGACATGACCGCCCTGACCGAGATCGTCACCATGGGGGCGAGGATCCTCAAGGATTATCGGCCGACGATGAGCGGCTTGGTCGGCCAGGCCCAGGCTGCCTCCTATTACATGCTCGGGGCCTACGCCTCCCTGATCGAGCTCTGGAGCCTGCCGCTCGACGCCGACGAGAACAAGGACGGCCGCGTCTCGGATGAGGAAATGCTGAAATGGATCGACATAGAACTGGGCGGCGAGGGCTGGGTCACACCGCACAAGTTCAAACATCCGGACTTGGGTGAAGTCTGGATCGGCGGAACGGCCAAAAAACACATCACCCGGACACCGCCGGCGCGGTATATCGAAGAGGAAGCCCTGCGGAATTGCCAATTCGTTCTCTACTGCGCCAGCCAGTTCCCCAAAGTCGCGATCGACAAGGTTGAGGTGAAACCGGCGACGGACAACCTCCTGTGGGTCGAGGTGACGGTCAAGAACGCCGGCATCTATCCGACGAGCTCGGACCGGACGGTTCAGCTGAGGAAGGACGTCAAGGACAAACTGACGGTCAGCATGTCGGATAACGTCAAGTTGGTCGAGGTTCCGGAAGGCCAAACGCTCCTCGACCCGACGAATCCCGCGGACCGGGTCCTGGCGCCCAAGGGAAAGAGCGCCGAATTCAGGTTGTTGAGCCGGGGGGCGCAGAAGTTCGTCTATCTGGTCAAGCTCGACGGGAGCGACGGCTGGGTGGAATTCGAGGTCACTTCGAAATCCGGAGGAACGGCCAAGAAGAGGATCAGCTTCAAGCAATAAACCGGATTTCATCTTCAGGCGTTCGTATTCTTGACCTCCGTCGAGGCCCGCATATAGAATGGCCCCATGAACCTCACTCTCCTCGATTGGGGCATCGTCGTCATCGTCTTCGCCTTCATCGTCGTCGTCGTCATCTCCTCCAAAAAACTAATGCGGTCGGTCTCGGATTTCCTGGCCGCGGGACGCACCGGCGGGCGCTATCTCATCAGCCTCTCCCAGGGGACGGCCGCCCTCGGCGCGATCACCATCGTCGGCATGTTCGAGATGAATTTTATCGCCGGGTTCAACCTGCGCTGGTGGGAAATGGTCATGGCCGTCGTGCTCGTGTCCATCAGCGTCTCGGGTTGGGTCCTCTACCGCTTCCGCCAGACGCGCGCCCTGACCATGGCTCAGTTCTTCGAGGTCCGCTACAGCCGCAACTTCCGGATCTTCGCCGGAGGGCTGGCCTTTTTCGCCGGGCTCATCAATTTCGGCATTTTCCCGGCCGTCAGCGCCCGGTTCTTAATCTATTTCTGCGGCCTTCCACCGTCGTTCGACGTTTTTGGGATCTCCGTCTCCACGTTCGCCCTGACTATGGTCGTCATCCTCTGGATCCCCTTGTATTTCGTCTTCAGCGGGGGGCAGATCGCGGTGATGATCACCGATTTCCTCCAAGGGATATTCACTAACGCCGTTTTCATCGTCATCGTCGTCGTCCTGATGCTCAAGGTCGATTGGGCCCACATCTTCGCCGCCGTCGGCGCCGCGCCCGCCGATGCTTCGCTCATCAATCCCTTCAAGACCGGCAGCACCAAGGACTACAATTTCTGGTATTTCCTGATCGGAATGGTCGGCGTCATCTACGGCAAGCTGTCCTGGCAGGGCACGCAGGCCTACAACGCCTCGGCCAAGAGCGCCCACGAGGCGAAGATGGGCGACGTTCTCATGAACTGGCGGAATATCCCCCAATGGGGGCTGTTCCTGGTCTTCGTCCCCCTCGTCGCCTACACCTTCCTTCATCACCCCGACTACGCGGGAGCGGCCGCGGGGATCCGGCCGGTGTTGGACGGCTTGGCAAGCGACGCTCTTCGGAGCCAATTGACAGTCCCTCTGGCCCTGACCAAGCTCCTCCCCGTCGGACTGATGGGGGCGTTCGCGGCGGTGATGCTCGCCGCGTCCATCGCCTGCCATGAGACCTATCTCCATTCCTGGGGCAGCATCTTCATCCAGGACGTGGTGATGCCGATCCGGAAGCGGCCGTTCGCGCCCGAACAACACATCAAATATCTGAAGGCGGCCATTCTGGGCGTAGCGGTCTTCATTTTCTTCTTCAGCCTCCTCTTCCAGCAGAGCGAATACATCTTCCTCTTTTTCGCCGTCACCGGAGCGATCTTCGCCGGCGGCAGCGGCGCGGTGATCATCGGAGGTCTTTATTGGAAGCGCGGAACGACCGCGGCGGCCTGGTCGGCGATGATCACCGGCTCGGTCGTGGCGGTCGGGGGCATCGTCATCCAGCAGATCGACAAGGACTTCTTCATCAACGGCCAGATGTTCTGGGGACTGGCCATGGCCCTCAGCAGCGTGGTCTATGTCATCGTCTCTCTGGCAACGGGGCGCGGGAAACGGACCTTCGACATGGACCGGATGCTCCACCGCGGCCGCTTTCTCATCCGGGAAGAATATAAGGTCGTGGACGAGACGCCGGTCAAAGGCTGGAAAGTCCTGGGCATGGGCCGGGAGTTTACGAAATTCGACAAGGTCATCTATATCGCGACCTACGCCTGGACCTTCTCCTGGGTCGTCGTCTTCATCGTCGGGACGATCGTGAACCTGACGGGAAGCGTCGGCAACGCGGCCTGGATGAGCTTCTGGAAGACCTACGTCTGGATCTATCTGGCCACGTCGGTCGTCGTCATCGTCTGGTTCTCGACGGGCGGGCTGATCAATCTCCGGCAGATGATCAAAACGCTCAAGACCATGACCCGAGACCACGCCGATGACGGATTCGTTCATAAAGACCATGACCGCTAGATCCAAGTACGGACATTTCAGCCCGGACGGGAAGGAATACGTCATCACCAACGTCGCCACGCCGAGCCCCTGGATCAACTACATATATAACGGGCGATACTTCGCCACGATCTCGAACAACGGAGGCGGGATCAGCTATTATAAGAGCCCCCTTCACGGCCGGATCACGAGGTACAGGATCAACGACGTGCCCCCGGACCGGCCGGGGAAATACATCTATGTCAAAGACCGGGAGTCGAGCGCGTTCTGGAGCCTGACCTGGCAGCCGGTCGGGAGGAATGTCGAGGCGTATCGTGTCGCCCACGGTTTCGGCTATACGCGGGCCGACGCCGACGTGGAAGGCATCGCCTCATCTGTTCTCTTTTTCGTCCCCCCCGATGACGACCAGGAGATCTGGAAGGTCCGGCTCACCAACGGATCGGCCGGGACACGCCGCCTTTCGATCATCGGCTACGTCGAATTCGCCCTCGGCCACGCCCTCATCGACCTCATCAACCAGTGCGACGATCAGCATTTCAACCGCGTTCACTTCGACCGCGAACTCAACGCTATCTTCGCGACCAAGACCTACTGGGTGACGGAGACGCGCGGAACCCAGCATCAGGAGAACAAGGAATGGGACCGCTGGGCGTTCTTCACGGTCGATCGGCCCGTCGTCGCCTACGAGACGCTGCGCGAACGCTTCCTGGGGTCTTACCGCAACGAGAGCCGCCCCGAGGCCATTGACCTCGGCCGGCTCGGATCCCGCGACACGGATTTCGGCAACGCCGTCGGCGCTCTGCAGGTCGATCTCGATCTTGCCCCGGGCCAGTCCGAAGATCTCGTTTTTTCTCTTGGCGTCGTTCCCAAGGCCGAGTTCGAGTCGAAAAAACAGGCCGCCGTTAGGAAATATCACGACCTGGGCGCCGTTAGCTCCGCGTTCGCCGCCGTTCAGAAGGCCTGGACGGATTTCTTCGATCACGCGCGCTTTGAAACACCCTACCCCGACGCCAATATCTTCATGAACTATTGGACTCCCTATCAAGCCAAGGTCGCCTTCGACGTCGGCCGCGTCGCCAGCTTTTATTACTGGGGCATCGGCCGGGGCTTCGGCTATCGTGACACGGCCCAGGACACCATCGCCATCTCGATCTCCGATCCGGCCAAGGCGCGCGAGAGGATCCTCCTCCTGGCCCGCCAGATGCGGCGCGACGGCAAGGTTTATCACCACTTCTACGGCGACGGTCAGGGCGAATTCACCGAGCACTGCGACGACCCGCTCTGGTTTATCCTGGCCGTCACGGAGTATCTCAAGGAGAGCGGTGATTTCGGCCTTCTTGATCAGCCGGAGCCGTTTCTCGACGGCGGCCGGGGCCCCGGGCTTTGCCCGGGGGTCCACTTCCGCCGCGAAGGCTCGTCCCTTGACGGCCCCAAGGGAACGATCCTCGACCATCTCTTCGCCGTCGTCGATTTCGCCCGGTCCAACCTCAGGTCCCACGGCCTGCCCAACTTCGGCCGGGGGGATTGGAACGACACCCTCGATTACATCGGCGGCGCGGACGGCGGCGAGAGCGTCTGGGGCGGGATGTTCTATATGGCCATGCTCACCCGGCTCATCGAATTGCTCGAGCATCTGAAGCTGGATTCGAGGATCCAGGACATCGCCGCTGTCCGCGACGGACTGGCCGAAGCCCTGGACAAATTCTGTTGGGATGGAGCCTGGTACATCCGCGCTTTCGGGGAGAACGGCAAGAAGATCGGATCGAAGGACAATCGATACGGCCAAATCTTCATCAACGCCCAGAGCTGGGCGGTGATCGCCGGACTTCCCGACCGATCGCGCCTCATTCAGGCTATGGACAGCGCCCGCGAAAGGCTCGGCTCGGAATACGGGCCGAAGATCTGCGCCCCCGCCTTCCGCGAGATCGACCCCAAGATCGGACTCATCACCCGCTGCGTCCGGGGGAAGAAGGAAAACGGCGCGGTCTTCTGCCATCCGGCGGCCTGGCTGATCCAGGCCGAGTGCCTATTAGGACGGGGAGACGCGGCTTTCGAATATTATCGAACGCTGCTGCCCAATCGCGTCGATCCGGATGTCTTTACAGCCGAGCCCTATGTTTATTCTCAATACATCACCAGCGACGAGCACGAATCCCCGGGCCGGGCCAGCCATTCCTGGCAGACCGGCTCGGCAGCCTGGATGTTCCGGGTCGCCGTCGACTTCATCCTCGGCATCCGGCCGACGTACGAAGGGCTTCTCGTCGATCCCGTCATCCCCCGGTCGTGGAAAGACTTCCGGGCCGAGCGCGTTTTTCGCGGCACGCGCTATTTCGTCGAGGTCGAAAATCCGGGCGGCGCGGAATCGGGCGTGGCCGCGATGACCGTCGACGGCCGTCCGGTCCAAGGCCGGATCGTGCCCATCTCGGACAAGCCCGAATGCCGGATCCATGTTACAATGAGCCCGAGGTGAATCCATGGAGCGCTGTTCAAGAAATCCCATCCTGACCCGGAAGACGGTCCCGCCTGTCCCTCCCCTTCTGACCGACGTCACATCGGTCTTTAACCCCGGCGCCGTCAGACAGCATGGAGGGTATCACCTGATCCTTCGGGTGCAGGCCCGCTCGCGCGAGACGTTCCTGATGGTCGCCGAAAGCGCCGACGGAGCAAATTTTATGGTCAGGCCGGAGATCGTCCATTTTGAGGGGATCGAAAAGATCAAGGAGCGGATCTACCATATCTACGACGCGCGCCTCACGCCGCTCGAGGGCGATATATATATCATGTTCGCCATGGACATGGACTCCGGCTGCCGGCTCGGTCTCGGCCGGACGCGCGATTTCAAGAAGTTTGAATTCCTCGGGATCACCTCGAACGAGGACATCCGGAACGGCGTCCTTTTTCCGGAGAAGATCGGCGGCCGGTATCTGCGCATGGACCGGCCGAACAAAGCCCGCCTCGAGGGCGGCCCGACGACGGGCAGCACCATCTGGCTTTCGGAATCCGAAGACCTCATCCGCTGGACGCCCGTCGCGCCGCTCATCAGCGGCCGGTTCCATTACTGGGACGAACTCATCGGATCCGGCCCCCCGCCCGTCAAGACCCGCGAAGGCTGGCTCCACATCTATCACGGGGTGGCGACGCATTTTGGAAGCGCCAACGTTTATCAAGCCGGCGTCGTGCTGCTCGACCTCAAAGACCCGTCCAAGGTCCTCGGCCGCTGCCGCCACAATATCCTTGAGCCGCGCGCGATCTATGAACTGGCCGGCCAGGTCCCCAATGTCGTCTTTCCGAGCGGCATGATCGTCGAGAAAGTCGACAAGGACGGATTTTCCCAACCCGCTTCACCAGTCAAGATATACTACGGCGCCGCGGATACGGTCGTCGGCATGGCCGAGACGACGGTCAAGGATCTCCTGGCGGCGGCCAAGGAATCTCCCATCTTTTGACATGAACAGCCGGGAGCGCGTCAAACGGGCCATCCGATTCCAAAAACCGGACCGGGCCCCCATCTCCCACGCCGTCCTTCCTGCGGCCCAGTTGAAATATGAACAGGCCCTTGCCGAAATCCTGACCGAGTTCCGCGAGGATTTCGGCTGGGACTATATGCCGGATCTGCCCGTCGAAAAGTGGTCCGCTCAATATAGGCAAGGCCTCCAGGTCGACGATTTCGGCACGGTCTGGCAAGTGGAGTGGGCCGGGATCTGCGGCATCCCCGTCCAATGGCCGATCCCCGACCTCGACCGCTACCAAGAATATCTCTGGCCAGAGGATTTCAAGGCGGGCCCTCCCGCCGGACGACATTACAGCGGCCACATGTGCGGCTATGACGAGCGCTGGTACGCCCGCGGCGCCTGGCTCATCTATTTCGAGCAACTCCAACAGCTCCGGGGCATGGAAAACCTGCTCATGGACATCGCCTCGGAATCCCGGCCGTTCCTGCGCCTGATGGACGACATGCTGGCCTTCAACCTGCGCTGGATCGACCGCTGGGTCAAATTCGAATACGACGGATTGCACTTCGGGGACGACTGGGGCATGCAGAATCGCCTGTTCATCCGCCCCGAAACCTGGCGCCGCCTGTTCAAGCCCCGCTACGCCGAGATGTTCAGGCGGGTGAAAGCGGCCGGGAAAGACGTCTGGTTCCACAGCGACGGCTTCATCAACGACATTTTCGGGGACCTGATCGAGATCGGCGCGGACGTCATCAATTTCCAAGTCGCGGTCGTCGGCCACGAATGGGCGCGGAAGAACGTCCGCGGCCGGGTCGCCGTCCGGACGGACATCGACCGGCAGAACGTCCTTCCCTTCGGCTCCCCCGCCCAGGTCAAAGAAGAGGTCCACCGGACATTCGAATCGTGCGGCACGCCGGATGGCGGTCTCATCGCCTGCGGGGAGGTCGGGCCCGACGTCCCGCTGGCGAACATCCGGGCCATGGTCGAGGCCTTCAGGGACTACGGGAAACTCTGACTCTTATCAATTCCGGGGATACTAACCTTAATTCGCCTTCCGAAAAATAAAAGTCCTAAACGCTATACGAATTATGGTTAGCGTCCCCGGAATTCAGCCAAAAATTTAGGGGTTGAGTTATCTGTCATCGAAATATAAAATATATTCTCTAAAAATCAATAAGGAGAGTTGCATATGCCGAAAGTCAGTCAAAGACTCCAAGTCTTCAAGTGCGCCCTCTGCGGGAATATCGTCGAAGTATTATTTGTCGGAGGCGCCGAGCTCGTCTGCTGCGGCCAGCCTATGAACCTGCTGACCGAGAACACGGTCGACGCGTCCAAGGAAAAGCATGTCCCGGTGATCGAGAAGACGGCCGACGGGGTCAAGGTCAAAGTGGGCTCCGTCCCCCACCCTATGGAGGACAAGCACTACATCCAGTGGGTCGAGGTCATCGACGGCGGATTCGTCTATCGCCAGTTCTTGAAACCCGGCCAGGCTCCCGAAGCCGTGTTCTGCGTCAAAGGCAAGGTTTCCGCCCGCGAATATTGCAATCTCCACGGCTTATGGAAAGCGTGACCGGAGCGAACAAGGAGAAATGACCATGTCGAAATCCATCAAAGGGACCCAAACGGAAAAGAACCTCCTGGCTTCGTTCGCCGGAGAATCTCAAGCCCGGAACCGCTACACCTACTTCTCCGGCGTCGCCCGGAAAGCAGGCTTCGAGCAGATCGCCGAGATCTTCCTCGAGACCGCCGAGAACGAAAAAGAGCACGCCAAGCGGTTCTTCCGATTCCTCGAAGGCGGAGACCTCGAGATCACGGCCTCTTATCCCGCCGGCGTAATCGGCGAAACGGCGGCCAACCTCGAAGCCGCCGCGGCCGGCGAACACCTCGAATGGACCAAGCTTTACAAGGAGGCGGAAAAGACGGCCGAGAAAGAAGGCTTCCCCGAGATCGCCAAGCAGTTCAAGGAAATCAGCGAGATCGAGGCTCATCATGAAAAGCGCTACCGGAAACTGCTGGCCAATGTCCGTGAGGGTAAGGTCTTCAAGAAGGACGTCGTCGTGAAATGGAAATGCCGCAATTGCGGCTACATCCATGAGAGCAAAGAGGCGCCCCAGAACTGTCCGGCCTGCTTGCATGCTCGCGCGTTCTACGAGGTGCTCGCGGAAAACTATTGACGGACGGGACCTCCCGAGGTTGAATGAGATCCTTCGCTTCGTTCAGGAGGGACAGGCTTTTTTAGAAGACAATCGGCTTGACCACGATCGCGCCTAATCTCCCCAGTTCCTCTAACAGCCGCTCAAACATGACCTCGTCCTTAAAGGTCCCAAGAATCGACCCCCCCGATCCGGCGAAATGGGACGAAGCGCCGCAGCCCCTGGCCGTGTCGATCATCTCCTGATTGGCGGGGTGAATGGTCATAATCGACCGGCGCAAGTCGAAGTTCTCGTTGATGAGCCGGGACAGCCGGTCATGGTCCTGTTCCAGGATCGCCGCGCGTCCCTGGTCGGCCAGCCCGGCCAGCTTTTTCAGCGTTTCGAGGGTGAACGGATCGCCCCGGTCGACCTTGATCCGGATCTCGTTCAGGACGCGGCCGGAGACCTTTCCCAGGGCCGGCTTGTAAGCGAGGTATAAAGGGGGAAGCAAGTCAGCATCCAAGCGTTCATACCGGCCATAGCCCCTGTCCCTGAGGAGATCCCTGTCGAAGTCCATGTACAGGCAGCCTTCATAGACCTGGGTAACCCGGTCCTGGAGTCCGGCGTTGATATCGAGTTCATCCCTTTCCGCGCCGAGGATGAGCCCGGGTTGCGCCTCGATCGGGATCGTCAGTTCGTAGAAATTCATCAAGGCTCTCATGGTCGCAGTAATGATGGCGCTCGAGCCGCCCAGTCCGATCTGCCGGGGGATGTCGGATGTGAAGCGGACCGTAAAATTCTTCCGCGGAAGAACTACGCCGGAAGAAAGAGCATATTCATAAAACTTTTTCATGGCGGCCTTGATGAGGCGGACGGCTCCGTAATAGCCGTAAAGCCCGACCTTTTCAGCGAATTCGGAAAGCGATCCGTAGCGCTCCTCCTCGTCCGCGGACGGAACGATGCGGATGTCCGGGCTGTCCTCGAGCGCCAATCGCGCCCGGAAATTCTTGATCGAGACGGCGATGACCTTGCCGAAATAGCCGTCAGACGGATTCCCGAGCAATCCCGCCCGGGCGAAGGCGAACCCTTCGATCATGCGAGCTCTCTCCTTATGGACAATCCCTCATCTCGCCTTCCTTCCGGCGAGATGGGAAAGTGTCTTCGTTTTTCGACGGCGGCCGGGGCCCCGGGCTTTGCCCGGGGGTCCACTTCCGCCGTACTCGCCCGTAGATATAAGCCACGGGCGAGTGGCGAGCCGAAGGCTCGTCCCTTGACTAAAGCGAAGCCAAAACCCCTCTGACGTACCCGATCGACTCCGCCGCCCCGGCCAGAGGGTCCTTCTCGTCCTTTTCGTATTCCAGGCTGACCGCTCCGGCGTAATTCAGCTTGATGAGCGTCCTCAGCAGTTTCGGAATGTCGGTGACGCCTCGCCCGATCTCGACGGTCGAGCCTTTCTCTGTCGAATCGGTCACGTCCTTGATATGGAGATCGAGCAGCCTCTCTTTGTACCGCTCGGCCGCGCCGGCCGGGTCGATCCCGCATCGCTGCGTATGCCCGACATCGAGACATAGGCCGACGCGCATGTCCATGCCTTTGATCTTGTCGTAAACGCTTTCGGGCGTCGGATAGAGCTTGTCCGTGGGTCCGTGGTTATGGACGGCCAGCCCGATACCGGACCGCTTGACGAGTTCATGAGCCAGGTCCAAGAGCTCGTGATTCGGAACACCGACGATCATTTTCATGCCAGCGGCTTTGGCGTAATCGAACGCCTGCCTGGTTTCGGTTTCGGTCCTCATATAGATCACCCCGCCCGCATAGGGATCGAGCCCGGACTGCTTGAGCTTCGCCGCGATCGCCCGGATCTGATCCGGAGAGCTCTCCAACGGCAAATGCATGCTCTTGAGCGAGATTTTCCGCAGTCCCAGCCGCTTGGTCATGCCGATCGTCTCGTCCAAGCCGAACGCCCGGAACGTGTACGAGCACATGCCGAGCTCGAAGCGGTATTTATTCCTGTCGACAAGCAGGATCGGCTCTTGTTGGGGAAACAATTGGTTCGAGATCACGGGCGCGGCCAGACGCACGGCGATATTTCCGAGGTGGCAGGCCAGGACCGACTTGTGGCCGATCTCGACGTCCGCGGTCGGCGTCTTTCGCGTTTTCATGGATTCGACGAAATTCCTGATATGTTCGAAATGAAAATCGCCCGATCCCCCCTGGCGCGGCTTGGGCAACATGCGGAAGACTCGGTCCGGCTGCTTGAGCTGATCGGTTTCGGCATGGACCTCCCATCCTCCCCTGTCCACAACGAGAATTCCGTTCTCACCGTGGAACTCGCAGCCGTGCTCCCTTTGCCACGGCCCGATCCCGCAGCCGATCATGTGTTCCCAGACGAGCGAGAAAGTGGGGAATTCGATGACGGATTGCTGCGTGTCCGGCGTTTCCCGGATGTCGTCTGGAAAACCGTATTTTCCGCCGATGGCCATGGCCCCGACCGGTTCTTCCCCCATGATCCACATGACCACGTCGATCATGTGCGCGCCCCAGTCCGTGGCCAGGCCGCCGGAATAGTCCCAGAACCAGCGAAAGTTGTGGTGAAAGCGCATCGAATTGAACGGCCGGGCCGGCGCCGGACCGAGCCACATGTCGTAATCGACGCCTGGAGGAGCGGGTCCGTCCGGAGGGCTTCCGAGCGAGCCCTTCCAATCGAGATAGGCCCAGGCGCGCGTCATCCGGATCTTGCCGAGCCGGCCGGATTTGACGAAGTCCCGGGCGGCCTGGTAGTGCTTGGAGCTGCGCTGCTGAGTGCCCACTTGGACGATGCGGTTGTATTTGCGCGCGGCCGTGACCATGGCTCGGCCTTCCGCGATGGTCGTCGCCAGCGGCTTTTCGACATAGACGTCCTTGCCGGCCTGGCAGGCCAGGACGGTCAGGAGAGCATGCCAGTGATCGGGCGTCCCGACGATGACGGCATCGACGTCCTTGCGGTCGAGGATCCTGCGGAAATCCTTATAGCCGTCCGGGGCCTTGCCGCGAGCGTCGGTTACTCTCTTGATCCCTTCGGCGAGCCGTTTCTCATCGACGTCGCAGACGGCCGGACAGTCGATCTCCGGCAGACGGAGAAAAGCGCCGAGGTCGGCCTTCCCCTGGTCGCCCGCGCCGATCAAGCCCACCCGGATCCTGTCGCTTGAGGCAGGTTTCTGCCGGGTTGAAGCGGCAGCCGCCGCGGCGGTCGCCAGGCCGGCGGCGATAGCCGAGGCCGAGAGCGATGCTTTCGCCGCATCCCCGAGAAATTCCCTGCGTTTCATTTTTTTCATTCCGGCCTCCTTTCCTGTCATGAGGGGCGCTTCGTTCGGCACCGTCGGCCCTTATTTATTTATACACAGAACGGGATTCTTTTGCTATATTTTAAAATGTGAACGTGATAAGAATACAATCAAGGGAGAAAGAATATGCTGAAGAAAACGTGGAGCCCTATATTTATCTTCTTGGCGTCGATGTCTGCGGCCGCGGTGATGGCGCCGAACGGGAATACATCTCAACCCGAGGCCGCGAATGTTCTGATCGCCCAGGAAAAAGCCCAGGGCTGGGTCCTCCTGTTCGACGGAATAACTTTCGCCGGGTGGCGGGGGCTAGGTTATACCCACGTTCCACCGGAGCACTGGATCATCGAGAACGGAGCCATCAAAAAAGTGCCGACGAAGGACGTGCCCCTTCAGAAGGACGGCCAACCGCTCCTCGGCGGCGACCTGATGACCATCGAGGAATTCGAGGACTTCGAGCTCGCTTTCGACTGGAAGATCAGCCCCGGCGGCAATTCGGGTGTCAAATACAACGTCTCGGAGGAGATGTCGACGGCGGCCGGGGCCCCGGGCTTGCCCGGGGGGTCCACTTCCGCCGTACTCGCCCGTGAAAATAAACCACGGGCGAGTGGCGAGCCGAAGGCTCGTCCCTTGACGGCCAATCCCCCATCTCATGCCGCCCTGGGATTTGAATATCAGGTCTTGGACGACGATAAACACCCCGATGCCAAGAACGGCCCGAACCGGACGGCGGGAGCCCTTTACGATCTGATCGGTCCCCGGAACAAAACACTGAAACCGGTCGGCGAATACAACACGGCTAAGATCGTCTTCATCGGAAAGCACGGCGAGCATTGGCTTAATGGGGTCAAAGTTCTCGAATTCGACCTGGACACGGCCGCCTTCGGCCAGCTCCTGGCTAAAAGCAAATACAAGGACATCCCCAAGTTCGCCGAAAAACGGAAAGGGCATATCGTCCTTCAGGACCATACGGACGCGGTCTGGTATAGGAACATCAAGATCCGAATCCCAAAAAAATAAGACCGATCCGATCTGGAACGATCAGCGCCAGAGAGGCGTCGGATATTTGCCGGCCGCGACAAGACGGGCGATTTCGGCCATGACTCTCGGCTTGTCTTCCCGATACGTCACGCCGAACCATTTGTCTGCGCTGGGAAGGACCTTGACCGAAGCCTGTCCGTTCTTGACCAGCTTGTTGACAACCAGCGGGATATACAGCTCGGATTTCAGGTCGTTCCCTCTGTCTTTGAGGAAAGCTTCGAACTCCGTTCGGGCGAATCCAAAGAAAGCCGGCGTGAATCCCCAGAAATTCATGGACACCGTCTCCCGTCCGGTGAGCCGCACCTCCTGGCCCGCTTCATTCAGGAACCGGGCCCCGTCCGCCGTTTTTTCGATGCACGTCCGCTCGACGATAGTCCTCAAGAGCCCCTTTTCGGCCACTTCGCAGACACCCCTGGCCACGGTGCCGTGCTCGGAGAGGGCCGTTCCCAGCTTATAGCCGACCAGTGAAAACGACGCGTCATCCGCTTTCACATTTCGCAAGAAGTCGGCCATGACCGCGTAGGCCCGCGCGCCGTAGAAATCATCGGCGTTGATGGCGGCGAAGGGGCCATCGACTTTAGGTTCAGAGACGAGCACGGCATGGCTCGTCCCCCAGGGCTTGATCCGGCCGGCCGGGACGGACAGCCCCTCGGGGATGTTTTGGAGCTCCTGAAAGACGTAATCGATATCCAGCTTTGACCGCAATGGGGTCAGAAAGACCTCATGGAATTCCTTCTCGATGCTCTTCCGGATGACGAAGACGACCTTCCCGAATCCCGCCCGGCCGGCGTCATAGATCGCATAATCGACGATGGTCTCGCCGGAGGGTCCGACCTGGTCCATTTGTTTCAGACCCCCGTAGCGATTGCCGATGCCGGCGGCAAGGATGACAAGGATAGGTTTCATGTTCAAAGCTCCTCGGCGATCGCTTCATTATAGCAAAAATCGCGCAAAGCCGCGCCTCGCGCTTCGGCCCATTTGACAGAAATCGAGGCTCATGCTAAGTTCATCTGGGGAATGATAGATGAAATGCCCCTCCTGCCAGACCGAGAATTTGCCCGACAGCCGCTTCTGTCATAAGTGCGCCACTCCCCTGCCCTCCGATATCTCGAATCCCACCCCCTCTTTTACCAAGACCATGGTCACGCCCTTCGAAGAGCTGTCCCGGGGGGCGTTGTTCGCCGGCCGCTACGAAGTGATCGAAGAGCTGGGCAAGGGCGGCATGGGCAGAGTTTACAAGGTTTTTGACCAGAAGATCCAGGAGGTCGTCGCCCTTAAGCTCATCAAGCCCGAGATCGGCTTCAATGAGAAGGCCGTCGAGCGGTTCAAGAACGAGCTCAAATTCGCCCGGAAGATCTCCCACCGCCACGTCTGCCGCCTCTATGACCTGGGAGAGTACGGACTGGCCCACTTCATCACCATGGAATACGTCGAGGGCGAGGACCTCAAGAACTTCATCCGCCGCTCCGGGACCATCACCACGCCGAAGGCCATCAGCATCGCCAAACAGGTCTGTGAAGGCCTCATCGAAGCTCACCGCTTGGGCGTCATCCACCGAGACCTGAAGCCCCAGAACATCATGATCGATAGGGAGGGCAATGTCCGGGTCATGGACTTCGGGCTGGCCCGTTTCCTGGAGGCGGACGGAGTCACGGGTTCCGGCGTTATGCTCGGAACCCCCGAATACATGTCGCCCGAGCAGGTCGACCTCAAGGAAGTCGATGCCCGCTCGGACATCTACTCGCTGGGCGTGATCATGCACGAGATGGTCACCGGCCGGGCCCCCTTCGAAGGCCAGACTCCCATCAGCATCGCCATCAAGCACAAAAGCGAGCTTCCCCGTGATTCCCGGCAGATCAACCCCCTCGTGCCGGAATCGTTCTCCCGCCTTATCCTCAAATGCCTGGCCAAGGATCGCCAGAAACGCTACCAGAGTGCCGAGGAGCTCCGCCAAGACCTGACGGGCATCGAAAAGGGTCTGCCATCCTCGCTCAAGGAAATCTCCAGGCAGGACTCCCGGGGTTCCCGGGAGATCCCCGTCAAATTCCAATTGCGGAAATTGTTTGTTCCCGCCCTGATCCTTCTCGTCGGCGTCGCCGTTCTCGTCTTCGTCTTGACAAAAAAAAGCGAATCGCCATCGAAGATGTCTTATTATAGTCCCTCCGGTCCCCGCTCGGGCCAGCTTCAAAAACCCCCCGTTTCGCCGTCGGGGGACGGCCAGAGCTCCGCGCGCCGGGGAAGCGGTTCCGACATTCTCAACATCATAGGAGATGAATTCTTAAAACTCCTTGCTTCCAAAAACCCCCAGGACATCAAGGAAATCGAAAAACTCGCCGATAAATTCAAGGGTATGCTCCCGGAAAAAGGGCCCTACGTGGACGCCTACAACGACATGACCCGGAAGATCAACGAACGGAAAAAACTGACGGCCGCCGAGCCGGGCCGGGCCGGAACGGATAAACAGCCCGCCCCCGAGGTTCAGGGCGAGATGAACAAGCTCCTGGCCCTCGTGGCCGAACGCCAGGCCGCTCAGAAGGCCAAGGACGCAATGACCGCGGCCAAAACGCAGACCCTGCGGACGGCCAGCATGGACGCGAATCTTCTCTTCCGCTTGGCCCGTTATGAAGAGACGAACGCCGACGACGCCTTCGCCAAGAACGACTACTCCGGATCGAAAGCCCTCTACCGGATCCTGGAGAAGGTCTATGCGCTCTGCCCCCAAAGCGCGACTGATAAGGACGGGGTGGCCAAGCTGCAACAGTTCCTGGCCGCGCTGAAGAAAGAGGTCGAACAGGCGGGCGCGGCCTCGGCCGATGCCTGGCTGGCCGAATACGCCGCCGAGATCGAGAAACAGGCCACGGCCTTCTTGGCCAAAAAGGACCTGGAGAACGCGGCCGGGGCCACCATCCGGGCGGCCTTCCTCTACGAGAAGCTCAAGGACGCAGCCGCGTCCAAATAATCCCTTTCCTATTCGAACCGGGGATTCACCACGTTGCTGAACATCGAACCGAAGGTGAAACTCAGCCCGATATTGAAACCGTAGGAATTGGCCTCGAACCTCCCCTCGTCGTAATCGTTCAGGCCCATGAAGGCCAGGTTGTACTCGCTCCCTCCGCTTGAGGACGCCTTTTAACGCCGGACCCGGATCGGATACGGAGGGCGCGGGAGCTTCTTCGGAGGATTCTTCTTGAGCTCGTCCAGGACGATCTGGATCGCTTTCTCCAGCTGCGGATCGCGCCCGGCGATGACCTCGGCCGGAGTCTGATCGATCTCGACATCCGGCGGAACCCCGACGTTCTCCACCACCCACCCGTCCTCGGTCCAGATGGCCAGATTGGGAGCGGTGACGGAGCCGCCGTCCATCAGGACCGGGAAGCCGAGGGTGCCGACCAGCCCTCCCCACGTCCTCTTGCCGACGATGGGGCCCAGTTTGAACTTACGCCACATCCAGGGGAAGAGATCGCCTCCGGAACCGGCCATTTCGTCTGCGATGAGGACCTTTGGGCCCTGGATCGAAGCGCTGGGCGACTTGAAGTCGGCCCCGTAGCGCGTGTTCCAATAGCTGACGAGCGGCTGGCGCAGATGGTCGATGTAATAATCGGCTACCAGGCCGCCGCCGTTGAAACGCTCATCGACGATGATAGCCTCTTTGTCGGCCTGCGGGTAGTAATACCGCTTGAAATAGGTGTGGCCGAGCGTGGTCGTATTGGGGACGTAGACGTAGGCCACGCGGCCGCCCGTGGCTTGTTCGACCTTCTTGAGGTTGCCCTCGACCCAGTCGCGGTTGCGGAGGGCGGATTCGCTGGCGATCGGAACGACCGCGACCGTGCGCGAACCCGTCCCGTCGGGGTTCGGGCCGACCGTGATCTCGACGATCTTGCCGGCCGTGTTCTCGAACATGGCGTACAGGTTAGCCGGCGGCCGGAGGTCCTTTCCGTTCACGGCCAAAAGGTATTCTCCGCTCTTCACCTCCACGCCGGGCTCGGTCAGCGGCGCGCGGAGCTCGGGATTCCAGTTCAATCCGCCGAACACTTTCTTGAACCGGTACCGGCCGTTTTCGACGGCATAATCGGCCCCCAAAAGACCGCCCGGAACGCTCCTGACCTCGAACGGAGAGTCTCCTCCGCCGACCCGGTGGTGGCCGACACCGAGCTCAGAACACATCCACTGGATGATCCGGTTCAGGTCGCCGCGGCAGGCGGCGTGGGGCAGAAAGACCTCGTATTTGGCCTTCATCGCCGGCCAATCGGCGCCGTGCATATTCGTCGCATAGAAGTAATCGCGGTTGATCCGCCAGGCTTCGTCATAGATCTGTTTCCATTCGGCGACGGGCTGAATCTTGACTTCGATAGCATCGGTGTTCAATCGACCTTGGCCCGGCTGGGGTTTAGGCGTCAGGGAGGTGATGAAATAACCGCCTCCGGACACATAGAAGATCTTCTTTTTATCGACGGAGATTTCGTATCCGGAGACTCCGTTAAGAACGACCTCGTCCTTGCGCGTCTTGAAATCGAACTTGTGGAGCGTCGCTCCTGGAGCACCAGGGCCGGAAACGGCCGGATTCTCGAGGTAGAAGAGCTGTCCCGCCTCGCCGGCGGCCAGGCCTCGATAGCTTCCCGCCGGAACGGGCAAAGCCAGGATCCGGTGGTCGAGGCCGTCGAAATCGATCTTGAACGTCTCGGCGGCCTTCGCCGGCGCGGCCGCGGGTTTCTCCTCCTTGAGCACGGCGGCCGGGGAGGACTTGGCCTCGGTTTTGGCCGCGGGGGTTTTATCGACCGCGGGCTTGTCCGGCGTCCCTTTTTCCTCGTCGCTCTCCTTGGCCAACGGGTTCGGTGCGTCTTTGGTCAGGGCCGCGACGTAGATCGAGCTCGTCAACCGCATGTCGGCGTTCGACATATCGAACCACTGCTTCACGGGACCGGCGTCCGTCGAGGAGAAGAAATAAAGGTATTTTCCCGACGCGTCGAAAACCGGATCGCTCACTTCGCTCAGGCCGTCCGTGATCGGGAAGGCCCGGTCCTGCTCGAGCGAATAGGCGCAAACCCGCTGGATATAGGTCGCGGAGTTCAGGGTGTAAGCGATCCACTTGGAATCCGGCGACCAGGCGGTCGAATTGCCGCCTCGCCCGCCGAGCTGAAAGTCGACCGCGATCTTCTTCTGGATCCCGGTCTTCAGGTCCAGCCAATAGAGAGTTCGGGAATTGTCTCCGAAGGAGATCTTCTGGCCGTCCGGCGACCAGACCGGCGAATCGAAGAACCCGCTTCCGGCGAGCTTGAAGGTCTTGACCTCTCCCTTGCCGTCCTGGGGGCGAACACGGAGCTGGTATTCGCCCGAGGCGTCCGAGAAATAAGCGATGGACCGGCCGTCCGGCGACCAGACCGGGGATCGCTCGTGCGATGCCGGCGCGTTGGTGATATTGCGGGCGTCGCCCTTCTCCGCGGGCACGGTCACGATCTCACCCCGGAACTCGAACACGGCCCGAGCTCCCGACGGCGAGAGATCCGCGTTCCGCACCCACCTCGCCCCTCGGACGAAGCGCTCGCGAAGCTCGCCGAGGTCGGCGGAAACGCCGATCTTCAGCCGCGCGCTTTTGGCGGTCTGCGGATCGAAAACAAAAAGCTGACCGGCCTGCTCATAGATGATTTTTCCCCCGCCGGCCGCGGCGTTGAGAATGGGATAGTCGGTGTGGTTCGTCAGTTGTTTGACCTCTTTGGTCTTTGGATCATAGGAGAAGAGGTTGAACTCGCCGTTTCGATCCGAGCGGAAATAAACCTTGTCCCCGATCCACATCGGCCCGGGATCGTTGGCCCGCCCCTCGGGCTGGGGGACCTTTTCGAGGGACAAGTCGCTCAGCTTCAGGATCCAGATGACGGAATTGCGGCCGCCCCGATAGTTTTTCCACTGGGTGAACGCGTCCGGCAGAGGGTTATAGGCCAATCGCGTCCCGTCCGGCGAATAGACCGCCCGGGCCGCGTTCGGGACCTTGAGCTCCTCTGGAAATCCTCCATCCAGCGAGACCGTGTAGAGCTTGCTGTACGCGCCCGTGAAACTGGCCCGGCTCGAGGCGAAAAACACGGCCTTGCCGTCCGGGGTGAAGCCCTGGACGAGGTCCGGGCTCGGATGCCAGGTCAGGCGCTTGGGAATTCCGCCCAGGACGGGGACGGTGTAAACGTCCATGTTCCCGTCAAACTGGGCGCTGAAGGCGAGCAGGCTCCCGTCCGGCGAAAAGGCCGGATAACCCTCCACCCCCAGGTCGGACGTCAGGCGGCGGACGTTCTTCCCGTCCAGATCGGCCGCCCAAAGGTCATTGGCATAGACGAAAGCGATGTGTGTCCTGCCGATGGCCGGCTGGGTCAGCATCTTCGTGTCGTTGATGTCGATGGCCTGGAGCCAGGCCGCCGCGAGGATAAAGGTCAGAGACAGAATCATGATCCTGGAGATCGTCGTCTTTCTCATAAAGCCCTCCTTAAAACGATGACGATTTTATAGCATAGGAACCCGCGATAAGCAAACCTCGGGGGACCGGGGAAACGAACTTGTCTTCCTGCTGAAGGAGGTAAGATTCTCTATTCGAAAAGCGTCTGGAGAGACTGGTATTTCGCGTGGACCGTGTCCACGCCCTTCTCCATGCCGTCATGGTCGTGGGCCTGGCCGGCCGCGTCGAGCGTCTTAGCCGCGATCAACAAGTCGGCGGCGGCCTTTTTGAAGGCCTCGGCCTTGGCCTCCAGCCTCTTGGGCAGGGTCGCCTTGGTGATGGCTTCAGCCTTGGTCACCAGGTCCGCGCTGGCGCCGCGGATCTTGTCATACGCCTTCTCCGGCAGGTATGTGTGAAAAACGATATAGAGTGCCTGATGGAACACGTCCATTTCCTTGAGCACCGGGGCGAGGGTGCGGACCAGGGCTTCATATTTAGCGTGGAGCGCTTCCGCGGCGCTTAAAAGGGCCTGGTCGTCTTTGCCGGCGGCCGCCTTGTTGTAATCGTCCACCGCTGTCTTCAGGGTCGCTACGCCTTCCTTCCATTTGGCTTCCTTCTCCCGCAGAATGCCGGGGAGCTTGGCCGTAAAAATGGGAGCGGCCAGCTTATTGACGTCGGTGACGTATTTTCGGAGGGCCGCGTAGTCCTTCTCTGGGTAGGCCGTATGCCAGATCGGATAGATGATGTCGTGGAAAGCGGTGAGTTCCGGCACCTCGCTCTTGGTCTCGGCCGCTTTGTCCTGGGCCGCGGCGGAGAGGCTGAGCCCTAGAACGCCGAAAAAAAGGATGAGAACGACAATGATCCGTTTCTTCAAAATGGCCTCCATATCACGATAAAATAAATGCGAGCCTTCTATTATGGGGATTTTCCCGGATTTTTCAAGCCGCCGCAGAAAAGACAGCGGTCCGGGAACCGGATTCCTTCAGTATTCGACGCCGACGGTGACCCCGAAATTCAGGAGCGACGACTTGCCGCTGGAGACCCATGAGGACGAGGCCACCGCGGCCTTCAGATCGCCGTCGAGCAGGCTGTTCCATTCGAAATGAGGCCGGATGTAGAAGGGGGCGGAAAAAGTATAGGTCAATCCGAGTTCGAGAATGAAGGCGCTGACCGCCCCTTTGTCCAGGGGGACATAATAGAAGTTGAATTTGGCGTTGGCGAAGGTGAGCCGGGCAGCCGCGTTCAGGATCAGGTTCGCTCCCGCTTCCTGTTCGAGCTGGATCCCGACCTCGCCGACGTAGCCGCCCTTGTTCTCCCAGAGGTCCAGAAAGTGGGCCGTTTCCAGACTCAAACCGCCCAGGCCCAGGTCATACGTGATCTGAAGTTCGAGCTCTCCGGTCATCGGATTTTCGGCCTTGTCCTGGTTTGGGTAGGAATAGATGTTGAAGGCCGGCTCGACCGTGAAGGCCCCCCATTCCTTCTTGTAGGACAGGCGGAAATCCACCTCGTTGAACCGGCGGTAATTCGGTTCGCGGTTGAGGACGAAATTCCCCCAGACCGAAAAGGTCAGTCCGGACCGGCTCAACCAGGCCGTCGGCTGCCAGACCGCTCCCTCGCTCCAGGCAAAGGAGCGCCAGATATACCTCGAATTGAAGTCGAACTCAGCGCCGTAGGTCAAGGCGCCCGATCTCTCCTCCTGGCCCAGGCCGGACGCGGGGCCCAAGGTAAGCAGAACGAGGAGGAACAGCGGAAAAGTCTTTTTCGCTCTTTCCATAAGGCCTCTTTTCTATTTAACGGTCGGGAAAACGGAAATGCGCAGCCTCGCGCACCCCATGGGAATGAGCGTGACGTCCTCCAAAAGAGCGCCGGTCCGCATCGGAGAGGGGGGGACCTTTCCGACCATGCGCTTCTCCTCTTTCCATTCCGGGACTCTTTTCGCCTTGGCCTTGAGAACGATGGGGGCCGCTTCGAGAGTGAACGGCTGATAGGCCGGCGTCTTCCTCTCGAAGATCGAGATGGACGCCGCCGGATCGGCCGGGTCCACGGCCAGGCCGTAATTCCAGGGCGTCGTGGGCAGGATCTCGACCGCGGGCCAGGCGTCCGTCCCTCCGTAACGTTTGACCTGTTCTCCGATCTTGAGCGAATACCAGAGCGGGCCGCGGCGAACGGAGACCGCGTTCCCCAGCCGGCTCCAGGTCTTGACTTCGATCTTCTGGGGGAGTTCGAGACGGACCTGGTCGCCGTTCTTCCATGTTCGTTTGAGACCGGCATAGCTCGACGCCGGCGCCTGGCCCGTCACGGCCTCTCCGTTGATGAAAACCTTCGCCATCGCGCACCATTCGGGAATCCGCATATAGAGCGGAAACTCGACGGGTTGGGATGTCCAGACCGTGAAGTCGATCGTATCGCCGAACGGATAGGCTGTATTCTCGTCGATCCTGACCTCGACGCCGGGGCCGACTTTGGCTGTGACCCGCGAGGGCGCGTAGAGCGCCGCCGTCAGTCCTTCGTCCTGGGTCGCCATCCAGAGATGCTCGCTGTAATAAGGCCAGCCGAAGGCGAAGTTGTGCTGGCAGCAGCGGTAGCTCCAAGGATCGTAGGAGAGGAGCGTGCCCTCGCTCTGGAAATCATGCGCGGCCGAGCTGTCGCAGGAAATGAGGTTGGGCGCCGTCAGGTAATGCAAGCCCTTGAGATCGGGAAGCGTCGAAGCGGGAAGCGAATTGAAGGCGATCTCCTCGCAGCGCTCCGCATAGCGCGGTTCGCCCGTGATCTTGAGGAGAGATTCGTTGGAATACATGAACTCGACCATGGAGCAGGTCTCCGCGCCCTGGCGGGGATCCCCATAACCGCGCCTCAGGTTCTCGTCCGCTCCGAACATGCCCCCGGGCTGCTGGCCGAGCTCGCCCATGACCAAGGCGTAATTGCGCTCGACGGCGTCCAGGTATTTCTTCTCTTTCGCCTGCTGGAAATAAACGCCGGGCTGGCGAAACCCCATGGTGATGTTGACGCCGTGATAGAACGAGCTGATCAGGTCTTTGGCATCGCGCTCCTCGTTGAAAAGCGGCGACGTCCAGTCCGAGGTCCGCTCATAGAGCTTCCGGCCCAGGTCGAGCAGGAATCTCTCTCTTGTCCGGTTATAAAGCCAATAGACGCTTTCGAGGTTGTCCCCTCCCCTGAGTTTCTGCCAGCTGCCGGGGAGAAGGCGTTCCGCCGGCAGGTCCAGCTCATAGCGGAAATATTTCGTCATGAAGGGAAGGACGCGCGGATCGCCCGTCGCCTCATGAGCGCTCTGCAGGATGGAAAGCAGGAGCATGTTGGGCCAGAGGTCGAGGTTCTTCTTGTTGTCGGGAGGCCCGAAATATCCGTCGGGCTGCTGGCTGCCCAGAGCCTCATCGATCCAGCCTTTCGTCTCGCCGATGAGCGCGGCGTCCTTCAGGATGGCGCCGAGGTCGCCGTAGCCTTTCAGCCAATACGGCATCTCCTCCCAGCCTTTGTTTTTGAGCGTCAGCCAGCCGCTCCCTGAACCCAGGAATGAGCTGAGTTCCTTGAGGCGGCCGGTGAATCCGTCGCGCATCAGCTGGAGCTGACTGAGCAGCCAGCCCTTGGGCTCGATGCCTCCGATCGGAAGCTTGATCAAGGGGCTCGGAGCGAGCGGCTCGCGATTGGAGACGTAATGTCTATTATGTCCCGCCGTCGGCAGGATCTTGACGACCGTGATCAGGGCCGGAGTCTTCGCCGTCCCGGACGGACCTTCGGCCATGAAGGCCAGCGAAATCGCTCCGCAGCAGAACGCGACCAGGACGAATTTCATGATGCCCTCCCGCTCATTTTTTGATGATCGACGCCGCGACGACGTTCGCCACGCGGCTCCGGAGAGGGACGATCTCTCCTTTATCCTCGGGATGAACGCTGTTCGTCAGGAAAACGACGACGGTCTCGGTCTCGGGATCGATCCAGAGCGACGTCCCGGTGTAGCCGGAATGCCCGAACGAACGCGGGCCGAACAGGTCGCCGCCGTTGCTCGCGTAGACCGAGCTCAGATCCCAGCCCAAGCCGCGGCCGGAGAGCGGCGCCCGGGGATAGATCGAAGTCATGCGCTCGACGGTCAAGGGTGCCAGGATGCGGACGCCGTCCCATTCCCCCTTGCCCAGGATCATCTGGGCGAACAGGGCCAGGTCGTCCGCGGTGGAGAAAAGGCCCGCGTTCCCGGACACGCCGCCTTGCAGCCGGGCCAGCGGGTCGTGAACGACGCCGATGAGCGGCTTGCCGTCGACGACCTGGGTCGGCACGGACAGACCCGGATATTTCGAGGCGGGCTTATAGAGCGTATGATACATCTTCAGCGGCTTGAAGATGTGCTGCTCGGCGAAGGCGTCGATCGACA
>JAPKZI010000178.1 GCA_026393865.1 Candidatus Aminicenantota bacterium
GAGGGGGTTTCGCGGAACACCTGGGTGACCGGCACGGGACATGAATATCCGTCTGTTCGCGGCCACGGTCTCGCGACCGGCCAGTTTTTCGGTCCCGACGATGTCGAAAGGGAGCGCCGGGTGGCGGCCATCGGGACCAAAATCCGGGCGGAGCTCTTCGATGATGTGAATCCTCTGGGGAAGTTCATTCTGGTGATGGGAACGCCGTTCCGGGTGATCGGGGTGATGGAGCCTCGCGGGACCAGCCTCGGATTCGATCTTGATGATGT
Source organism: Candidatus Aminicenantota bacterium (assembly GCA_026393865.1). Classification (GTDB taxonomy): domain Bacteria; phylum Acidobacteriota; class Aminicenantia; order Aminicenantales; family UBA4085; genus JAPKZI01. The sequence goes on from JAPKZI010000178.1 coordinate 270, forward strand.
CGTGTTCATCCCCGTTTCCGCGGCCCGGCGGCTGTTCAACACCGACGGCCTGTATCAAATCCTCGTTCGGGCGAGCTCCGACGAGGCGGTCCCCGGAGCCGTAGCTTCCATCCGAAAGCTGATCCAATCGCGTCATAACGGTGAGGACGACATCACCATCGTTTCCCAAAACCAGCTGCTGGCCACGCTCAATACGATCGTCGACGCCCTAACCTTCATCCTGGCCGGCATCGCCGCCATCTCTCTCGTCGTCGGGGGGATCGGCATCATGAACATCATGCTGGCGTCGGTCAGCGAGCGCACCCGAGAGATCGGCCTGCGCAAGGCGCTGGGCGCTCGTTCTCGGGATATTTCGCGCCAGTTCCTCGTGGAATCCGCCGTGCTGTCGATGATCGGCGGCCTGATCGGAGTCCTGATGACGGCGGCGGCCGTGGTGGCCGCGCGCCGGATCTTCCCCTCATTGCCCATCGTCATCACCTCGTGGGCCGTGGTTCTGGCCGTAGCCTTCTCGGCCGCGATAGGCATATTCTTCGGGGTCTTTCCCGCCCGCCGCGCCTCACGTCTCTCGCCGATGGACGCGCTGAGAACGGAGTGAGATCAAGGACATCAGGGCGGAGAGTCCGCGGTCAGAGGAAGGGTCAGATCCCCAGCGACAGCCGCTCGGCCAGGGCGGGCGGCAGGCCGGCCTTGATGATCCGGCTCTGAGCGTTCTCCAGGTCGTATTCGAGCCGGTGGAACTTGATGACGTGTTGGTCCGAGTCGTAGACGGCGAAGGCCACTCGCGGATTCCGGTCGCGGGGCTGGCCGACGGAGCCCGGATTGATGAGATAGGTCACGCCCCTCTCGAGCTTGATCTCGTTCGAGTCCCCTTCGATGAACGTCCCTTCCACCGTGCTGTCCCTCTTCGTGTAAACGAAGGGGAAGTGGGTGTGGCCGAAGAAACAGAGAGGGAGCTTCTGGTAATCGAAGGCTTCGGCCGCGTCGAACTCCCCGAAGATGTAATAGTCCTCGTCGAACGGCGAGCCATGGCAGATGGCGAACAGGTCGTCGACGACCTGCGGCCCCTTTTTGAGATGGTCCAGGAACTCGGCGTTCTTCTTCAGGATCTTCTTCTTGGTCCAGAAAATCGCCGCCGCGGCGACGGGATTGAACGTCTCGATTGAATCGTGCCCGGTCACGGCCTTGTCGTGGTTGCCCCGGATGATCGACAGCGGCCGGAGATTGCGGACCTTCTGGATCGTCTCGTTGGGCGAGGCGCCGTAGCCGACCAAGTCGCCGAGACAGATAAAATGGTCGATCTTCCGTTTTTGGACGGACTTCAACAGCGCGTTCAACGCTTCGAGATTGCCGTGGATGTCGCTGAAGATCAGGTAGCGCATGGGGATCCTTTCCGCAATCGCTTAAAGGTATCATAAAGCTTATGGGCGTGAAAAGAGCTGCGGACCAGCGGCCCCGATTCGACGTCGTCGAAACCGAGGTCCAGGGCGATGTTCCGGAGCCGGGCGAACTCCTCCGGCGGATAATAGCGGACCACGGGCGCGTGGGCCCGCGTCGGCTGGAGATACTGTCCGATGGTCAGAAGATCGCAGCCGGCCCGGCGGAGGTCTTTGAACGTCCGGACGAGGTCGTCCTCGGCCTCTCCCGCGCCGACCATGAGGCCGGATTTCGTGACGGCCCCCTCGGCCTTGGCCAGACGGAGGACGCCGAGCGACCGGCGGTAGTTGGCGGCCGGCCGGTTGATTCCCGGATAAAGGGTTTCGGTGGTCTCCAGGTTGTGATTGAGGATGTCGGGGCCGGCGCTGATGACGAACCGGAGAGCGTCTTCGTCCCCGCCGAAATCCGGGACCAGGACCTCGAGGCTCGCTTCCGGCAGTCTCTCCCGGAGGGCCCGGATCGTCCGGACGAAATGGGCCGCCCCTCCGTCGGCGAGGTCGTCCCGCGTCACCGAGGTGACGACGACGTGGGCCAGACCGAGCCCGGCCGCGGCCTCGGCGACCTGCCGGGGCTCATCCTCGGACGGCGGCCCGGGCGTCCCCTTGTCGACGGCGCAGAACGCGCAGGCGCGCGTGCAGACGTCCCCGAGAATGAGAAAGGTCGCCGTCCTCTGGGACCAGCATTCCGCGACGTTCGGGCATTTCGCGCTGCGGCAGATGGTGTTGAGGCCATGCGTCTCGATCAGCGCGGAGACCGCGAAATAGTCGGGGTGCGAGGGAAGGGAAACTTTCAACCAGGACGGTTTATGAACCGTTCGGGTCTCTTCGGGAGGATGGGTGATCAATATTCGAAGTCTTTTTCTCTTTTCATCCGCCGCCGCATCCGCTTGCGGGCCAGAGCTTCCTTCATCCGTTTCTTTTCGCCGGGCTTGAAATAGACCGAGTGCTTCTTGATCTCCTTGATGATCGCTTCCTGCTGGACTCTCCGCTTGAAGCGCTTCAGAGCGCTCTCGATCGATTCGCCCTCTTCAATAACGACAAACGCCACGAATATTCACCTCCTCCCTCTTGGGAAGTAGCGATGTTATACCCGAACGGACGTCCAAAGTCAAGGCTCGGACCGCGGAGCGCGGAATCCTCGCGCCATCCCGCGCTTATCGTCAATAACTCGTCCGGAAGATCGGGGCGATGTCGACCGGGATGTCCTTGAGCGTTTCGATCACGGCCTTGGTGATGTCGTCGAGGGCGCCGTATTTGTCCTTGAATGCTTTCACGGCATCGTAGTTCCCGTCGCCTTCGAGGACCAGGAACTGCCGGGCGAGGTCCTGGACCGCCGCCTTGATCTTGGTCAAGTCGACCCTGAATTTCCGGGATGCCGGGTCGAAGACGAAGGCGCCTTTTTCGCGCAAGTAATTGTACTGGATCAAAACGCCGAGGCCGTGGGCCTCGGTCGCGCCGAAGCGCATGACCCGGAACATGCCGGCGAGGTAGGTCGTGTAGATCTCGTTCTCCCGCCCCTTCGGGATGATCCCTTTCCCGACGAGGAGCGGGACGCTGGCGATCCCGACCACGTCGGCCTTCCCTTCCTCGATGGGCGTATTGAGGTCCTTGAGAGCTTTGCCGACCGTCGTCTTCGTCCCGTCGGGCAGGGTGATGTAGTTGAGGCCGAGGACGTGGCAGATCTCGTGGAGGATGACCTCGGTGAAATAGGCGTCGAACGACACCTTTTGGGCGTCGGCGGGCTCGAGCACGCGCTGGGAGATGGGGACGAGGCTCTTGGCGAACTTCGCTTCCATCATGTTCTTGAGAAAGACCTTTTTGGTCCCTTTCTTTTCGCGGACCTGTTCGTCGTTGGGAAGGACGAAGGCCGATGTTTGGACGCCGGCCTTGGCGTCGCCGGCCGTGAAGAGTTCATAGACGACATTGAGCGGCGAATCGAGGCCGCGAACGTCCTGGGCCTTGTATTTCGGCTCGACCGGGAGCTGTTTTTGCATCTCGTCCAGGTGGTCGAGATAGCCCTTGATCTTATTCATCTCGTCGCGGTCGTTGATATAGACATAGCTTTCGTAGGACGCCTTGAGTCCGAGGAGAGCGTCCTCGTAAACCTCGTAGGGGCCGATGACGATCTCCGGGAGGTTGTCCTTGAGGTCGATCCAGAGGCAGTCGCTCTGATAATAGTCGTTGCTCAGCAGGTCCGCGGCGCGCTGCCCGAGGTAGGCCTTGAGGGACGCGTTTGCCGTGATGGCGGCGGCCTCGCGGAGAAGGGCGGCGATCTTTTCGAGGTCCGGCCGATAGACTTCGGAATAGGGGACGGCGGCGAGCTTTTCCCCCGCCCGCTTGACGACCGTGAAGGAGCTTTCGAGCCGTTCGCGTTCGGCCGGGTTCTTCGCGACGTAATCTTCGAACTCCTGTTTGGTCAGGTCCGGCGGATAGAAAGCGGCGCCGGCCGGTTTCGTCCCGGTCCCGAGGAAGGGCCGGTTCTCGTCCTGGCGGTCGAACGGGCCGAAGTTGATCTGGAGGAAGCGGAGGTAATCCTTGTCCTCGGGGAGCGTCGATCGTTCAAGCTGTTCCTTGAGCGCTATTCCCTGATTCGGTACCCCGCTTTCCTTATACAGGCCAGGGCGCCGATCCTCATCGGCTCGATGAGCGGAACGGCCAGGTCCGATTCCCGCAGGACGAGCGGGACCTCGGTGCAGCCGGCGATCACCGCCTCCGCGCCGCGGCCGATCAGCCCGCGGGCGAGGCGCAGGATGGCCGTTCTCGGCCGCCCTGTCGTGACTCCGGCTTTGATCCCATTTTCTCCGAAGATCGCCTCCATGACGGCCCTCTGTTCGGCCGGCTTCGGGGTCAAGATCTCGATGCCGCTTTTTTCAAAGGGCTTGTGAAACAGGCGGGATTCGACCGTCCCCGTGCTGGCGATCAGTCCGGCCTTCACCAGTCCCGGAATCCGTTTTTTCGCCGTGCGCAGCGATTCCTCGAGCAGGTCGATGAAGGGAACCTTGGACCGCGCCGCGATCTCGGCCGCGAAATAGTGAGCGGTGATGCAAGGCATTACGATCAGGCCGGCGCCGCCCTGTTCCAGGACCTTCACGCCGGCGAGAAGCCGCGGGAGCGGGCTGGGCCCAAGGCCGAGGATGGCGTCCGTCCGCGGGGGGATGGTCGGATCATTCCAGATCAGCACCTTGATGTGGTCCCGGTCCTTGGAGGCGGCCGTGTGTTTGACGATCAGGTTGAAAAAATAGACCGTCGCCTCCGGCCCCATGCCGCCGAGGATGCCGATCATCTTTTTCATTTATTTCAATAATTCCTTGAGCTTATCCAACGGCAGGGCTTCGACGACCCGGCCGTCCTTGCCCTCCATCCTGACCGCTTTGAACAGCGAATTGAGGATGGCCTCTTCGGCCGCTTCGGCCGCGGCCAGGAAGAGCCCCGACATGTTGTCGTTACGAAGCAGAGTGACGGTCTGCGCGGCGGACGTCGAACGGTGAGGGACGCGGACCTCTTTGGCGGTGGAAAAAGCGACGGCGTAGTCGCCGCTGCCGTTTGAATTATATCCGCCGGTCCGGGCGATGCCGAGAAGGGCGCGCCTGGCCAGGCGCTTGAGGTTGCGGCTGTCGAGCGGCGCGTCGGTGGCGACGACGATCATGCACGAGCCTTGGACCGCGGGATCGTCGCGCACGGACGCCTCCGGCTTCCCTTCGCCCCGGCCGCCCCGCAATTTCTCTCCGACCGGGATCCCGTTGATCTGGAAATTGCCGCCGTGATTGGTCTGGACGAGGACGCCGACCGTGTAGCCGCCGCGCGCCGCGGCCAGCTTCCGCGACGACGTGCCGATCCCGCCCTTGAAGTTATAGCAGATCGTCCCCGTGCCGGCGCCGACCGCGCCCTCTTCGAGGGGCCCCGTTTTCGCGCTCCGGATGGCTTCAAGAACATGCTCTTTCTTGACGTGCCGGCCCCGGATGTCGTTCAGCCAGCCGTCGTTCGTTTCGCCGACGACGGGATTGACCGACTCGACGCTCTCGTTCTCCGGGAGGCCGAGGACGTAATCGATCACAGCGTCGGCGGCCGTCGGCACGCTCAACGTGTTGGTCAGGACGATCGGCGTTTCGAGGTTGCCCAGCTCCTCGACCTGGGTCGTGCCCGTCAGCTTGCCGAAGCCGTTGGCCACCTCGACCGCGGCCGGGACCTTGTCCTGGAAGATATTGCCCTCGTGCGGCAGGATCGCCGTCACGCCCGTGCGGACGTCCTTGCCTTCGATGAGCGTGACGTGGCCGACCTTCACTCCCGCTACGTCGGTGATGGCGTTGAGCGGTCCGGGTTCGAGGACGCCGGGTTTGAGGCCGAACTCGCGCAGGCGCGGCCGTCCCTCGGGGGCGAGATGGGCCAGGCCGGCGAGAAGAACGAAGAACGCGGCGAAAGCCAGGAATTTCATGGATTTCCTCATCGATTTTTTTCTGGAGCTATGATACATGCGGCCGGATCAAAGAGCAAGGAGGCCCGCAATGGCAACGCCATTCATCTTGTGATATAAAACTCGGAATGATCGGATCCGCCGCTCAACTCTTTCTGACCGTCCCGCGCCTCAACCGGATTCCCTGGCTCATCCACGGCTTCGGCACTCGCCACTGGAAACTGTCCGATTTCAGAAAAAGAGCGGGATGGGAGAATTTCAAGATCATTTGGCTCAAGCAGGTCCACACGGAGCGGGTTCATTTCATAGAGGCGGCGCCGACCCGACGCCTCCAGGGCGATGCCCTGGCCACGAACCGGCCGCGGATCTTTCTGATCATGAAGACGGCCGACTGCCTCCCCGTGTTTCTCGTCGACCGGTCGAAGGGCGTGGTCGCCGCCGTCCATTGCGGCTGGCGCGGCACGCGGCGGGGCATCTTGGAACACGTCGTGGACGGGCTTCGCGTTCGCTACGGCTGCCGGCCGGCGTCTCTGCTGGCCGGAATGGGGCCCTGCATCGCCGCGTCCTGCTACGAGGTCGGAGACGATGTGCGGGACGAATATCGGGCCTCCGGCCTGGCCCAAAATGTCTTTCGCCCCATCGGCGGCCGGCCGGGGAAATATCTGTTCGACCTTCGCGAGGCCAACCGCCGTCAATTGATCGGCGCGGGGCTCGACGCCCGCAACGTTCTCGACGTTCCCCTCTGCACCCGCTGCGACACGCATCTCCACTCCTACCGCCGCGACCGCGACACATCGGCCCGCCTCTACAATTTCATCGGCATGAAGCCGATTGAGACTTCATGAATGGCGCGGGTTTGACCGCACGGAATAATTCTTGTATCATGGATTCCGGCTCTGGACCCAATCCGAAAAAACAATCGAAGGTGAAATATGGACACAGCTTTTGCCGGTATCGCCATCCCCGAACTGCTTCTCTTTAAAAAGGGCAAGGTCCGCGATGTCTACGAAATCGACGACAAACTCCTGATCGTCGCCACGGACCGCATCTCGGCCTTCGATTTCGTCCTCCCCTCGCTCATCCCGGACAAAGGCAAGATCCTGACCCAGCTCTCGAAATTCTGGTTCGAGTTCACCTCGCTCGTCTGTCCCAATCATCTGGTCTCCGCCGACGCCTCGACGTTCCCGCCCGTCCTGGCCAAATACCGCGGCCTGCTCGACAAGCGGACGATGCTGGTCAAAAAAACCAAGGTCGTCCCCATTGAATGCGTCGTCCGCGGCTATCTCTCCGGCTCCGGCTGGAAAGAATACAAGGCTGTCGGAAAGGTGAGCGGGATCAAGCTGCCGGCCAAGCTTCGCGAATCCGAACAGCTCAACGAACCCATCTTCACTCCGTCGACGAAGGCGGAGGTGGGCCACGACGAGAACATCACCTTCAAACAGATGCAGAAGACCGTCGGCAACGCCTTGGCCAACAAGATCCGCCGGACGAGCCTCGAGCTCTACCAGAAAGCGTCTCTCCACGCCTTGTCGAGGGGCATCATCATCGCCGACACGAAGTTCGAGTTCGGCCTGGCCGGCGACGATCTTGTCCTCGTCGACGAGATCTTCACCCCCGACTCCTCACGCTTCTGGCCCCTGGCGACCTACGAACCCGGAAGGGGACAGCCGAGCCTCGACAAGCAGTTCGTCCGCGACTACCTGGAGAGCACGGCCTGGGATAAGAAGTCCGATCCTCCGGCCCTGCCCCCGGCGATCATCGAGAAAACGGCCCAGAAATACCTGGAGATCTTTAAGCTGCTCAGCGGAAAATCCGAGCTGTAAGTTCCCCCCATGAGCGGCTACGTCGACCTCCACATCCATTCCGACCGTTCGAGCGACGGCACGTATGCGCCGGCCGAGCTCGTCCGGCTGGCCGCGGCCAACGGCTTCGCCGCCATCTCCATCGCCGACCACGACACGGTCGCGGCCTATCCGGAGGCCATCGAGGCCGCCGACGGCTCGGGCGTTGAGGTCGTCCCCAGCATGGAGGTCACGACGCTCTTTGACGGCCGCGAGTTCCATCTCCTCCTTCCGTTCGCGGACTGGGCCAGCCCGGTCATCGGGCGGATCGGCGAGCGCGTCTCGGCGGGCCGGCTGATCGAGGCGCGCGAGCGCGTCGAAAAACTGCGCGGGCTCGGCTTGGCCATCACCTGGGCGGAGGTCGAGGCCGCGTCCCGGTCCACTCCGCCGCTCGGCGTCACCATCGCCCAGATCCTCCTCGACAAGCCGGGCTCGAAGGACGATCCGGCTTTGAAAAAATATTATGAAGGAGAGGCGTCCCAGTGGGCGCCGTATCATTTTTACCGGGATTATTTCATGGAAGGGCGGCCGGCCTTCGTCACGAAGCGGCATATCGCCCTTCTCGAAGTCCTGGGATTGGCCCCCGAGGCCGGGGCGGTTCCCGTGCTCGCCCACCCGGGCGCCTACTTCGAGAACGCGACGCGGGAGGACCTCGTCCGCCTCAAGGAGCGCGGGCTGGCCGGGCTCGAGGTCTACACGTCGTATCATCAGCCCGAGCAGACCGCGTTTTACGCGGGGCTGGCCGGGGAGCTCGACCTCGTGCCGACGGCCGGTTCGGATTTCCACGGCCGCATCAAGCCCCATGTCTTCTTCGGCTACATCAAGGACGGCGGCGTCTGGATGGTCGAGGAGCTCCGGAAGAGGAGGCGCTGACATGGTCGGATGGGTGGATATCGTTCTCGCCGTGATCCTCGTCGGCATGCTCGTGGCGGGCCTGATCAAGGGCTTGGTGAAGGAGGCCGTCGGCCTGGCCGCCGTCCTGCTCGGCTTCATCGTCGCCAGCCGGACCTACGTCCACGTCGCGGCGTTCCTCCAAAAATATATCCATGAACCCGCGGCGGCCAAGTTCCTCGGGTTCATCCTCGTCTTTCTGGCCGTGCTCGTCCTCGGCTCGCTGGCGGCCGCGCTGCTGTCGAAGCTCATGCTCGGGCCTCTGAAATTCATCAATCATCTCCTGGGCGGCGTCTTCGGCCTGCTCGAAGGCGTCCTCATCTGCGGCGTCTTCGTCTTCGCCCTGCTCGTCTTCCCGATCAATAAGGAGGCGCTCTCCGATTCCCGGCTGGCGCCCTATTGTTACGGGCTGACCAAGGTCCTGGTGAACCTCATCCCGCAGGACCTGAAAAACAAGTTCAAGGAAGCCTACCAGAACATAAAACGCGAGGTCAAAGAGGTCAAAAATGGACAAAAAATATGATCAGCTGAACATCCATCAGAAAATGGAACTGCTCATCTCGGAAATGGTCGATAAAGAGGTCCGCTTCCGCGACGCCATGAAGGAATTCCAGAAGATTTATATCGGGATGTCGGCCAGAAAATACAAGGCGAACAAGACAAAAATGGCCAAAGCCCTCGGCGTACACCGCAACACCCTCCACAACTTGACGAAAGCGTTGAAGATTAAAAGACTTCCTAGCAGTTAACGCCCGCGTCTGCTAAAAACGATCAATTAAGGGCTTGACAAGAAGCTATTTTCTCTGTATATTAGCAATCTCTTATAGCAACTGCTAAAAAAAATCTAAAAGGAGGTTTTCGTGAAGATTTTCCCGTTATACGATCGTGTTCTTCTCAAGAGAATAGAAGAACAGGAAGTCCGGAAAAGCGGCATCATCATCCCCGATTCCGCTAAGGAAAAGCCCCAGGAGGCGGAAGTGATCGCCGCGGGCAAGGGCCGAGTCAACGACGAAGGCAAAGTGCTCCCCCTTGAAGTCAAGAAGGGCGACAAGGTCCTCATCGGCAAGTACAGCGGAACGGAAGTGACCATCGACGGCGTCGAGCACATCATCCTCCGCGAAGAAGAAATCCTGGCCAAGATCGACTGATCGGTTCATAAGGAGGAACAATGGCTAAACAAATCGTATTAGGCGATGAAGCGAGACAGTCGCTTCTCAAAGGCATCAACATTCTGAGCAATCTCGTCAAGTCCACCCTCGGACCGAGAGGCAAGAACGTCGTCATCGACAAGAAATTCGGCTCCCCGACCAGCACCAAGGACGGCGTCACGGTGGCCAAGGAAGTCGAGCTCAAGGACCATCTGGAGAACATGGGCGCCCAGATGGTGAAGGAAGTCGCGTCCAAGACATCCGACGTCGCCGGCGACGGCACCACGACGGCCACGGTCCTGGCCCAGGCCATCTATGCCGGAGGCCTGAAGTACGTCACGGCCGGGGCCAACCCGACCCTCATCAAGAAGGGCATCGACATGGCCGTCGGCGAGGTCGTGGCCGAGCTGAAGAAGCTCAGCCGCGAGGTCAGCGGCGACATGATCGCCCAGGTCGGGGCCATCTCGTCCAACAACGACGAGTCCATCGGCAAGATCATCGCTGAGGCCATGGACAAAGTGGGCAAGGACGGCGTCATCACGGTCGAGGAAGCCAAGAGCATGGACACGACGCTCGACATCGTTGAGGGCATGCAGTTCGACCGCGGTTATCTGTCGCCCTATTTCGTGACCGACCCCGACCGGATGGAATGCGTCCTGGAGAACCCCCTCATCCTTCTCCATGAGAAGAAGATCGCGAACCTGCGCGAGCTCCTCCCGCTCCTCGAGAACGTGGCCCGGCTGGGCAAGCCCCTCGTGGTCATCGCCGAAGAGGTCGAGGGCGAGGCCCTGGCGACGCTCGTCGTCAACAAGCTGAAGGGCACGTTCCTCTGCGCCGCGGTGAAGGCCCCCGGATTCGGCGACCGCCGCAAGGCGATGCTCGAAGACATCGCCATCCTGACCGGCGGCAAAGTCATCACCGAAGAGATCGGCGTCAAGCTGGAGAAGGTCGACGTGGAGTGGCTGGGCGAGGCGAAGAAGATCGTCATCGACAAGGACAACACCACGATCGTCGAGGGCAAGGGCAAGGGATCCGACATCCAGGCCCGAATCAAGCAGCTCCGAGCCCAGATCGACGAGACCACGTCCGACTACGACCGCGAGAAGCTCCAGGAGCGGCTGGCCAAGATGGTCGGCGGCGTCGCCCTGATCAAGGTCGGCGCGGCCACCGAGACCGAGCTCAAGGAGAAGAAGGCCCGGGTCGAAGATGCCATGCACGCCACCAAGGCGGCCGTCGAAGAAGGCATCGTGCCCGGCGGCGGCGTGGCTCTCCTCCGCTCCCAGAAGGCCCTCGAGACCCTGAAGGTCGAAGGCGACATGAAGATCGGCGTGGACATCATCCGCCGCGCGCTCGAAGAGCCCATCCGCCAGATCGCCAACAACGCCGGCCAGGAAGGCTCGATCGTCGTCGGCAAGGTCAAGGAGATGAAGCAGGACATGGGCTTCAACGCCCTGAGCGAGAAGTACGAGGACATGATCAAGGCCGGCATCCTCGATCCGACCAAGGTCGTCCGCATCGCCCTGCAGAACGCGGCCTCGATCGCCGGACTGCTCCTGACCACCGAAGGCTTGATCACGGATATCCCGGAAGATGACAAATCTTCCAAGTATCCCATGCCTGGCGGCGGCGGCGGCGATATGTACTGATCCCCGCACCAACAGCGAAAACGCACAGGGGGCGGCGAAAGCCGCCCCCTTTTTTTTGCCCCGATAATCATCTAATCGGTGGAGCAGCGCGCGGGGGTGTCGGCCCAAAGGCTCCCATAGCGGAGGGGGGCCCATCGGCGAAGCCGGGGGGGGGGGCACCGACGGGACTGGTGCCCCAGGGAGCCGGGGTCGACCCACCGTGAGCTGCTCCACCGAAACCTTTCCCTTCTTGTGTCCCCTCCGGATTGTCTATAAAATGTAGCCGCATGCTGAAATATTTCGACCGCTACATCCTCAAAGAGGTCCTGCCCCCGTTCTTTATGGGACTCTCGATCTACAGCTTTGTCTTCCTGATGGACCAGCTGCTCCGGGCGCCGGAGCTTTTCATCGCCAAAGGCGTGTCGCTGGGGGTCACGGTCCGCCTGCTCTTGTATCTTGTCCCGTCGATCCTCGCCTTCACCGTGCCGATGTCGGTCCTGATGGGCATCCTGGCCGGCCTCAGCCGCCTGTCCTCGGACTCCGAGATCACCGCCTTTAAAACGCTGGGGATCGGCCCCTTCCGCCTGCTCCGCCCGCTCCTGGTGTTCGCCCTCGGCGGCTGGCTCCTGGCCTCGGCCCTGACTCTCTACCTGGCGCCTTATTTCAACTATAAGTGGGACGTGACGCTGGCCACCTCCGTCCTGAACAAGGTCGATCTGCAGTTCAATCCCCGAGAGTTCAACGAGTCCATGGCCAATATGGTCCTGTTCATCGAGGATATCGGCCGGGACAAGTCCTGGCGCGATGTCTTTATCCATTTCTCCGACTCGCCGGACGAGCCCCGGATCGTCCTGGCTCGCAACGCCCGCCTGCATATCTATCCCGAAGCGAAGCGGGCGGTGATCGAGTTCATCGACGGGGTCCAGCATTCGGGCTCGCTCTCCGATCCGGACAAGTACTACCGGGTCGAATCCGCGGCGCGCATCGAGCAGGAGATCTCGGCCGAGACGCTCTTCGCCGCGTACAAGCCGGAGAAGCGGATGCGGATGAAGAACATCCGGGAGCTGGTCCTCGGGCTCCAGGCGGTCAAGGTCAAGTTCCCCCTGCTCGAGCTCGACCGGCGAGATATCGAGCGCCGGAACCTTGGGAAGAACGACCTCCAAAGGCTGGAGAACACGACCGCCCTGGTCGATACGGAGCACGACCGCCGCGCCCATCTCGTCGAAATCCACAAGAAGCTGGCCCTGCCCTTCGCCTGCTGGATCTTCGTTTTTCTCGGCCTGCCGCTGGGCAGTTCGACCAAGAAAGGCGGACGGGCGAGCGGCTTCACCCTGAGCATCGTCATCATCCTGGTCTATTATGTCTGCATCACGGCCGGAGAAAAGACGGCCATGGACGGGCGGATCTCGCCTTTTCTCGGAATGTGGGCCGGCAACATCCTTTTCGGCGCGTTCAGCGTCTACCTGTTCTCGCGGTCGTCCAGGGACCTTCCCTTCTTCGCCTTCCTGCTCCGGCGTCCGCGCTCCCTTGAGGCCGGAGCGGCGAGGCTCTCCGGCGTTCGCTGGCCGCGCTTCTCGCTGTCTTTCCCGAACATCCTGGACCGCTACGTCTCCCGGAAATACCTGTTCATCGCCGCCCTGATCTTCGCCAGCCTCCTCTCCATCTCGATCATCGTCACCTTCTTCGATTCGATCGGCAACATTTACGAACATCACAAGCCCATGGTCATGCTCTTGGACTATATCCGTTACAGGATCCCCGAGTTCATCCATTACGGCCTGCCCGTGACGGCCTTGATGGCCGCCCTGTTGACCCTCGGGCTGTTCACGAAATTCAATGAGATCACGGCCATGAAAGCCTGCGGGATCAGCGTTTATCGGGTGGTCGTGCCGTTGGTTCTGCTGGCCGTGGCCCTCGGCGGGCTGTCCTTCCATATCCAGGAGAACATCCTGCCCCGGTCCAATAAGATGGCGGCGGAGGTCTGGAACAGGATCAACGATGCGCCGCCGCGAACCTACAGCTACGAGACGCGGAGCTGGGTGGCCAGCCCGAGCGGGGACCGGTTCTACCACTACAATTATTATGACCCAAAGACATCGACCTTCAATCGGCTATCGATCTTCGACCTCGATTTGACTAAATGGACGATCACCCGCCGGATCTTCGCCGCGAAGGCCGTTCTCAAGGGCGATGCCCTCCACCTGGAGAAGGGTTGGGTCCGGGAATTCAAGGACGAGGCCCAGGTGAAATACGAAGCCTGGGCGGCCCTGGACCTGCCCCCGGCCGAGGGCAAGAACCTGGTCCTGAGCGAAGGGAAAGAGCCGGCCCATATGACCTACGGCGAGCTGCGGGATTACATCCGGCGGGTCGGGAGCATGGGCTTCGATACCGTCCGCTTCCGCGTCGATCTGAAGGCGAAGGTCTCCTTCCCCTTCGTCGCCCTGATCATGACCCTGATCGGCATCCCGTTCGCCTTCGCCATGGGCAAGCGGGGGGCCCTGGTCGGGCTCGGGACAGGCCTGGCCATTTCCATCCTCTACTGGGTGACGATCGGCGTCTTTCTGAACTTAGGCTATGTCGGCTTTCTCAGCCCGTTCCTCGCGGCCTGGGGCCCGAACCTCATCTTCGGCCTGACAGGCTTGTACCTGCTCTTCCGCCTCCGGACCTAGGGGGGGCTCGGGGAAGAAGCTCGCTCGAGCGGGCGAACGCTCTCCTCGTCGCGGGTCCCATCGACAAGATCGGGAAACGGCCTTGCTCCCGACTCGGGTTCTTAACGCCGTTTCCTCACCTTCCTTCTCGGCGGCTCAGTACTCGTCTCCTCTACCGGAGATGCTTACCTTATTCGGGGCCCCTCTTAGCTATAAGAGGGGAAGGGGAGATGATATATTTCAAAGTCCTAAACAGCGTCTCCGGAATAGAATATTCGTTAAGTCATTACGGGAGTGCGCCGGGAAGCTCAAACATGCTTCGCCGGCCGGCCTCCTTTCCGGGCCGGTTTCCCTCGAAGGACGGCTCGGAAAGGCTGAACCCTCCATGGTCGCTTCAGCCGTTTCCCGATCTTGTCGTTCCGTTCAATCCGTAACTTGAGCGTTCGCCTGCTTCTTCGCTCATCCAGGGCTAAAAACATTCCCCCATGTTGATGAACCTGTTTTTCCTCAGCCTTGGCGAGGGGAAGAATTCGAAGCGAACATGAGAAAATCTTGTCGGCGAGTCTTGGTTTTTCCGGCGGACGATTAGAAGACGCGACGGCAGGGTTGGCCCTAAGGTTCCCCAGGGGGCCGGGGGCCACCCTGTCGCCGCGTCGGCTTGTGTCTTCGCCGCCGAAAAAACCGAACGATGCAGGTGCCAAGATTTCCGCCGGGGAGCGAGGTTCTTTCCTGAGCCTCTCTACATCTTGTATTTCCCGAAGTCCTCGAGCTTGAGAGTCTCCAGCCACTTGCGGAGATTCTCCGAGGTCTCCAGGTTCTCGTCGAGCTTGAGGCCGTGCGACTTGCTCACGACGTCCTCTTCGACGTAGATGGGGGAATTCATCCGGAGGGCCAGGGCGATGGCGTCGGAGGGCCGGGAGTCGACGACCCACTCCTGGCCCTGGCAGCGGCAGTGGATCGCCGCGAAAAAGGTGTTGTTCCTCACATCGGTGACGACGATCCGGTCGACGGAGATATCGAACCTGTTCAGGACATTCTTGAGCAGGTCGTGGGTCATGGGGCGCGGGGTGGGGATGTTCTCGATGGTCAGGGCGATGGCGTTGGCCTCGAAGACGCCGATCCAGATGGGTAGGATCTGCTCGCTCCGCATATCTTCCAGGACGACGATGGGCATCTTGGTGATGGGGTCGACGACCAAACCCTTGATCCGCATTTCGATTTCCATCGTCTCGCTCCTTCCGGTATCGAGTTAATAATATAAGGGCCGGACTCCCGGATGTCAAGGCGTGGGAAAATAAGGTTTTTTCCCGGTCTTTTTTAGGGGGAAAAAACAAGCTCATCCAAAATATTGGAATTAATCCAATAAAATGGATAAAAAACGCCCGTAAAGAAAATTAAACGCATGAAAATAAATGAGTTAAATGGCATTTTATATTGGCATGATTTTTGCGTGTTAAAGGGTGGATATTAAAGGAATGAGTACGTTAATCTCGATCCATAAGGAGGTGAGAATCACTGAGATTGAAGGCTGTTTTTTCAGGTTAGGAACGGATCCGCAGCGGCGGCCGTTCCAGGGTATTTGGTTCATGGCTCCCAAGACATCTCTCATCGAAGAGAGTCGAGGGAAAAAGGAGAAATAATTGAGAATGAACAGATTCACGAAGAGCATTTTCTTTTTGCTCGCTGTGACGTTGATGTTCTCCTTCGCGGCGGCCCAGGCCCCGAGCGGCAGGGTTGTCGGCAAGGTCTCTGACACCCAGGGCGGACCTCTGCCCGGCGTCACGATCACCGCCGACAGCCCGAAGCTGGTCGGTCAGGCCAACGCCGTCACCGATGAGACGGGGACTTATCGCATTTTTTCGCTCCCCGCCGGAACATACGCCATCAGGTTCACCCTGCCCGGGTTCAAGACCCTGACGCGAAGAGAAATCATCATCCAGTTGGAGGCGACCCTGACGTTAAACGTTCAGCTTGAGCAGACCGCTCTCGCTGAAGAAGTCACGGTCATCGGCCAGAGCCCGTTGATCGACGTCAAGAGCACGGTCAAGGGCGGGACGATGAACAAGGAAGTTTTCATGCAGCTGCCCCGGAGCCGGGACTTCACCGGACTGTTGGCTACCGTGCCCGGCGTCCAGTATGAATTTGGCGGTCTGTCGGTCGACGGCGCTTCCGGAACTGAGAACCAGTTCTATGTCGACGGCATGAACACCAACAACCTCCGCATCGGGACCCAGGCCCAGAGCATCGTCATGGAGCAGTTGGAAGAGGTCAAGCTCACGGCCTCCGGTTACACCGCCGAGTTCGGCGGCTCCATGGGCGGCGTGGTCAACGTCATCAGCCGCTCGGGCGGCAACGAGTTCCACGGCGACGCCTTCGGTTACTACAACAACAACCGGCTCTGGATGCAGGGCAAATCCCGCGACGGCCTGCGGTTGAGCCCCTATGCCGCCTCCCCCTACACCAAGGAGATGTACGAGTATTACAACAACGACGACCTCTATTACGAGGGCGGCAAGGCACGGGACGACACCCAACGGATGGAAGGCGTCTTCAACTTCAGCGGCTACGTCATCAAGGACAAGCTGTGGTTCTTCGGCTCCTTCAACCCGACCTATAACCGCACGTACGCCGACCGTTTCTTCACGGTCGACCCCATCGATCTGACCAAGGCCAAGGTTCCCGGCAACACGAACCTCGATCCGCGCCAAGGCCGCGTCACGTACAATTTCTACCAGAAGAACTATTATCTGTACTGGCAGGGCAAGTTGACCGCCGCTCCGATCAGGGGCATGCGGATGTCCTTGAGCGCGGTCAGCAACTTCAACTATTACCGCGGCTCGTACCCCAACCTCACCGGCACCTCGAGCAAGTACTATTCCTACCGGCCGGATTGGAACCCCATCAATCCCTCGACGAATGTGGGACTTCTGACCGCGGGCAAGGAGCCCGGCTATGATTATCCGAACTGGTCCGGCAGCGGCAACATCGACTACACGATCAGCAACAACTTCCTGGTCAGCCTGCGCGGCGGATACTTCTACACCAACACGGCCAACCAGCAGCTGTTCGTCCCCGGCACGTCTTACACTTTCAGCGGGACGAACATCAGCGCGGCTTGGCCCGAAATCCCCGTCTCCCAGCAGCACTTTTCCGGCTGGACGAACGGCGCCGGGACGACGGTCACCAAGAAGTACATCAACTCCCGCAGCAGCGTCAACCTCGACATGACTTACTATCTCTCCCTGGCCGGCGAGCACGCCTGGAAGGCCGGCCTCCAGTACATCCGCCTCCACGAGGACGTCGATCAGAGCCCACAGGCGCCCCTGGTGGCGGTGAATTGGAACTCTCAGTACATTTCGCCCGACGGCACCATCGTCAAAGGCAAGTATGGCTATTACGCTATCCGCAACGACTTCCAGTCCGCCTACGGCTCCAACTTCAACGTTGCCTCCAACAACTGGGCCATCTACCTCCAGGATTCCTGGACAATCGGCCAGAAGCTGACCTTCAACTTCGGGGTCCGCACGGAAAGCGAATACGTCCCCTCCCTGGCGACCAACGATCCCCTGTACAAGGATTACAAACCGATCAAGTTCGGCTTCGACAAGAAGCTGGCTCCCCGCCTGGGCCTCGTCTATGACGTTTTCGGCGACAGCAGCCTGAAGGTCTTCGGAAGCTTCGGCATCTACTACGACGTCATGAAGCTGTACATGGCCGAAGGCGCCTACGGCGGATTCAAATGGTGGACGAGCTACTACACGCTGGACGACTTCAACTTCGAGAAGATCGCGGCCAGCGGCGACATTTCCAACAAGGCCGACCAAGCCGCCGCCGGGACGTATATGGGTTCCCGCAACTGGCGGACGGTCTCCTGGGATACCACCGATCCCGACCTGAAACCGGTTTCGCAGTCCGAATATTCGTTCGGCGCGGAAAAAAAATTGACGGAAGAGCTGTCCTTCAGCGCCCGCTTCGTCTACAAGCACCTCATCCGGACGATCGAAGACGTGGGCGTTCTATTGAAGGACGCTCAGGGCAACTACAGCGAACAGTACTATATCGCCAACCCGGGCGAAGGCTGGACGCTCCCCGTCTCCAAGGGCGGCAAGTTCTCTGACGATTTCTGGCCGGCTCCTCTGCCCAAGAGAGAGTACCTCGGCTTGAACCTGGCCCTAGAGAAACGGTTCTCCAACAACTGGCAGGGCGGCTTCAACTACACCTGGAGCCAGATGACAGGGAACGTCGGCGGACTGTCGTCCTCGGACGAAATTAATGCTGCTGGCAACGCGCGCAATTCACCGAACGTCGAGCGGTATTGGGACCTCTACTTCGAGCGCTACGACATCCACGGCCGTCCGCTGGACGGCATCCTCCCCTCCGACCGGACCCACTACTTCAAGGCTTACGGCTCCTACGCCTTCCCCTTCGGACTGACGGTGGGTGTCGTCGGCTACGGCCGGAGCGGCCTGCCCAGGACCACGGTCCTCAGCTTCAACGACATGCAGATCTTCCCCGACGGCTACTACGACACCGGCACACGGTATCCCTTCCTCTTCACCGCCGACCTCTACCTCGAGTACAACCTGAGGATCGCCAAGAAGTATTCGGTCAACATCAACGCCACAATCTCCAATGTCACCAACACCGGCACCATCACCACCTATCAGCAGCAGTACAACTACGACATGCTCCGGATGACGGACGACGCCCTCCTGGCCCAGAAGACCAACTACCAGGATTGGAAGACGCTTGTCGCCAACAATCCTGTGACGAACAAGCTGAACCCAGCCTTTGGCATGTGGTCAGGCAGGAACGGCCCGTTCACGATGCGGCTCGGCGCCCGTCTCTCCTTCTGATGAGGCTGTTCACGTAGAAGCACGTATCGCGGATTGATACACGGCCCGGCCCCTTCGCGGGGGCCGGGCCTTTTTTTTAAAGGGGGACGACGCATCCTGTCCCCATTTATCTGTCGCCATTTTCTTAGCAATCGATTTCCGTCACCTGAGAATTCTCCTTGCGTTCAAACGTCCATATAACGAGAGAATAAAAGAGCCCTTATCGGAAAAGCATGGCTCGTATAGCTCGCGTCGTCGTTCCCAACGTCCCCTATCACATACTTAACCGAGGGAATCATCGGCAGGAAGTCTTTATCCTTGAGTCGGATAAGTTGCTCTATTTAAAATTGTTAGGCGAAAACGGGAAGGAGTTTGAGATTTCCTTTCTGGCATATTGCCTCATGGATAACCACCTTCACTTAGTGGCAATCCCCAAGACCAAGGACAGCTTTGCTAAAGGATTTGGCGAAACAAATAGAAAATATTCGTCGATCATCAATATCCGGGAAAGTTGGACCGGCCAAATGTGGCAAGGTCGTTTTAAATCATTTCCGATGGACGAATCATATCTGTTCGAAGCGGTCCGATATACCGAAAGAAATCCGGTCCGGGCTGGCCTTGTGAAAAAGGCAAGTGATTTCTTGTGGTCGAGCGCCGCCGCTCATATTACGGGAGCGGGTAATCCCCTTTTAGCGCTCTGTGATCCGAGTAAATACATAAGTGTGGATGATTGGGTTAGTTATCTTGATGAGGATAATAATGAGGATAGCGTGGCAAAAATCAGGAAACATACGAGATCTGGGAGACCGTTGGGATCTGAAAGTTTTGTTGTTCAAATGGAGGCTTTAACTGGAAGGAAATTGACTGCTGCTGCTCCGGGACGGCGAAGGCGAGTCAAATAATTGGGGACAGGATGCGTCGTCCCCCTATTTTTGTTTTTTCAGCCCGGCCAGCCCGGTCTGGGCGTTCTTGACCCGATTCGGGTTTTCCCCCTTCGTATCTTCCAGATATAGCTCGAGATAACGGATGGTCTCGGTCACGTCCCCTTTTTCCTTGTAGGCCGTGGCGAGGAAATAATAGACGGGCGGCGAGGGCTTGATGAACATCGCCTGTTTCAGGTTTTCGATGGCCTTGTCGAAGTCTTTGAGCAGGATGTGGGTGAAGCCGATGAGTTGGTAGGGCATCGGGTCCTGGGGATAATCCTGGGTCAGCTTGACGTAGATCTCAAGGGCCTCGGACGCCCGTCCCGAGGCGGCCAGGCTTTGTCCATAGCTGAGCCTCAGGAATTTATTTTCCGGTTCGACGGCGAGGGCCCGCTCGAAATAGCCCTGCGCCTCTTCCTTCCGGCCCGCATTGTCCAGGATCATGGCCGACGCGGTCAATGCGTCCATAGAGCGCGGATTGATGGCCAGGACCTCGGCCATGGCGGCCATGGCCTCCTGCGTTCGGCCGGTCACGAGGTACGTGTAGCCGAGGCGCGAGATCAGGAGTTCCGAATCGGGGATCCGGGCGATCCCGCGTTTCAGGGTTTGAACGGCTTCATCGAACTTCTTCATCCGGGCCTGGGCCAGGGCGAGGCCGACGTAGCTCGAGGCGGCGCCGGGCCGCAGGGCGAGCATCTTCTCGTGGAGCTCCGCCGCGGCCTGGTAATTGCCCTCGAACTCGAACTTCTCGGCGTCCTGGACCATCTTCAGCTCGTCGACCTTGTCCTTCGGATCGGCGGCCTCGGCTTTGGCCGTCTTGTCGGTGTAGTCGACGTAGCCGAGCGAGCGGAGCCGGGCCTGTTCGTCGGCCGTCAGGGCCAGCGTCCCCGACGATGAT
>JAPKZI010000087.1 GCA_026393865.1 Candidatus Aminicenantota bacterium
GGCCCCTCTCCGTCCGCGATCAAGCTCCCCAAGCCGAAGTGGTACGAGACCTATATCTTCGCCGGCCGGGCTAAATACGCCTTAGCGGCCGCTCTGCTTCTCGTCGTGGTCGGGGGCCTGGTCATCGGGCTTCGCCCGGGGAAAGACTTGAGCGGGCTGACCGAGCAGGACCGCTTCACCCTGGCCAAGCTCGAAGAGGCCGAGAAACACTATAAACTGGCCATCCAGGCCCTAAGCGAAGCGGTCGGCGGCCAAACGAACCGCTTTGACCCGCTCGTGGTGGCGGTCTTCGCCCGGAACCTTTATGAGATCGACACGGCCATCCAGGCCTGCCAGGCGGCCGTCACGAAGAACCCGAACGACCTCAGCGCCCGGGAGTATCTGCTCGGCGCCTATAAGAACAAGGTCAATTTTCTAGACAGCCTCATCGACATCAGGAAAGCATCGCCCTCCGTGAAAGCGGCGGGCAAAAAGATATGAACGGAAGAGAGAAGGAGGATTATCATGAGAAACCGTAAAATCGCCAAGGCGGCGGTCGTCCTGACCGCGCTCGTCTTCGTCTGCGGATTCTGCGTCGGCGCCGTACTGGCCGGCGAGAAGTTCGAGGAAAAATTCAACAAGACCGAGACTCTGGCCCGGGACGGCAAGGTCATCATCAACAACGTCTCCGGCGGCATCGTCGTCAAGACTTGGGACAAGTCCGAGGTCCAGATCGCGGCCCGCAAAGTCGCCGACGTCGGCTCGCTCGAAAAGGCCAAGGAGAACTGGGCCAAAGTGACGATCGAGGTCACCAAGTCCGGCAACATCATCCAGATCGATACCAAGTATCCCGAGCGCTTCCGCAATCTCAACGTCTCGGTCCATTATGAGCTGACCATCCCGGACAAGGCCGCGATCAAGATCAAGAACGTCAGCGGCTCGGTCGAAGCGGCGGGGATCGGCGGGACCTTCGAAGGCAACGTCACCAGCGGCTCGGTCACGCTGGCCAGGCTCGGCGGGAGCGTGGACTGCCGGACCGTCAGCGGCAGGATCGATGTCCAGGACGGGATGGGCGAGATCGACCTGCAGACGGTTTCCGGCAACATCAGCGCGGTCCGGATCAAGGGTTCGGTCGATGCCGAGACGACCAGCGGCCGGATCGAGCTTGCGGACATCTCCGAGGCCAAGAGCGTCCGGGTCAAGGTCCTGAGCGGCGGGATCTCCTATGACGGACAGCTGGCGGCCGGCGGCAAATTCAGCTTCGAAACCCTGAGCGGCAGCATCCGCGTGACACTGCCGGCGAACGCCGGATTCGAGCTCGACGCGGAGGCCTTCAGCGGCCATGTCAATTCGGCCTTCCCCATCACCATGCAGGGGACGATCTCGCCGAAGGAGCTGCGCGGCGTCGTGAACAACGGCGGGGCGACCCTCCGGCTCAAAACTTTCAGCGGCTCGATCGATATCAGGAAGAAATAGCGTTTCAACGACAGCGCTAAGCTCATCAAGGGCGGCTGGCTGCTTCAGCCGCCCATTTTTTAACAACCCCGTTTCTTTCAGAAATCGATCCGGACCCCATTTCCGCTGAGAATATCGCCCCCCAGCGCCGTCTTCATTAGGGAGAACGACATTTATGCTTGACGGGAGGAATTCTTAAATGTACACTCTAAGTGAACACTTGTCTCCAGGCGAAGCCTCCATGAAAGCGACTTTTCTTGACTTGCGAAAACGATCGAAGGCCATCGTCCGGGCTTTGGACCAGAACCAGTCCGTGACCCTGGTCTATCGGGGGAAAACGAAAGGCGTGATCGTCCCCGCCTCAGGACTGCCGGAAAAGACCGTTCCCGTCAGCCGGCATCCCGCTTTCGGAATGTGGCGGAACCGGGCCGATTTCATAGATGTCAGCGGGTTCGTGGAAAGAGTCCGGAAGAGGCGCCATGCTCTTTGACACGGACATCCTGATCTGGATATTTCGAGGAAACGCCAAGGCGGCCCGCGTCGTCGAAAAGGATTTCGACCGCCGTCTGTCCGTCGTCAGCTATATGGAACTTCTGCAAGGAGCCGCGGATCCGGGCGAAACGCGGCGCATCAAATCCTTTCTCAAGGATTGCGCGTTCTCGATGGTCCCGCTGACCGAAAACATCGGGCACCGGGCTTCGATCTATATGGAGGAATTCGCGGCCTCGTCCGGTTTGCGGGTCGCCGACGCTCTCATCGCGGCCACCGCCGCCGAGGATCATCTGCCGTTGTGCACGGGCGACCAGCGGCATTTCCGCGCGATCCGCGAGCTTGAGCTATCGGTCTTCAAGCCTTGATTTTCCGAATTGGTTGAGCCAAATCGTCCGGCACGACCGAAACGGCAGTTGCCGGATCGACGATTTCGGCCAAAGATGCGATCTCCTGAACGACAGCCCGGGCCGCATCCCCTGAAAAACGGAATTTTTCCCCTCCCAAGACGGCTTCAACTTCGTCCAGAATGGCCGGCGAGACGATGAGGGCCAATTCCCCCCGGAAGACGCGTTCCAGAATTTCCCTCGGCTTGCCCCCGAAGACGACGGCGGAGATAAGGACATTCGAATCGAGGACGACCCGCAGACGCTTATTTATTTTTCCGGGCACGGTACGTCCCGATCTCCGCGGCGATGTCCTTCTTGCTAAGGCCGAGCTTCGCGGCCTGCTTCGCCCCAAAAGCAAAGATGGCGTCCCACCGTTTTCGTTGGGTGAGGTACGTCCGCGTCGCTTCGCGGATCAACTCGGACCGGGTCCGCGCTTCGACTTCGGCGATCCTGTCGATCTCCTCCAGAAACTCCTTCGGAAAGGAGATGTTAACTGTGCTCGTCGCCATGTCATCCTCCTCCGCGTTCAGGTCTATTATATACAAAGTTTGTATGTATTTCAAGTTTGGATTTTAAAGCCTATGCTTTCCTCGCTTTAAGAAATTCTTCGCGTTCGGGAAGTCTTGGTCACGGTAATTGCCAAATTCCCGGCGTTGACATACAGTGGAGCGAGCATGTCGTGGAGAAGGCGAAGGCGAGAATGAAAACTATAGCGGTCATCGGCTTGGGATTGGCTCTTGTCTTAGGGATCAGTAGGGTCGGAACTGGCCAAGACAAAAAAGCTTTCGTCGTCCGGAATGCAACCGAAGGGCCCCGGGTGATGGCCGAGGGCGGGCTGCTCGACATTCTTCGCCGTCATGGATTCGCGGCTTCCGCGGTGGAGGCGGTCAAGCTCACCCCCTCCGAAGAAAAAGAATACGGCGAGTGGAACCGCGACGCTCTCGAGAGCCTCCATATCGGCCGTCTCGTGTTCGCCCACCGCCTGAACGAGGGCTTGGCCATCGGCCTATTGACCAACTGCGTGGACCTCTTGGGGATGCTCGCCGGGCTGCAGCACCTTGGCCCGCCCGCGGAGGTCGGCAAGACTAGCGAGCAAAGTCTTCAGCGCGACGGCTTGGCCGGCACAAAACTTCTCCGCGTCGGTTTGATCTATCTCGACGCTCACGCCGACTTCAATACGCCCGAGACGACCCTGAGCGGGATGCTAGGGGGCATGGACGTGGCCGTGGCGGCCGGCCTGTGCCTGACCCGGCTCCGCCTCAAGACTGGGCTCGACCCGGCGCTTCCCACCCGATACATCGTTTTCGGCGGGCTCCGCGATGTAGACCCTCTCGAACAGGACCTTCTCGACCGCTCGGACGCCGAATTCCTGTCCGTGGACGACCTGCGCCATGCTTCCCCGAAGATCGACAGCCAGATGGACCGGCTCGGCCGGCTGACGGACGTGATCTACGTCCACATCGACATGGACGTCCTCGACCCGAGTGAGGTCCGCGGCCATTCCCTGAGCGTTCCCCAGGGCCCGACCAGCCTGGAACTGGCCGCCGCCGTCGAGCGGGTGTTCCGCCACCCGAAGGCCGGCGCGATCGGCATCGCCTCCCTGCCCTACCTCGAGCGGGACAAAGACGGCGTTTCCCTCAAGGCGGCCTATCGCTTGATCGAAGGCGCCCTCCAGGGTTATAAAAACCGCTGAGGATCGGTTAACTCCCGTTCCGTTCAGGCTCACGGAAATTCCCGAAAACCGCTATAATATCCCCCTTATGCACGCCCGGATCCATTTCATCAACTTCTTCCGCAAGCTGACGGTCACCTCCCTCCTCTTCCTCATGCCTCTCCATTTTCTGAAGATCGGCCTGAGCGGTTTGCAGATCGGCGCGATCATTTCCTTATGGGCCCTGGCTCCGCTGCTCATTTCCTTCCCGACGGGCTGGATCAACGACCGCGTTTCAATGGCCGGCGTCATCCGAGCGGGCCTGCTCGCTGAAAGCCTGCTGCTCCTGGTCATGGCCTACGCCGACGGTTTTTATCTCATGGCCGCCGCTTTCCTCTGCCTCGGCATGGCCAACAACGCTCTCGACGTCTCGTTCAACAGCCTTTATTACAAAGACGAGAAGGTGATGGACCAGAACCGCAAATACGGGATCTACGTGTTCTGGATCAGCCTCGGGCCGGCGGTCGGCGTCGTCGGCGGAGGGTTCCTGACGCGGTTCGCTGATTTCCGCGTCCTGCTCCTCGTCTTCGCCGCGATCCTTCTCCTGGTCCTTTTGGCCACGCGGCGGTTCGACCACGAAAAGTTCCACGCGGTCTCGCTTGGGGATTATCGAAAGAACCTGTTCCAGGCGAAGACCCTATTGTTCATCCTCTTCGTCTTCATCCTGGCCCTGCATTGGAGCGTCGAAGGGACCGTCTACGGTCCGTTCCTCCAGAAAGCGTTCGGGCTGGACAACCTCCAGGTTTCGTATTACATGTCGGCGGGATTGTTCTTTTTATCGTTTTCGGCCTTCCTGGTAGGGCTCCTGAAGTTCAACCTCCGGGCCAACAAGCGCCTGTTGGTTCTAGCCATGTTCCTCTCCGGCGCGGGCCTGGTCCTCATGGTCCATTCCAACGTCTATGTGTCGCTGGTTTTTCGGGTCGTGCACGAGATCGGCGACGGCGCCCTGGGCGCTCTGCTGACCCTGTTCACCGCGCGCCTTTTCGAAAAACGGACGATCGGAGGAAGCGCCGGGCTCATCTCGGCCATCTCGATCCTGGGGCAGATGGCCGGCGCCCTGATCTTCTCGCCGCTGGGCTATCGCTATGGGCTCCAATATCCGTTCCTCATCGCCGGCGGCCTGCTCGTCCTCAACGCCGGCTTCGGCGCGGTGCTCTTCCGCAGAATTGAGTATTAATCCCATGATCGCCCTTAAAGGTTCCGGGTTCGATGTCATCCTCGTCAGCGGCGAGCCCTACGCCGACCATCCGCTGTCGGGCGTCGGGGTCATCGCCCGCGTCCTCGATGACAAGGGCTACAGCGTCGGCGTCATCGAGCGGCCCGACTGGAAAAGCGACGCGGATTTTAAAAAGCTCGGCCCGCCGCGCCTCTTTTTCGGCATTACGGCCGGCTCCATCGACAGCCTGCTGGTCAATTACACGGCCCTCAAGCGGGCCCGGTCCAAGGACGAGCACGGGCCTTACGCGTCCGGCATGCCCGACCGGGCCGTCCTCGTCTACGGCAACAAGGTTCGCCGGCTTTTCCCGGGAGTGCCCCTCGTCCTGGGCGGGATCGAGGCGTCTTTGCGCCGCTTCGCCCACTACGACTACTGGGAGAATAAGGTCCGGCGGAGCCTGCTGATCGATTCGCGCGCGGACATCCTGGTTTACGGGCCCGGCGAGCTTCAGGCGATCGAGATCGCCCGCCGCCTGGCCGACGGCGACGACCTCGCCGGGATCCGCGGGACGTGCGTCGCGCGCAGGGAACTGCCGCCGGAGTTCACCGAAATCCCATCGTTCGAGGAGGTCGGGGCCGGCCCGGAGGCCTTCATCCGGGCCCAGAACGCCTTCTCCAACCGCCGCTCGCTCGCCCAGCGCCACGACACCCGATTTGTCCTGCAGTATCCCATGCCCGATTACACGACCGCCGACTTGGATTGGATCTACGGCCTGCCCTTTTCGCGCAAGGTCCCGGCCCATTTTCCCGAGTTCAAGATGGCCCAGTTCTCGGTCGTCACGCACCGCGGCTGTTTCGGGCGCCGTTCGTTCTGTTCGCTGGCCCTCCACCAAGGCGACCGGATCGTATCGCGGGGCGAGGGTTCGATCCTCGATGAGATCCGCCGGCTGACCAAGCATACGGATTTCAAGGGCACTATCGACGACCTGGGCGGGCCGACGGCCAATATGTACGGAATGGACTGCAAGGCGGGCGAACGATGTGAGAGGAACTGTTTGGACTGCAAGCGGCTCGAGCGGAGCCACCGCCGCCTTATCGAGCTGATGCGGAAAGCGCGGGCCGTTCCGGGCGTTAAGAAGGTCTTTGTCCGGAGCGGCATCCGCTACGACCTGGCCATGGAGAGCGAAAAGTATCTGGGCGAATTGAGCGAGCACCATCTGTCCGGCTTGCTCAAGATCGCGCCCGAGCACGTTTCTCCCGAGGTGTTGCGTCTGATGAACAAGGACGTCCAGCCGCTCGAGGAGTTCCGGCGCGCGTTCAAGAAGGCCAACCAGGGCCGAAAGCAGCATCTCAAGTATTACTTCATGGCCGCCCATCCGGGGAGCGGGCCGAAAGAAGCGCGCGAGCTGGCCCGGGAGATCAAGCGGCTGGAGAGGGAAGGGGAGAGGCCGGTCGAGGGCGTCCAGATCTTCACCCCGACGCCGATGACCGTCTCGACCTGTATGTATCACACCGGCCTCGACCCGGCGACGGGCGAGAAGGTCTACGTCCCGCGGACATTTGCCGAGAAGAAAGAGCAGAAGCGGATATTGTCCCGTCGTTGAGGAACTCGGGGTCGCATCTACACTTTCCACTTTCTAGAGCGGAAAGTGTAGACGCGACCCCATATTTGCCTCGCGATTGACAAACGCGCCGCTTCAGAGATACGCTCAAATCAGGTAAGCCATGCGCGAGAATCTGTGGACTCGCTGCGACAGTTGCGGGAAGTTCGTTTACAGCAACGACATCATCGACAGCGGCTACGTCTGCCCTCACTGCGGCTTCCATTTTCATATTTCCGCTGCCGAGCGGCTGGCGACGCTTTTCGACGGCGGGAAATACGACGTCGTGGACGATGGAATCTTCCCCCTCGATTTCCTGGAATTTGTGGATACCCAAAGCTACGCCCAACGCCTCGAAGACCATCAAAAAGAAACGTCTCTGCCGGAAGCCGTCGTCAACGCCGTCGGCATGATGGGCGGCATCCGAGTCATCGTTTCGGCTCTTGATTTCGGTTTCATGGGCGGGAGCATGGGATCGGTCGTCGGCGAGAAGGTCACGCGCGCCGCGGAGCGGGCCCTCAAGGAAAGAATACCTCTGATCATCGTCTCCTGCTCGGGCGGCGCCCGCATGCAGGAGGGAGCGCTGTCGCTGATGCAGATGGCCAAAGTGAGCGGGGCCATCGCCCGGCTCGATCAGGCCGCCGTTCCTTTTGTTTCGGTCTTAGCTGACCCGACATCGGGCGGCGTAACGGCGAGCTTCGCCATGCAAGGCGATATCAACATCGCCGAGCCCGACGCCTTCATTTTGTTCGCCGGGGACCGCGTTGTGGACCAGACGATCAAGGAGAAGATCCCCAAGGGATTTCAGCACGCGGAATTTATCCGCGATCACGGTTTTTTAGACGATGTCGTGCCGCGGAAGGAACTGCGCCCGCACATCATCCGGGCGCTGCGGCTTTTCCTCAACCGGCCCGGGTGATCGATTAAAAGAGGGACACTGTGCCACGTCCCCAGTTGAAAGGGGGACGTGGCATAGTGTCCCTCTTTTCACTTTGCTATTTCTTCGCCCGGAGGCGGTCGAGTTTGTCGAGCAGGACCGCGGTCATGACCCGGACGCCGATCCCGATCCCGTCCTCATCGGCCACGAAATAGGGCGAATGGACGGTCGCCGTGGCTCCCTTTGGCTCGACGCCCAGGAAAAGCATGGCCGAGGGCGCTTCCCGGGCGAAGTAGCTGAAATCTTCTCCGCCCATGTCCGGCAAGTCCTGTTTGACATTCGCTTGGCCCAGGATCCGTTCGGCCACGGCGGCCGCGTCGCCGATGAGCGTCGGATCGTTGTACGTCGCCGGTGTGCCGATCTGGTAATCGAGTGTATAACGGGCGCCGGCGGAGGCGCAGATGTTGGCGACCGTCCGCTCGATCTTCTCCCGGACGAGGCGGCGCTGGTCGTCGCCGTACGTGCGGATGGTGGCCCGGAGGTCGGCCCGCTCAGGAATGATGTTGTTGGCTGATCCCGCGTGGAACGAGCCGACTGTGACAACGGTGTCGTTATGGACGTTCAACTGCCGGGCGATCATGACCTGAAGCGCGACGACGATCTGGGATCCGACGACGATGGGATCGACGCAGAGGTTGGGATTCGCCCCATGACAGCCCTCGGAAAGGACGGAGATAGCGGCCGAATCGACGTTGGCCATGGCGAAGCCGGGCACGTACTTGATGACCCCGGCCGGCGCCGTGTCGTCGACATGTAAAGCGAATATGGCCGCGGGTTTGATGTCCTTGAAAACGCCCTCTTTGATCATCTCCGCCGCCCCGCCGCCGCGGCCATACTCCTCGGCCGGCTGGGCGACGAAAAGCACGGTACCGGCGATCTCTTTTTGAAGGCGGGAGAGGACGGTCGCGACGCCCAGCAGGACCGTGGTGTGGATGTCGTGCCCGCAGGCGTGCATGACGCCGTATTCTTTTCCTTCGCGGACAGCCCGGACCTTCGAGGCGAAGGGCAGGCCGGTCTCCTCGGTGATGGGAAGGGCGTCCATATCGCCCCGCAGGCCGACGACGGGGCCGGGTTTGCCGCCGCGGAGGATCCCGAGGACGCCGTGGCCTCCGATTTCGGTCCGGACCTCGAGGCCAAGGGCCTTGAAACGGTCGGCGACGAGGGCAGCTGTGCGCGTTTCCTGGAGGGAAAGCTCGGGATTGGCGTGGATGTCTCGTCGGACGGCGATGAGGTCGGGCAGGATCTCTTGGACGACGGCCGCGATCCGGCGGTCAAGGGACGAGCCTTCGGCTCGCCACTCGCCCGTGGCTTGTATCCACGGGCGAGTACGGCGGAAGTGGACCCCCGGGCAAAGCCCGGGGCCCCGGTCGCCGTCGATGTCGCGGATCTGTGCGTAGAGGCCCGCCGCGCCGACGGCGAGGGATATTAAAATGAAGGCTCCGAGGATGCGGTTGCGTTTATTCATGTCGTCGCTCCTTGCATTTGGCGATGCGATCTGAATTCGGATAGAGCTATTCTATCGAATTAGAAGTAAAATAAGAACCGCGCGCCTTGACATCGTCATTTCTCGAAGCGCAATATTTTCGACGGTTTCCATGAACCTGTTCGGGCATAAACGAAAACGGATTTTCATCCTTTTTTCTATGGGCATCGTTCTGCCCAGCCTCCTCCTCGGCTATTTGGCCTTTCGGGGGGTCAAAAACGACCAAGCGCTGGTCGAAAAGAACAGGCTGGACGAACAGCGGCGAAATGCGGAGTCGGTCATCCGGACGGTCGGAACATATGTTTCGGCGGTGGAGCAGGATTTTCAAAAAACGCTCGCGACGAGGCCAAATGTCCCTCCCGACGCGTTTCTTCAGTCCTTGGAAAAATTTAAGTTCGAGCATCCTTCCGTGGAAGACATATTTCTCTTCCTGGATGCCGGCCAAATCCGCTTCCCCATTGCTAAACTCCTGTTCCTTCCTAAAGATCTCATCCCTCTTACTCCCGCCGATCCGTGGCCGTCCTCCCTGGCCGAGAAAATCATGACCGCTCAGCGGTTGGAGTTCGAGCAGAAAAATTACCGGGGCGCTTTGGAACGCTATCGACAACTCTTTGATGCCGGCGCCGACCCGCAGACGAAAGGGCAACTCTTGAACGCGATAGCCAGGGTCCAAAAAAAATCCGGGCTCATTGCCAGGGTCCAAAAAAAATCCGGGCTCATTGCGGAGGCCGGGCGGTCTTATGCGGCCATCGCCCGAGATTTTGACCGCGTCCGGCTCGCCGGCGGAATGCCCCTGGGTTTGGCCGCCCGCCTCGAGCTCGGCTCATTGCAGGCGGCCTCCAATGAATTTCTCCCCGCCGCGAAGACCTACCTGGAGCTGTATAAGATATTGATCCAGGGCGGGTTTGCGATCGAAGCGGCTCTCTATGAAAACGCGGTCCAAACGCTAAAAAATTCCCTGGCCGAGATCTTTTCGAAGACAGCCGCGGACCCCGAGGTCCAGTCCCAAAGAAACGTTTTCCTGAATCTCGAGAACGAAGAACGGGGAAAGAGAAACGTAACGGATCGGCTGTTTCTTTTTCTGGCCGGCGCGGCCCCGAATCTCAAGGCGGGAAAATCCGAGACCTCAGGGGTTCCTTCCGTCGCGGCGACGGCGGCCGGGGCCCCGGGCATTACCCGGGGGTCCACTTCCGCCGTACTCGCCCGAGGATACAAACCACGGGCGAGTGGCGAGCCGAAGGCTCGTCCCTTGACCAGGCTGACGCTGGAACTGGAGAAGAATTCCTATCTCGTTTCCTTTTCTAATCCGATAACCGGACGGGGCGAAGACCCGCCCGGGAGATGGGGATTTCTGCTCCATCCCGTCGCCTTTCGCGAGAAGCTTCTTCGTCCGGCGCTGCAAAGCGGATTTCCTCCGGAAGAAACGGCCTGGACCGTCCGCGGGCAAGACGGACAGATCATGATGGCTTCGGAAAAAGCTCCCTCGGGAGCGCCGAGCACCAAGACGAGTTTTGAAAACAATTTTCCGAACTGGTCCCTCGAGTTTTATCCGCTCAATCCCCGGTTTCTCCAAACCCTCCTGGCCTCCCGCCAAAGAGTCTATTTTTACATGTTCCTCCTCATCGCCGGCATCCTCGGTTTCGGTTTGATCCTGTCCGTCCGCGCGGTCTCCCATGAGCTCGAGCTGGCCAAAATGAAATCCGACTTCGTTTCAACTGTCTCTCACGAATTCAAAAGCCCGCTGACGTCGATCCGGCAGCTGGCGGAAATGCTCCAGGCGGGGCGAGTCCCCTCCGAAGACCGCCGCCGGCAGTATTATGATGTCCTGGTCGAGCAGAGCGAGAGACTCACCCTCCTCATCGACAATATT
>JAPKZI010000070.1 GCA_026393865.1 Candidatus Aminicenantota bacterium
CTGGCCATGGCCCTCGTCCTTTGGAACGCCGGCCTGATCGGGACGCTCCGGCGTCACGGCGAATTCGGGGTGCGCCTGGCCATCGGCGAGGACAAGGGACACGTTTATCGTACGATGATCTACGAGTCCCTGATGATCGGCGTCCTGGGAACGATCGTCGGCACGGCCCTCGGCCTGGCCCTATCCTATTTCCTCCAGGCCAAAGGGATCGACTTCAGCGGCATGCTGAAGAACATCACCCTGATGATGCCGACCGTGCTGCGGTCCCGGGTTACGCCGTTCGCCTACGTCATCGGCTTCGTCCCTGGGATCCTGGCCACGCTCATCGGATCGGCCATCGCCGGCCGCCGGATCTACAAGCGGCAGACCGCGCAGCTGTTCAAGGAGCTGGAAACATGAAAAGAGCGGTTCTCTTGGGATGTTGCTGGGCCTGGACCTTCCTCTTCGGCGGGCCGGGCCAGGCGACGCTTTCACCCGCAGAGATCCTGGAGCGGGCCGACCGGAACGCGGTGTCCGGGAACCGGATCGCCGTGAGCGAGATGATCATCCGCGGCCGCCGCGACAGCCGCTCCATCTCGGCCAAGTCCTGGGTCCAGGGCGAGGACAAAGCCTTTACCGAATACCTGGCGCCGGCCCGCGAAAAGGGGATCAAGATGCTGAAGCTCGGCGATCAGCTCTGGACCTACTCCCCGGACGCCGACCGGACGATCAGCATCTCCGGTCATATGCTCCGGCAGTCGGTGATGGGCTCGGACTTTTCGTATGAGGACATGATGGAAGACCGTTCTCTGGTCGATCTCTATCGCCCTGAGATCGCCGGCGAAGAGACTTGGCTCGACCGGCCGTGCTGGATTCTAAGGCTGACCTCCAAAGGCGGGGAAGTGGCCTACGATTCGAGGAAAATCTGGGTGGACAAAGAGCGTTACGTCCTCCTCAAAGAAGAACGGTTCGCTAAAAGCGGAAAGCTTCTCAAGGCGCTCGAGGTCAAGAGCATCATCCGGGTCCAAGGCCGTTGGGTCCAGAACTCCCTCGTGGTCAAGGACGCCCTAAAGAGCGGGGAAGGTACGGAATTCAAGATCCAGTCGATCGAATTCGACGCGGTCATTCCCGATTATTTATTCAGCAAAGCTTCGCTGAGGAAGTGATCGAACCGCGCCGCGAGGAAGCGTTCGGGATCGTTTAATCCGGGACCCGGGCGATCGAGACGATCTCGGCCGGACGGCGGCCCGCTCCCTCTGACAGCTGGACGAGGGCCCAAACTTTCAAACCGTCCGGAATACCGCCTCTCATGCCGGAGCCTCCCATGCCGCCCTGAGCGCCGCCTCCGCCCATCGGCGGCCTTCCGGCTCCGCCGCCGCCGGGAGTTCCGCCCCGGTTGCCGCGCGGCATTTGAGACGCGTCGAATTTGCCTGTCTCGAAGCCGATCCCGATCATCTTCCCCGGCCCGGCGCCGGCGGCCACCGGATTATCTCCGCTCGGAGCGAGCGGGATCTTCATCTCATAGACGATCAATCCGGTCGAGGAAGCCACTTTGATCTCAAGGCCCTTGGCCTGGGAAAAATTCATTCTCTGGACCGGATCCTTCTCCGATTTGACGATCTCGAATTCGTTCATCGACGTTCCCAACGATTCATCGAAGACGGGTTCTACGGTTTCGCCCATCGTCATCTTCGGCTGTTGGCCGGCGGGCTGCCCCACCGGATATTTGATCCCGAAGGCCTTCTCTTTGCCGCCCTTCGGATCGAACCAGACAATGAAACCCTGGGCCATGATCTGGAACTTGATGAAGGTATCCGAGGTGAGCAGGCAGACGTAGAGATTTTCCCGGTCGTTTAAGAAGCCGACCGAGAGGCGCTCGCCCGGAACGACATAGAGGTCCCCCTGCCAGTCGTCGGACTTTCCGTCGACGACGATCGGCTTGCTGACCGGCCGGCTCTCCGCCGAATATGTGTTGAACGTCTTGCATCCGGTCGATGCGACCAGGAAAAGCAGCCCGAGCCCGGACGCCGGCAAGATGAGGCGAAATATGAAGGAACCCTTCCGCTCGCGTGTCTTCGTCATCTCAGCCTCCGATCTTAAAATCGTCCCTCAGGATTCATAACACAATTTAGACGAAATTTGTTGCTTCTTTATTCCCGGACGGTCCGGGAGGCAGCCGGATGAGGGATGCCGGGGCTATTTCTTAATCTTAGCGCCGACGATCTCCATGCCGCCGGCTCTCATGATGCACCGGTCGATGACCTTATTCTCATTCCGGACGAATTCCAGCTGATAAAGCTGGCCGCTGCCGGAGATGACGACCTCGAACTTGAGCGGGCTGTCCTTGACCGGGACGATCTCCTCCGGCGTTTCCCCGGGAGGGGCGCCGAAGAGCTTCCCGTCCTTTTCGAAGAAATTGACGATCAGGCTCTGGGCATCCATCTGAAATTCATAATCCCCGGCGATCTCCTGGTATAGCTTTATCGGATCGACCGGTTTGTCCTGGGCCCATAGACCGCCGCAAAAGACGACCGCCGCGGCAAGGGCGATAAAGGCGATGAGCTTTCTTTTTAAATGCGGGTT
This sequence comes from Candidatus Aminicenantota bacterium, assembly GCA_026393865.1. Classification (GTDB taxonomy): domain Bacteria; phylum Acidobacteriota; class Aminicenantia; order Aminicenantales; family UBA4085; genus JAPKZI01. The sequence goes on from JAPKZI010000070.1 coordinate 2,563, forward strand.
CATAAGATCCCTCCTCATCAGATAAAGTGCACTCACTCATTATATACGGCGACCTGTATAAATAGTTCCGGCGGTTCAATGCGTGGGCTAAGGCTCTTTTCATTCATTCCAGGCGGGGTCCCGGCGAAACGATCCGGCGAGCTCCTCTTTTTCACTCTCCGGCAGCCAGGAGGCCTGGACCGCCTGAAGGATAAGCGTCCGGATCTCGTCCCGGGAAAAATCCAGCGTCTCCATGAGCCCGAGATATTCGCCCGCCAGGGAGTTCCCGAACATCGCCGGGTCGTCGGTGTTCACGGTGACGAGGAGCCCGCGATCGAAAAAACGCCGGATCGGA
>JAPKZI010000082.1 GCA_026393865.1 Candidatus Aminicenantota bacterium
GTTTGGAAAATTTCGAAGTTTCAAGAAGCTTCATGACTCTTCGAGCTTGAGTTCGGACATTCTGCCGGCCTCGTAATCGACCTGAGCTTCTAGAATGTCTTTGATCTCCTCGATCGTCAGTTCCGGATTGTCCAGGGCGATAAGGCCGATTCTGGCCGTGTAGCGCAGGGCATTGGAAAAATCTCTCTGTTCTTTTTTTGCGAACCGATCCAGCTCGTAAAAAAGATGCTTGTCCATGATGATTGATTTCCTAACCATGTCATACTCCATATGCTAATATATGCTCTCAGCATATGAATGTCAAGATTTGGCTCAATCGCTTTTGACCAGCGAGATCCGGACCCGGCGCGCCTTACCCTCTCTGCTGACGGTGAGAGTCACGATGTCTCCGATTTTGTAATTTTCCAGCGCGGTGTAGAGGTCGTCATAGGACTTGACCGGGGTTTGATCGATGGCCGTAATGACGTCGCCGAGATAGAGATAGCCGCGGCGATCCTGGTTGATCCCGCGGAGGTCCTGCCGGGCGGCCTCGCTGCCGGCCTTGACCTCGACGATGGCCACGCCTTTGTCTTCGATGCCGAAGCGGCGGGCGTACGCATCGGACAGAAGGGTCACCGGCAAGTCCGGCCGGATGACCTTGCCGAAGCGGATGAGCTCGGGGACGATCTTCTTGATGGTGTCCACGGGCACGGCGAAACCGAGGCCGCTCGACGTTCCGGACGGAGAGACGATCATCGTGTTCATGCCGATGAGCTCTCCCGACGAATTGAGCAGCGGGCCGCCTGAATTGCCGGGATTGATCGAGGCGTCGGTCTGGATCATGTCGCGGATGGTGACGTCGCCCACCCCGAGCATCTGCCGGCCCAGGGCGCTGACGATGCCCGTGGTGACGGTGTGATCGAACCCGAAAGGATTGCCGATGGCGATCACCTTCTGCCCGACCTCAAGGTCTTTGGACGTCCCGACCTTGACCGGGGACAGCCCTTTCAGGTCGCCCTGGACCTGGAGGACGGCGATGTCCTTCTTTTCGTCCTTCCCGACCACTTTCGCCGGGCGCTGCTCCCGGTTGGGCAGGGTGACGCTGAATTCGATCCCGTCTTGGATCACATGAAAATTCGTCACGATGCGGCCCTGGTCGTCCCAGATGAATCCCGAACCGCTGCCTTTGGGCACTTTCGCTTCGTTGAAATACCAGTCCCGGACGAGTCCGATGTTCGTGATGAAAACGACGGAGGTCTTCAGCCGTTTAACGATGTCGATCGTGTTCCGTTCGTCTTCAGTCAGCTGAGCACGCAACGGCGAGGCGCAGAAAAAAACTGCGAGCGAAACGGCGATGATCGCCGAACGGATACGATAATGTTTCAGGGCCATCGCATGCTCCTTTTAGATCTTCTTGTCCGAGGCGCCCGGCTTCGTCAAGGCCACTCCTTTTCGGCAGAAGGGGCAGGCGTCGGGTTCGAAGGCTTCGACCTTCAGGGACAGGAGGCTTCCCACCGGCCGGCCTTCGATCAGCGCTTCGCCGGCCGTCCTGTCGACAAGCACGTAGATCCCCGCGATCTCGACCCCGCGCAGCTTCAGACTGTCGGCGACCTCGTTGATCGAGCCGCCCGTCGTCAGGATGTCCTCGACGATGACGGCTCTGGAGCCGTCGATCCCGGTGAAACCCGCCCGGAAGGACATCCTTTCGTCCACGCGCTGGGTGAAGGCGAATCTTTTGCCGAGCTTGAGCGCGACCAGGAAGCCGATGGCGATGGCCCCATAGGCCGGGGAGACGACGTAATCGAAGTCCTTTCCGGCGGCCCGGATCCTCTCGGCGAGGAGGTCGACGAGCTTTTCGAGGGCGGACGGATATTCGATGAGGCGGATCTTCTCGAAATACCATTCCGAATGCTTGCCGGATGTCAGCTTGAAATGCCCCTGGAGCAGGGCATTGGAGTCTTTGAACAGGGCTAGGACTTTTTCGTCGGCGTTCAGGTTCACGGAGGACCTCCTATTATTTATGCTATTCTTCTCACCCTCGGGGGGACTTCCGGAAGACAGAACGAAAAGCTCGAACGTTCGCCGCACGTCGCGCAGGTGATCTCCGCCTCGAGCTTTTCGCATTTGGTCCCGCGTTCGGTCCGATGGGCGATCGTCCATCGGCCTCCGCACGAATCGCAGACGCGGGGGACGGCCAGCCGGACCATGATGGGCCTCCCCGGACGGGAGACCGGTTCCACGAGGACGCGTTTCACGACGACATCCGCGATCCGCGTCTCCCGGAGTTCTCTCATCAGCGAGCGGAAAAACCTCAGCGTCTCGGCCGACTTTCTCTCGGCCCGCCTTTTTCCGGCCTTCGTCCGCATATTGCCGGGCAGGCCGGCCGCGTAGGTCAGCTCTTTGCTCAGCGAGCGCATCAGCGCATGGCGCAGGTTCTGTCCCCGCAGGGTGGATTTGATGAAGAACTGGGCGACGCCCAGGGCCCCGAACTTCGACAGGAAATCGGCGTCGTGGACGATGCCGGCGACGGCGTTCCGGCCGGCCCGGGCGTCGTACAGGGAGCGGAGGGCGAAGGCGACTCGCCGGATATCCCGGGGCTTCATCCCGGCGCCCCGCAGGACCGGGCCCGCCAACCGCGCCGCGTCGTCCTCCTCCGTCCGCCGCCCGGCGTGGTATGTTCCATCCATGAATTTCCCGGCGTCGTGGAAAAGGGCGGCGACGGCCGGGACGACCGGGTCCATTTTTTCGGCGCTCGCCAGGTCGAAGGCCAGCGAGGCGACGTGCGTCGTATGTTCCCAGAGATAGCTGTCCTGCTTCCTGGAGCGCCCCGTGAATCGCCTCTCGGAGCCTTCGATCAGCCCGCGGACCTTTTCGACCAGACCGGGATAGCGGGCCTGGACGACATCGAGAACGGCTGTTCCTTTTTTCTTCATTTTCAGACGCCGATCCGGCTGTAGACCGCGTAAAAAAGATATCGTCCCAGAACTTCGGCCGCGCCGGCGCTGACAAAGGCCAGCGTCATCAGCGCGCCGCGCTCGACGTCATGATAGAGCGCGATGAACAGGACGGTCGCCGCAAGGAACAAGAGCCGGAAGACGAGGAGAGGATACATCCGCTGAGCGGGAAATTCGAGAAGCGTGGCCGTTTTTGTCCCCAAAAAACCGATTCTCGGCGTGAAGAGGAGGGTCATCAGGACGATGAGGGCGACGGCGGCGAGAGCTGAGACCCCCACGACATCCTGGAAGACGGACGCCCGTTCCGGGAATGTGAAAAGCCGATCTTGCCCGGCCGCGGCCGCCAATGGTCCCAGGAGCAGGGCCGACAGGAAAAAGGAGAGTGGAGTATAGAGACCGCGCCAGGTGGGGACTGTCCTCAACATGTAAAGCCTCGACATGCTGAAAAGAAAGAGCGCCCCGAACAGGGAGGCGAGGATATAGGCCCCCTGGACGAGCGCCGTGCATTCCGCCCTCCGCCAGGAGAAAAAGGCGAGGAGGACGACCAGGGCCAGGAAGGCCAGCTCAAAGAGGATCTCACGGCTCAGCCAG
>JAPKZI010000167.1 GCA_026393865.1 Candidatus Aminicenantota bacterium
ATCGGGCATGAGGACTTCCCGATAGGAAAAAAAGGGGATCTCTTTCCGGTCGATCGGGCCGACCCTGATCGTGGGCCGCCGCGGCGTGATGAGGACGTCCTTGGCGTATCTCCGGCAGCCGAGAGAGTCCTCGAGGAACGCGTACACTCCGTAAAGCGGGCCTTTGTCCTTTCCGCCGGCAATGACGAGTTTCCCGCCGGACGTTCTAATGAGGAAACCGTCCTCGCCCAATTCCTCGAGCGGAATCATCGGAACCATCCCCTCCAGACGGCGGCTTTTCCCGATGAGGATCTCTCTGTCCTGCGGCGGGCTGTCATCGCTGACGATGGTCAGGGCGGCCCCTGAGATTCGTTGGAGATGGTCGCGGAGCTCTTCCGCCGCCCGGCGGTCGATGCCCGAGGCGTCGCGGGCGATGACGATCCGGTAGTCGGTCCGGCCGTTCGACGTCAGGACCAGGGTCCGGCTCTGGGCCGACGCTAGAAGGAGGTTGACGGCGGCGGCCATGAGCAATCCTCCGTGTCGAAGCGTTTTCATGGGTGTTGTCCGGATGTTCGGGCTTAATATACACAGTCGCGGGCCGGTGGTCAAACAGCCCCGATCCCTGACCCCGCTTGCATTCCTCATTTATGCTATAATTTTGCGGATGATCACGAAACCGATCGACGCCCTCATCACCGCGGCCCTCAAAGAGGATATGCCCGCCGGAGACATCACCTCGGAGAACCTGATCGATCCGGGGACGCTCGGCCGGGCTCTGCTCCTGGCCAAGCAGGACGGAGTTCTGGCGGGCATCGACATCGCCCGGCGCGTCTTCCTCCGGCTCGATCCGCGGACATCGTTCAACCGCCTCTTCAAGGACGGCCAGGCGTTCAAGGCCGGCGATGTCCTGGCCGAGATCGAAGGCCGGGCCGTCGTCTTGTTGAAAGGGGAGAGGACGGCGCTCAATTTCGTCCAGCGGATGTCCGGGATCGCCTCGGCGACCCGAACATATGTGGAGGCCGTCGCCGGAACGAAGGCCAGGATCCTCGATACGCGAAAGACAACGCCCGGCCTCCGCTCCCTGGAGAAATACGCCGTCCGAATGGGCGGAGGCGAGAATCACCGTCTCAACCTTTCGACCATGGCCCTGATCAAGGACAATCATCTGATGCTCGTCGGCGATATCGCCGAGGCCGTGCGGCGCGTCCGGAAAAGGATCAAATCCGGAATCCTGATCGAGGTCGAAGTGACGACGTTCGAACAGGCTCGAACCGCCCTGGACGGCGGAGCGGACTGGATCATGCTCGACAACATGTCCCTTCCCCACATGAAGAAAATCGTTTCGTGGGTCGCCGGCCGGGCCAAGATCGAGGCCTCCGGGAACGTCAGCCTGCCTACGGTCCGGAAGATCGCCTCCTTGGGCGTCGACTACATCTCGGTGGGAAAGCTCACCCATTCCTCCGGTTCTGTCGATCTCAGTCTGGAATTCCTGGGCGAAATGCCGCGCCATATCGATAGGGTTGGGCTGAGGATCCCCGCAAGGAAGAAGCCATGAAGAGCGCTCCTCGTCTTAGAACGGATGTCCTGGTGATCGGCTGCGGCATAGGCGGGGCCGGCGCCGCCTTGGAAGCGGCGAAAAAAGGCTTGCGCGTGGTCGTCATCACCAAGAGCCCGGGCCTCGAGAGCGCCAATACGTATTGGGCCCAGGGCGGCATCGTCTCGATCGGGCCGAACGACGACCCCGAGCTTTTAAAGGAAGACATCGTCAAAGCGGGGGACGGCATCAACAATCCCGAGGCCGTCGAGATCCTGGCCCGCGAAAGCCGGCCGCTCGTCGACAAGATTCTGATCGGCGAGCTGAAGATCCCCTTCACCCACGGCGCCCAGGAGAAACTGGACTACGCCCAGGAGGCCGGCCATTCCCGGCGCCGCATCCTTCACGTCAAGGACACGACGGGAAAGACCATCGAGGAAAAGTTCGTCGCGGCTCTCGGGAAACAGCCGAATATCACCCTCCTGAACGAGCATACGGCCGTCGACCTCTTGACGGTCCCTCACCACTCGAAGGATCCCATCGCCTATTATAAAGACCCCCAGTGCATCGGCGCTTACGTCCTGAACAACAGAACGAACAAAGTGGAGACCTTTTTCGCTAACGTCACGGTCCTGGCCACGGGCGGATGCGGAGCGGTTTATCTGCACACCTCCAATCCCCCGGACGCCATCGGGGCCGGCTACGCTATGGCCCACCGGGCCGGCGCGCGCATCGTCAATATGGAATACATCCAGTTTCATCCGACGTCGCTCTACCACCGGGACGCCGACAGCTTCCTCATCTCCGAGACGGTGCGCGGAGAAGGGGCCCGGCTCAAGACGCGTCAAGGCCGGACCTTCATGGAGAAGTACAGCGACAAGAAAGACCTGGCCCCGCGCGACGAGGTGGCCCGGGCCATTTATGAGGAGATGATCAACGGCAATTCGAACTATGTCCTCCTCGACCTGGCCGGCTATGCGAAGGTGGATATCAAGAAGCGTTTTCCCAATATCTATAAAACCTGCCTCCGCTATGACATCGACATCACCAAAGAGCCTATCCCCGTCGTCCCGGCGGCTCATTATTGCTGCGGCGGAGTGCTCGTCGACGGCTGGGGCGTGACCTCTCTCAAAGGCCTGTACGCTGTGGGAGAGGTCTCCTGCACCGGCGTTCACGGAGCCAACCGCCTGGCCTCGACGTCTCTCCTCGAAGGGCTCGTCTGGGGAACGAGGGCGGCGCGGCACATCGCCGACCATTTCGGCTCGGCCGTCGGCTACAAGGATTCACGAATCCACGATTGGTATTATCCGGACGTCGAGGAAGCGATCGATCCCGCCCTGATCAACCAGGATTGGCTGACCATCCGGACCACCATGTGGAATTACGCGGGTATCATCCGCACGGGGAAAAGGCTGGAACGGGCCAAGTCCGACCTGGAATACCTGCGGCACCGGATCGAGAGGTTTTACCGCGAGGCGGCCATGGACATCAAGATCGTCGGCCTCAAGCACGGGATCCAGGTGGCCCTGATGATCACCCAGGCCGCTCTGGCCAACCCGGTCAGCCTAGGGGCCCATTATATTAAGAACTAGTCCTTGTCCTTATAAAGTATCGCCGTAAATCCCCGGACGTAAGTCCGGGGTTGGTTCAAGCGTGCCCGGCATGGGCATCGACTTGGGGGTGCAAGTCCCCTACAGGTCCACATGGCGGAAACTGTCCGCCGAACGGCAAGGGCGTCCACCGCGAGGTGGGGTCTGAAG
>JAPKZI010000061.1 GCA_026393865.1 Candidatus Aminicenantota bacterium
GGTCCATATCACCAAGGATGAACACGAAAAAGTGATCGCCCTGGGCGGGCTGCACATCACCGGCACGGAACGCCACGAGGCCCGACGCATCGACAACCAGCTGCGCGGCCGCGCCGGCCGGCAGGGCGACCCGGGATCGTCGCGCTTCTTCCTTTGCCTCGAGGACGACCTCATGCGCATCTTCGGCAGCGAGCGGATCTCGGGGCTGATGGCCCGGATCGGCATGAGCGAGGGCGTTCCCATCGAGCACCGGATGGTCAGCAAGGCGATCGAGCGGGCCCAGAAACAAGTCGAAGGCCAGAACTTCTCCATCCGCAAACACCTCCTCGAGTACGACGACGTCATGAATAAGCAGCGCTCGACGATCTACACCCAGCGGCGCGAGATCCTTCACGGCAAGGACATGAAGGGCTACGTCCTGGAGATCGTCGAACAGATCCTGGACTGGCTCATGGAAAGCCATGTCAACAAGGACAAGCCGGCCGATGATTGGGACGTCGAGGCCTTCCGCAAGGCCGTCGGCGCCCAGTTCGGCGTAGCCATCGACGAGCTCGGCATCAAGTGGGACGAGACCGGTTTCGAGGAGGCCCGGGAGATCGTCCTCAAGCATTTGATCGGCGTCTACGAGCGGAAGGAAGCGCAGCTCGGCCCGGAGGCCATGCGCGAGTTCGAGCGCATCATTCTCCTCCAGGTCATCGACACCCAGTGGAAGGACCATCTCCTCGGCATGGACTATCTCAAGGAAGGGATCGGGCTGCGCGGCTACGGCCAGCGCGATCCGCTCGTCGAATACAAGAAGGAAAGCTTCGACATGTTCCAGGCCATGCTGGACCGGATCGAGGACGACACGGTCCGCTACCTGTTCCTGATCCAGCCCGTGGCGGAGCGCCCCCAGGAGATGGAGATGGCCCAGCGGCGGCCGAAGCCGGTCTACTACCAGCAGCCGCACAGCGCGCCAGCTCCCAAAGCCCGGCAGGCGCGGTCGATGATCCCGTCCAAACGGAAAAAAAGATGACAAGGAGGCGCCATGTTGGATGAACCGATCAAAGAAGGGCTCACCTTCGACGACGTTCTGATCCTTCCGGCCAAGTCCGACGTCATCCCCTCCGACGCCGTCATCGGCACACGGCTGAGTCAAAACCTTCCTCTCCACATTCCCCTCATCAGCGCCGCCATGGACACCGTGACGAAATCGAAGATGGCCATCGCCCTCGCCCAGCAGGGCGGTATCGGCATCGTTCACCGCAGCCTGCCGATCGAAGCCCAGGCCGACGAGGTGGACAAAGTCAAGCGTCACGAGAGCGGGATGATCCACGACCCGATCAGCATGCGGCCCCAAGACAAGATCTTCCAGGCCAAGGACGCGATGCAGAAATACCGGATCTCCGGCCTGCCCATCACGGACGAGGCCAACGTGCTCGTCGGGATCCTGACCAACCGCGACATCCGCTTCGAGACCCGGCTCAATCTGGCCATCGAAAAGGTCATGACCAAAGAGCTGGTCACCGTCCCGGTGGGGACCTCGCTCGAAGAGGCCGAGAAGCTTTTCCATAAGCACAAGATCGAGAAGATCCTGATCGTGGACGATCATCACCATCTCAAGGGTATGATCACCTACAAGGACATCCTGAAGAGGATCCAGTACCCCAACGCGGCGAAGGACGGGCTGGGGCGGCTGCTGGTCGGCGCCGCGGTCGGCGTCGGCGAAGAAACGCTGGACCGGGCTCGAGCGCTCATCAACGCCAAAGTCGACGTGATCATCGTCGACACCGCCCACGGGCACCAGCAGAACGTGCTGAAGACGGTCAAGCTGCTGCGCAAGGAATTCCCAGGCCTGGAGCTCATCGCCGGCAACATCGGTACCGCCGAAGCCGCAGCCGACCTCATCGAGCTCGGGGTCAACGCCGTCAAGGTCGGGGTCGGCCCCGGTTCGATCTGCACGACGCGCATCGTCAGCGGCGCCGGGATCCCCCAGATCACGGCCATCGCCGATGTCTATAGGGTCGCCCGGGCCAAGGACGTCCCGCTCATCGCCGACGGCGGGATCAAGTTCTCCGGAGACATCACTAAGGCCATCGCCGCGGGCGCCAGCTCGGTCATGGTCGGCAACATCCTGGCCGGGACGGACGAAGCCCCGGGAGAGCCCGTCATGTACCAGGGGCGCTCATACAAGATCTATCGCGGCATGGGTTCTATGGAGGTCATGAAAGAAGGCAAAAGCAGTCGCGACCGCTATTTCCAGGACTCGGCGGCGCCAGAAACGAAGCTCGTCCCCGAGGGGATCGAGGGGATGGTCCCTTACAAGGGTAACGTGGCCGCCATCATCCAGATGCTCATCGGCGGGCTCAAATCGGGCATGGGCTACGCGGGCTGCCGGACGCTCGAAGAACTGCGGACCCGGGCCCGGTTCATCAAGATCTCGGCCGCGGGGCTCAAGGAAAGCCACGTCCACGACGTGACCATCACCAAGGAAGCGCCCAACTACCGGCTGGATTAAAAGAGCTCGAAAGGTTCAGCCATGTCGCCTTTCCTGATCAAAACCATCCTCGCCGTCGGCTTTCTGCTCGCCGCCCTGGCCTCGGCCTTCTCCATGTTCACCCTCATGGGCAAGACCGAAAAAAAAACGTCCGTCTAGGCTTCAACATTTTCCGCACGTTCTAGGGAGGACGCGATCATGAAAAAAACCTTTTGGCGCTGTTTCGTCTGCAACGATATCCATTACGGGATCAAGCCGCCCGAGATCTGTCCGACTTGCAAGGTGAAGAACGCTTATGTCGAGATTTCGGCCTCAGAGGCGAAGACTTGCCTGGCGCCGGTCCCGGAGAAGGAGTTCACCAAAGAAGATTTTCTCCGGGCGATCGAAACGCTGGCCGAGGGACAAGAGTTCATGATCAATCCCGACCGGGCCCGGCTCGAAACGCTGTTCGAGGGCATCTTCAACAACGAACGGAACCACGGGCTCAAATACTGCCCCTGCCGGCTGATCTGCAAGGAATTCGAGGAAGACCTAAAGATCGTCTGCCCCTGCAACTTCCTCATCCACGAGACATACAAAGGCGTGGACAAGGGAGAATGCTGGTGCGGGATGTTCATCAAACGATAACGAATCCAAAAGAGAGGTGAGTTATGGCCAAGCTCATTATGTTCCATGGACGGGAATGCCCCCACTGCCGGGCGATGATGCCCCTGGTGGACCAACTGGAAAAAGAAGCGGGCATCGTCCTCGAGAAGCACGAGGTCTGGCATGATGAAAAGAACGCCGACCTGATGAGATCGTACCGGCCGGTCCTGACCCCCCAGTGCGGCGGCCAGCTTCGGGTCCCGACCTTTCTGAACACCGAAACCAACGCCGCCGTGTGCGGCGAAATTCCCTATGAGAAGCTCAAGGAGTGGGCCTTAAAATAAGTCAAGGGACGAGCCTTCGGCTCGCCACTCGCCCGTGGCTTGTATCCACGGGCGAGTACGGCGGAAGTGGACCCCCGGGCAAAGCCCGGGGCCCCGGCCGCATGTGGGCGAAGGGATCACCGATTGGATCTTGGCTTTCTGTAATGTTCTTCGCATCCGTTCACTTCTCCAACCGCACGATCAGGTTGTCGATGAGGCGGATCTTGCCGATATAGACCGCCATGGCCATCAGGGTCCCGTCGGCGATCTCAAGGACCGGTTCAAGGCGATCCGTATCGACGGCTTCGATATAGTCGATCCGGGCCAAGGATTCTCGTCCGACCATCTCGCGCATCGCCGCGAGAACGGTTTCCGCCCTCCGCTCACCCTTTCCGATCTTCACTTCCGCCTCCCGCAGGCTCCGCGACAGGACGAGCCCGGCCCGGCGTTCGACCGCAGAGAGATACGTGTTCCGGGAGCTCATGGCCAGCCCGTCCGATTCGCGGATAATGGGCAGGATCTCGAGGCGGACGTCGAGGTCCAGGTCGCGGACCATCCTTTGGAGGATGATCGCCTGCTGGGCGTCCTTCTGCCCGAAGAAGGCGACGTCCGGCCGGACGATCTCGAAGAGCTTGAGGACGACGGTGCAGACGCCACGGAAATGTCCCGGCCGCGACCGGCCGCAGAGCTTGTCCTGAAGGTCATGGACTTCGACGTAGGTCCGGTGGCCTTCGAAATACATCTCCCCGGGAGAGGGATGGAAGAGGAAATCGACTCCCTCCCGCTCGAGCATCGCCGCGTCGCGGTCGAGGTCTCTAGGGTAGGCCTTGAAGTCCTCGTGCGGACCGAATTGGGTCGGATTGACGAAGATGCTGGCGATCGTCACCCTGGTTTTTTGTCGCGCGGCGCGGACGATGCTGAGATGGCCTTCGTGGAGGCAGCCCATGGTCGGGACGAAACCGATGGTCCCCTCGCGGTCCTTGACGACCCTGACCGCCGCCTTCATCTCGCCGATCGTCGTGATAATCTTCATCGGCTCCGGCTTAGAGGACCGACATCATTTTATCCGGTCCAGTTTTTTAAGCTCTTTGGCCGCCTCGGGTTTCATATGATAGGAATGCGCATCGTCAGGGAACGATCCCGCCCGGACGTCCCGGATATAGGCGTTCACGGCCCCGGTCAAGATGTTTTGAAGGTCGGCGTATTTCTTGACGAACTTCGGCAGATAGCCGTGCTCGCACCCGGCCATGTCGTGGAAGACGAGGATTTGGCCGTCGCACCACGGTCCGGCGCCGATGCCGATGGTCGGTACGGCCAGCCTGCCGGTGATGATCCGGGCCACCTCCATCGGGATGCATTCCAGGACGACGGCGAAGACACCGGCCGCTTCCAAGGCTATGGCGTCCCGGATCAGATTATCGGCCTCTTTGGCCGCGCCGCCCCGGACCTTGAATTGCCCGAGGTGATAGATCGACTGGGGCGTCAGGCCGACATGGCCCATGACCGGGATTTCGGCTTCGACCAGGCCCTCGATCAGTCTCAGCCTTTTTTTCGACGCGCCCTCGACCTTGACGGCGCGAGCTCCGGCTTCCTTGAGGAAGCGGGAGGCGTTTCGGATGGTCTCCGCTTCCGACAGATGGAACGAGAAATACGGCATGTCGCCCACGACCAGCGCGCGCCGGGCGGCCCGGACGACGGGCTTGGTGTGATGGATCATTTCATCCATCGTGACGGGAATGGTGTTCTCGTAGCCGAGGACGACCATCCCCAGGGAGTCGCCGACCAGAATGATGTCGATGCCCGCCTCATCCAGAATCCGGGCGATCGGGTAATCATAGGCCGTCAGGGCCGTGATCTTCTCGCCCGCAGCCTTCTTGGCCCGGAGCGAAGGGATGGTGACTTTCGGGATTGTTGTATCCGCCATGGCCCGTCCTTTCTCCCCATCCCGCCGTAGACCTCGGGATTGGGGTAAAGTCATGTTGGCTACTTTCTCCGGGCGTCCTTTCCCGCGTAGCTCGGCGGGACGTAAAACAAGGACGTCTTCTTCATCTGCCGGATCTGATCGATGATATCTTCGAGGTCCGCCTCTCGGGCCAGGTCCACTTCATCGGACTTAACGACGAGCAGCGGCGTCGCCTGATAATTGAAGAAGAAATAGTCGTAAGCTTCGATCAGGTCCTGCAGGTATTTTTCCGAGATGTTCTTCTCCAGGGCGCTGCCCTCCTTGGCCAAACGCCGAACGAGGGTCGGCACCGCGATCTGGAGGTAGATGACGAGGTCGGGCTTGGGAATGCGCTCCGAAAGCACGCCGAAGATCTTCTCGTAGACGACCAACTCGTCGTCGGAGAGCGTTTGGAAAGCGTAGATCTTGTCCTTTTCGAAGATGTAATCGCAGAATATCCGTTCTTCGAACAGGTCCCTCTGGACAAGGCGGGCCTGTTGGTGGTAGCGGCTGACGAGGAAGACGAGCTGAGAGAGGAAGGCGGCCCCCTCCTTCTCATCATAGAAGTCCTTGAGGTAGGGATTGTCCGTCTTGTCGAGAACGACCTTTCCCCCGAGCCGCTGGGAGAGGAGACCGGCGAGCCTGGTCTTGCCGGATTTGAACACGCCTTCGACGGCGATGTGATTGAACTCGATATCGTGTTTTTCAGACATGATGACGGACCTTGGAAAGCGTTTCTTTTATAGCGGAAAAAGGCCTATGAGTCAACGGGAAATCCGGAATCTCGGGGCCGCTCAAATATTGATCCGGATGGGCAGGATGACGGCTGTGATGCCTTTCCAGCGGAGCTCCTGTTGGATGGCAAAAGCGGTCTCGTTATGGAGAAGGCGGTGGATGATGCTCGGCTGCCGGAACACCGATTGTCCGGCGAACACGGTCGAATCCGGATATTTCTTGACGATGGCTTCGATCAGGCGGCTCGCCGTCTGGACGATGTCCGTCCCCAGCTCAAATTTGAAGCCCGCCGTGTAGCCCAGACGGCGGGCCTGATCGGCATACTTCTCAAGAGAAGCCCTGGCCGACTCTTTTAGGTGAGAAACCGCCTCCGATCCGCGGAATGATCCGACATCGACTTCCGCGACGGAGACAAAGATGAAGTTCTTGTACAGCCCGTGGAAACTCCGGATGATGGAGAGGAAGGTGTGGACGCCGAACCCGTTGTAGCCGTTGACCAGTTGGATCGCCGTCGTCGATTTCGGGCTGGCCGGCTTGGTGTTGAACGGGCCTTTGGTCGGGATCGCCAGCAGCAGGTCATCCAATTCCCGGACGCCGCTCCGGACCTTGTTGTAATGGCCTTTGGTCAGATAGCAGAGGGCGATCACAATCCCGGTAATGAACAGGGTCAGCCAGCCGCCGACCGCGAACTTCTCGATCGCGGTGATGATCAGGATGGTCAGACACAGGGTCAGGCCCGTCAGGTGGACCGGCAGATGCTTCTTCCAATGGGTTTCCTTTTTTCGGTTCTTGATGAAGAACCGGGACATGCCGAGCTCGGACAGGGAGAAGGTCAGGAAGACGTTGATCGAATACATCGTCACGAGGGTGGTGATCTTGCCTCTGGAATACAACAGGAGACAGACCGCCGCGCCGCCCATGAGCATGACCCCGTTCTGGATCGTGAAACGGCTCGACAACGAGGCGAACCGATGGGGGAACCAGTAGTCCACGGCCATGTTGGCCATGACCCGCGGGCCGTCCACGAATCCCGTCTGGGCGGCCACCAGAAGGAGCGCGCCTTCGGCGAAGATGGTGATCAGGGCCAGGACCGGGCCGAAGCTCCATCGGCCGAAGAGCTCCCCGGCGAGGACCGCGTTCAGCGTCCGGCCCTCCACCGGCTTGACATTGAACAGAAGATAGCAGATCAGGATGCCTCCGGCGGTGAGGGCCAGCGACGTCGCCAAATAGACCATCGTTCTCTTGCCGTTGTGGACCCGGGGCTCCCGCATGATCTGAAGGCCGTTCGAGACGGCCTCGATGCCGGTGTACGTGCCGCCGCCCATGGAGAAGGCGCGGAGGAAGAAGAGGAGCATGCCGCCCGCGCCAAGTGTGGCCAGACCGCCTTTGATCCCCGATCCGACGTTCTGCGCCACCGGGACGATCTGGGGGATATGGGAGATGATGCCGTAGCCGATGAGCAGGACGTGGGTGAGGACGAAGATGACGAAGATGGGCGCCAGCATCGTGACCGATTCCCGGATGCCCCGAAGGTTGATGACGACCAGAAAGAGGATGGCGACGATCTCAAAGGGCGTTTTGAGAGACTGCACCGAGGGCGGAAAAAAACTGAAAATCGCGTCTCCGCAGGAGACGATCGAGACGGTGATCGTCAGCATATAATCGACGAGGAGGGCCGCGCCGGAGACGACGCCGGCTTTTTCGCCGAGCGTGTGCGTCGCCACAATGTATCCGCCGCCGCCCGAGGGAAAATATTCGATGATCCGGGAATAGGCGTAGGAGATGATGAAGACCGTCAAGGCCGTGGCCAAGGCCAGAAATACGGCGAGGTACTTATGCTCTCCCAGTGTCTTGAAGGCCTCTTCCGGACCATAAGAGGCTGAGGATAGTCCGTCCGCGCCCAGCCCGATCCAGGCGAGGATGGGGATCAAGGCCAGCTTATGAAAGAGCGTCGGGTCCTTGATGTTCCGCGGTTTCCCGATCAGCGTCTGCTTGATCTTGTCCGTCAGTGTATGGCCGTTGTCTTCGTTCACATTCGTCTTTCTTCTCCCGCTAAACTCAAGCTGGTCTTCTCCTCTCTGGCGGTAAAAGGGATTGGCTCCGAAAGGGAGAGATCGTTCTTTATTAGCTGTTAAAACCTCGTTAGGGACGCTATTTTATCAAAAAAATGTCTGTCAAGACAAATGAGGAAAACCGCCCGCATCGAGTCAAGGGACGAGCCTTCGGCTCGCCACTCGCCCGTGGCTTTTAACCACGGGCGAGTACGGCGGAAAAGGACCCCCGGGCAAGCCCGCCCTCATTCGCTTCACGAATGAGGACTGCAAAGCCCGGGGCCCCGGCCGCCGGGGACGATCGCCCCTAAATATTGATCCGGATGGGAAGGATGACGGCCGTGATGCCTTTCCAGCGGAGCTCCTGCTGGATGGCGAAGGCTGTCTCGTTGTGCATCAGGCGGTGGATCAGGCTCGGCTGCCGAAAGACGGATTGTCCGGCGAAGACCGTCGATTTCGGGAATATCTTGGCGATCGATTCCACCAGATTGCTGGCGGTCTTGACGATGTCCGTTCCCAAGTCATATTTAAAATCGGCGGCGAACCCGAGTTTCCGGGCCAGTTCGACATATTTGCGGAGCGAATCGCAAGCCGCCGCTTCCATGCAAGCGACCGCGTCCGAACCCTTGAACGAGCCGACATCGACCTCGGCCACGGAGACGAAGATAAAGTTTTTGTAGAAGCCTGGGAAACTGCGGATGATGGTCAGGAAGGTATGGACGCCGAAGCCGTTATAGCCGTTGACCAGTTGGATGGCGGTCTGGGCCTTGGGGTCCACCGGGTCGGTGTTGACCGGCCCTTTGACAGGGATATGCAGGAGGAGATCATCCATCTCCCGCACGCCGCCGCGGACCTTGTTATAGTGGGCGCGGGTCAAATAGCAGACGACGATGACGATGAAAGTGATGAGGAAGGTCAGCCATCCGCCCAGGGCGAACTTTTCGATCGAAGTGATGACGAGGACGGTCAGGCAAACGATCAGCCCGATCACGTGGACGGGCAGATACTTTTTCCACTTCACTTCTTTCGCCCGATTCTTGATGAAAAAGCGGGACATCCCAAGTTGGGACAGGGAAAACGTCAGAAAGACGTTGATGGAATACATCACGACCAGGGTCGTGATGTTGCCGTGGGAGTAGAGCAAAAGGATGACCGCGGCGCCGCCCATGAGGACTACGCCGTTCTGGATGGTGAAGCGGCTGGACAGCGAGGCGAACCGGTGGGGGAACCAGTAGTCCACGGCCATGTTGGCCATGACCCGCGGGCCGTCCACGAAACCCGTTTGGGCCGCGACGAGGAGGAGCGCGCCTTCCGAAAAGATGGTGATAACGGCGAGGACGCCGCCGATCTTCCATCCCCCGAAGACCTTTCCGGCAAGCACCGCGTTCAGCGTCTGCCCTTCGATCGGCTGGACCTTGAGGAGCAAATAGCAGATCAGGATGCCGCCGGCGGTCACGGCCAGCGAGGTGGCCAGGTAGACCATCGTCCGTTTTCCGTTATGGGCCCGCGGTTCCCGAAGGATCTGGAGGCCGTTGGAGACAGCTTCGATCCCCGTGTAGGTTCCTCCGCCCATGGAAAAGGCCTTCAGAAAGAGCATCAACATCCCCCCCGCCCCGAGCGTGGCCAGCCCCATTTTGAAATCGCTCCCGATCTGCTGCGTGACCGGCCCGATTTGAGGGATATGGGAGAGGATGCCGTATCCGATCATCAGGATATGGGTGATGACAAAAACGATGAAAATGGGGGCGAGAAGAGACACCGACTCCTTGACCCCCCGCAGGTTCAGGACGACTAGAAAAAGAATGGCACAGATGTCGAAGGGGATTTTGTATTGCTGAGCGGAGGCCGGAAAGAAACTGAAGATGGCGGCGCCGCAGGTAACGATCGAGACCGTGATCGTCAGCATGTAGTCGACCAGAAGGGCCGCCCCCGAGACGACGCCGGCCTTCTCGCCGAGGGTATGCGTCGCGACGATATATCCGCCCCCGCCCGAGGGAAAATATTCGATGATCCGGGAATAGGCCACCGAGATGATCAGAACGGTCATGGCCGTGGCCAGGGCCAGGAACAAAGCCAGGTAGGTGTGTTGGCCGAGGGTTTTAAAGGCTTCTTCCGGCCCGTATGACGATGACGACAATCCGTCCGCCCCCAGTCCGATCCAGGCCAGGAGAGGAATGAGGGCCAGTTTATGAAAGAGGGTCGGGTCCTTGATGTTCCGTGGTTTCCCGATCAGCGTCCGCTTGATCTTGTCCGTGAAGGTGTTGTTGTTTTCTTGGGTCATGCGGACAAACGAATCAGTCGGATTCCTTCATAGGCGGACATCATCGGACTATATCCAGGCCGCGCGCGCCTGTCAAGGCGGCTTTGCTTGGCAGTCGATTGACTAAAAAACGGGGCTGTGGTACCAATATTATCCATCATCTCGCCATCATCGATCAGACGGAGGAATGACATCATGTACGGCTGGACCGGCAATATTCTGAGGGTCAACCTCACCACGAAAACCTATAAGAAGGAAGCCTATAGCGAGGAATTCGCCCAAACATGGGTCGGCGGCCGCGGCTTCGCCGCGAAGATCCTTTATGACGAGCTCAAAGCGGGGACCGACCCCCTCGGTCCGGATAACAAATTCATCGTCGCCCTCGGCCCGATCGCCGGCATTCCGGCCCCCAACACCGGCAAAGCCGTCGTCGCCGCCAAATCGCCTTTGACGGGTTTCTATGGCGACGGAAATCTGGGCACGCGCGTGTCCGAACACCTTCGAAAAGCCGGCTACGACGCCCTGATCGTCGAAGGGAAGGCCGACCGGCCGACCATGCTCTATATCGAGGACGACAAGGTCGAGTTTCTGCCGGCTGACGCAGTCTGGGGACAAGGAACCTACGCGACCAACGATTGGATCTACGCCAAATACGGCAAGGGCGTCGGCGTTCTGAACATCGGCCAGGGCGGCGAGAACCTCATTCGCTACGCCGTCGTCCGCAGCCTCGAAGGCCGGGCCGGCGGCCGGCCGGGCATGGGCGCGGTCATGGGCTCCAAGCTCCTCAAGGCCATCGTGGTCAAAGGGAGCCGGCCAATCCCGCAGGCCGATCCCGCGAACATGAAGGCCCTCGGCCAGGGCGATCTAAAGAAAGTCGGCCGGATCGACAAGGAGACGGGCTGGTCCATCCAGAGCACGACCGGCGTTCTCTCCTTCTGCAACGAGGTGGCCGGTCTGCCCGTCCGGAATTTCCGAAAGACTCACCATCCCGACGCCTGGAAGATCGACGGCGAACGCCTCAACAACGCCCGCATCGCCACCTACGGCTGTCCCAACTGCACCATGCGCTGCGGCATCACCATCCATGACAAAGAAGGGCGCGAGTCCGAGCTCGATTACGAGAATATCGGCCTCCTCGGGGCGAACCTGGAGATTTTCGATCTCCCCCAGGTCGGATCGCTGAACTACCTCTGCGACGAATACGGTTTAGATACGATGTCGGCCGGCTGCGTCCTCGGTTTCTACGCCGACGCCATCGACCACGGCGCCACGAGCGGTGATTTCAAGTTCGGCGACGCCGAGCGGGCCAAGGAGTTGCTCCGCATGGCCGCCCATCGGGAGGGCAAGGTCGGGAATCTCCTGGCCGATGGGTCGCTGCGCATGGCCCGGGAATTCGGGCACGGCTCCGAGGCCTACGCCATGCAGGTCAAGGGCCTCGACGTGGCCGCCTACAACTGCAAGTTCATCCCCGGCCAGGCGCTGGCCTTCGGCGTGGCCGCCATCGGAGCCCACCATCGGGAAGCCTGGATCATCACTTTCGAGATCAAGCACACCACCCGGGAATCCTATGGCCCCGAAAAAGCGGCCAAGGTCATCGAGCTTCAGCGCATCCGGGGCGGAATGTTCGAGTTCCTCGTCGCCTGCCGTTTCCCCTGGATCGAGCTGGGCTGGAGCCTGGACAACTATCCCAAGTATTTCAAAGCGAGCACCGGCCTCGACTGGACGCTCGATGACATGTGGACCAGGGCCGACCGGATCTACGGCCTGATCAAGCTCCATTTCCTCCGCGAGTTCCCGGACACGACCCGCAAAGCGGATTATCCTCCGGCCGTCTGGTTCGACCCGGCCAACGCCGACACCGAAGGCCCGATCGCCGGCAAGGTCCTCGATGCGGAGAAGTACGACGGGCTCCTCCAGCATTATTACGATCAGCGCGGCTACGACCGGCGCGGCATCCCGACCAAGGCGACCTTGGACAAGCTCGGTCTGGGCCGGGAAGCGGCCGCGGTGGAGAAATACGCCAGGCTGTATTGAGACGCGGGGACAAAGTTCGACATGAAGATCCAGGTTAAGATGATCGGTCCTCTGATGTACGAGGCCGGTTTCAGCGAAAAGGAGATCGAGGTTCCGGCCGCGACCACGGCCGATTCCCTGCTCGACCTCATCAAGGTCTCGCGCCAGCGGCCGAAGATCGTGACCCGGAACGGCCGGGCCGTCGCGCCCGATGAACGCTTGGCCGAGGGCGACCGGATCGCCATCTCGCCGATATACTCGGGCGGATGAACAACATCCTCATCGACGGCGAGTGGCGTCCGGCCCGGAATCCCGCCGGCTCGTTTCGCGCCGTCAATCCCTCGGATGGGACTGAACTCCCTGACCTCTATCCTATTTCGTCTTTTTCAGATATTGAAGAAGCGCTCCGCGCTGCGCGCCGCGACGCTCCCGTACTGGCCAAGACCAAGCCGGAGGCTCTCGCTGAATTCCTGGATGGATGCGCCGCGGGCATCGAAGCGCGCGCCGAGGAGCTTGTCGCTTGCGCCCATCTCGAAACCGCTCTGCCTAAAGAGCCGCGTCTCCGGTCGATCGAGCTTCCCCGGACCACGTTCCAGCTCCGCCGGGCCGCCGCGGCGGCGCGGGACCGCTCGTGGTGCCGGGCGACGATCGACACCAAGGCCGATATCCGTTCCAAGTACGGTCCGCTCGGCGGCCCCGTGGCCGTCTTCGGTCCGAACAATTTTCCCTTTGCTTACAACTCGGCGGCCGGGACGGACTTCGCCGCGGCGATCGCCGCCGGCAATCCGGTCATCGCCAAGGCTCACCCCTGTCATCCGGGAACAACGAGGATATTCGTCGAGATCGCGAATGACGTCGCCGCCCGCTGCAGCTTGCCCCCCGCGACATTTCAATTGATTTATCACATGGAGCCGGAGAGCGGCACTGAGCTCGTCGGTCACCCGCTCGTAGGCGCTTCGACCTTCACCGGCAGCCGCCCGGCGGGATTGCGGCTTAAAGAGGCCGCGGACAGAGCGGGCAAGCCAATCTATATCGAAACCTCAAGCGTCAATCCGATCTTCCTCCTCCCGGGAGCCCTGGCTGAGCGCCGGGACAGGATCGCCGACGAGGTCTTCGCCTCCTGCACTCTCGGCGCCGGCCAGTTCTGCACCAAACCGGGGCTGATCGTTCTTATTCAAGATCGGGAGGGCAAGGCGTTCTTCGATACCGTCAGGCAAAGCTTCGAACGCTCGCCGGCGGCGATCCTGGTGGCCCGCAGCGTTCTCGCCGGCATCCGAACGGCCCTCGAGATGATGACGAGCGCAGGCGCGGAGATCGTCGCGGGAGGCCGGGCGATCGACACCCCGGGTTTCCGCCATGAGAACACGCTTCTCCGCGTCTCGGGGGACGTTTTTCTTAAAAACCCGAAAGACCTTCAACAGGAGGCGTTCGGCCCCGTTTCCCTGTGCATCTTCGCCCGCGATTCCGGCCAGATCGTGGACATCGCCGCAGCCCTCGAAGGCAATTTGACAGGAAGCATCTACAGCCACACGTTTGGGCAGGATGATGAGATCTACGAGAAGATCGCCGCCATCCTCCGTTTCAAGGTCGGCCGCTTTCTTAACGACAAGGTCCCGACGGGCGTGACGGTCACGGCCGCCATGGTCCACGGCGGTCCTTATCCCGCCGCCGGGCATCCGGGTTTCACCGCGGTCGGATTTCCGGCGGCCATGCTCCGTTTCGCCGCGCTCCACGGATACGACCACGTCCGCCATGACCGGCTTCCGCCGGAGCTTCAGGATAAGAACCCGACGGGAACGATGGGACGGCTGATCGATGGAGAATGGACACCGCGCGACGTCTGAGACGCCGCTTATTTCTTCGCTCTCCTGACCAAAAGCTCAATGGCCAGGTTGGCCTGCATGTTGGCCACGATCCCTACCCGCGGGGCCATGGGTGAGATCCCCGGCCGAGGTTCGCTGGCTTCATCTCCGCAGATATAGAGATCCCCGATCCTTCTCTGGCCGATCTTCCGATTCTCCCCGAATCCCGACAATCCGGACGCGGCGATGATGGGCCGGTCCGGAAAACGGGCGATCCAGGTCTCGATCAACATCTGTTTCTGGTCCGCCCGGTCGAACGCTTCGATCAGGATATCGGCCTCGGCGAAGATCGCGGCCACGTTTGTCCTCGTGATCCGGCGATGGATCCCGACATAGTCCGAGAACGGATTGACCTTCCGCAGGTTCGCGACAAGCGCTTTGACCTTGATCTTCCCGATCTGGGACCAGGTGTACTGCTGCCGGTTCAAGTTGGTGATCTCGATCCGGTCGGAGTCGGCGATGATGAGTTTGCCGATCCCGGCCCGGGCCAGGGCGAGGGCGGCGTTCGAACCCAATCCGCCGGCGCCGGCGATCCCGACGACGCCCGCCCGGAGGATCGGCAGGATATCGGGATCATGCTTGGCGAAAAACTCTTTCTCGAGTGTCTTCACGCTTCTATTCGAGGCCGGCAAGGCCGATCCTTATTAGCTTAACGGGACTCCGGTGTCCCTCCCCGTGGCTGCGGCCCGGATCGCTTCAGCTGATGATCCGGCCAACGGTCCAGAGGACTGCCAGGACGACCAGGGCTCCGGCCGTCACCCATTTCGATTGACGTCCGAAGGCCGGTTCTCTGCCCAGACCGATCCTAAGTCCCAAAGGAACGACGACGAGCGACGCCAGAGCGGCCAGGCTCCCCCCCACGAAAATATGGTTGAGGACCTTCGGCGTCCCGCCGCTGATCCATGGTCCGTATTTCGCGATATAGGTGATGGTGACGGCGAAGAGAGCATAGGCCCCATAGGTCGTCACGACGCCGGTCAGAAAGGCCGGGAGCAGGGATTTCTTCTCTTTTCTCAGCCAGGCCGTGGCGGCGGCGTCGAAGACGAGACCGATGAAAAAGATGCCGAGGAGGTGGCAGAAATAGGGCGCGGCATAGGCCAGCTTGAAGAGAGTGGCCGTCGAGCCGATGATCGTGGACGAGCCCGGCTTGTTGACGAGCCCGCGGGCGATGGCCAGCATGAAGAGCGCCCAAACCGTCAGCCAGACCGAGGCCCGCGGCACATTGTTCTTGAAGAACGCCTCCCCGCCGACGACCTCCATGATCCCCCAGGCGGAGCCGAAGACCAGGAGCCAGAGCCAGTTCCTCGGGTTTTTCATCGTTCGCTCTCCTTCTTGATCGAGATATGGATGTCCTTGGGATCGGACTTGATACCGTCCAGCGCCCGGAGCATGCCTTCGATAGTATGGATGAAGATTCTTTGGACAAACGGGTTCATGGGCACCCGCTCGCCGTCGACGTCCAGAACGATGTCGGTCGAATCCATGCTTCTTTCCTCCATATTGAAAAATTTATAACACAGGAATCGCTTGAAGTCAAAAGCCGAACATGCTATACATTTTCCGACTCCGAGCGAAAGGGCCTAAAGCCGCGCCGTTCCGGCCGGCCATGACCTTTAGCCGACAGGGTCAGACGGGAAACGGCCTGGCCTTCCGAGCTTGAAAAGGAGCAAGCATGAAACGGCTCCCCTCAAGATCCCCGCGAAAAGCCGCCATCGGAATTCTTTCCGCTCTGTTTGTCTTCGTCTTCGGCCTTTTGCCCTTGTCCGCCGCGACCGGGCAGGAGAAAAAAAAGGAGCAGGAGAAGGAAAAGCCGGTCCGGATCACCGAAGAGATCCAGGTCGTCGGCAAGGCCCCCAAAGAGCAGCCGATCGCCACGGTCACCAGGATCGACCTCACCCGGATCGAGAGGAACAAGCCCCTCGATCTGGCCGAGGCCATCCGCTACGCGCCGGGAGTCACCGTCACCTACGGCAACAAATACGAGTTCAACCTGAAACTGCGCGGCATGGATTCGCGGCGGATCGCCCTGCTCATCGACGGCGTGCCGAGCTACGAACCTTACTACGGCTCGTTCGATCTCAAAACCGTCTCGGCCGCGGGGATCGAATCGCTCCAGATCACCAAAGGCCCTTCGTCCGTCCTCTACGGCCCGAACACGCTGGCCGGCATCGTCAACGTCATCACCCGCCGTCCGGGTCCCGATCCTTATCTATCGCTCACGGCGAGTTACGGCGAGAGGAAGACCCGCTCGGTCGGCCTCGACTCGGGGTTCCAAATGGGCGCGTTCGGCGTCGCCGGGGCCCTGGCCTATCAAGACTCGAACGGCTTCGCCTACCCCGACCAATCAACCGGCGACAAGACTAGTTGGATGAACACCGACTACAAGAGATTCCATCTCAACGCCAAAGCCTTCTACACGCCCTCGCCGAAAACCGAGATCATGCTTAACGGCGGTATTTACACTTCGAATTACGGCCTGCCCCCGGCCCTGGGCGTCCAGAAGGCCCGCTACTGGCACTTCAAAAATTGGGACCGCTATACGCTGAACGCCGGCGGCTTTACGGCCCTCGGAGAGAGCTCTACCCTCCGCTTCCGGGCCTTCTATGTGAACTACAAGAATGCCTTAGACCAGTACAAAGACATGGCCATGACTGTTCGACAGTTCGAGAGCACCTTCGATAATTCGGTCTATGGCGCGTTCGCCCTGGCCGATCTCGGCCTGACCTCCTGGAACGCCCTCAAGGTCAGCCTTAATTATCAGACGGACATCGCCCGGAGCCAGGACGATGTCGGCCTTCCCTGGGTCCAATACGATCAGGGTACGTTTTCCGCGGCCGTCGAGGATCATCTCTCTCTCTCCGAACGATGGAAGCTCATCGGCGGCCTGAGCCTCGACGTCATCGCCAAGTTCGGCGGAGGGAACGCCTCCCGACTTCATCCCCTTCTCGGCCTCAAGTTCACGCCCTGGGACAGTCTGGACCTCCACCTTTCGGTCGCTCAGAAGTCACGCTTCCCGAACATGCGGGCGATGTATTCCCCCTCCAGCGGCAACCCGGACCTGTTAAGCGAAACAGGGACGAACGGAGAGCTCGGCTTCACCTGGAATGAAGATGTTTATGTCTCGGGCGCCGTGTTCGTTTACCAGTTCAGGAACATGATCGATACGATGACGCTCCCGGACGGGACGAAGAGAAATTGGAACGTCGGCCGCGCCCGCATCAACGGGCTGGAGCTCCAGGTCCAGAAAAACCTGGGCGGGCTGGAGGGAACGCTCAATTATACCTGGCTCGACCACAGGAATGAGACCGACGACCGTCCTTTGGATTCGCTCTCCGCTCACAGCCTCAATTTCGAGATTTCGTTGAAACCTTTATCGGCTTTACGATTCAGCCTTTTCGGTCTGTTCGCCTCGCCGTCGAACTGGTTCGATTTCAACGCGAATAAGCTCCTCGACATTCCGTCCTATTTCAACCTGGACGCCATCGCTTCGTACACATTCGACCGGTTCGAGGTCTTTCTCAAGGCGACCAACCTTTTCAATGATTATATCTACGCCGAGCCGATCTTCCCCTGGCGGGCAAGGTTTTTCGAGGTCGGAGCGAAGGTCAGGGTTTTTTAATAAGAACGGTGATACACGCCGATTGAAAATAATCGATGTGTGTCGCCGGTTATCTCTACAACCCCAGGTCCTGATCGATCCCCTGCATCGCTCCGATCGAGATCGAGATGAACTCGTCGAGCTCGAGGCCGAGGTTCCGGCACTGCTCGATTTCCTCCCGGCGGGCGCCCCGGGCGAAGCTCTTTTCCTTGTAGCGCCGCTTGACGAACTCGAGGTCGATACTCTTGAGCTTCTTGTCGGGGTGCATGAGCGTCGCGGCGATGATCAGGCCGGTGAGGGGGTCGATGGAAAAGATGGCCCAGTCCATGGCGTTCTCGCAGGGGACTTTGGCCGCGTGGGCCTCGACGGCATGGATGACGGCCGGATCGATCGAAAGCCCCTTCAGGATTTTAGCTGTCTCCGTGGTGTGCAGCTCCGGGCTCTTCTCGGTCTGTTCGTAATCCAGGTCGTGAACGAGCCCGGCCAATCCCCACGGCTCGGGATCGTGGCCGAGCCGCGCCGCGGCCGCTTTCATGCAGGCCTCGACGGCGAGGCAATGTTTAATGAGGTTCTTGTTCTTCAGATAGGTCTTGACCAGCTCCAAGGCATCGTTTCTATTCATTTCCGTCTCTCCTTTTCCCTCATTTTTTCTTGGCCGGCTCCGGCGGCGGCGTTCCCTTCAGGAATATCAGCGCCGCTTTGGCCGTTTCCTGGGCATACGTATGGATCACGATATTGCCGCCGATCCGGACCGGCGCGGAGCGGAGCTCCTCTCCCGCGCTATAGCCGCCGGCATACTCGCCCGTCGTTTTTTTAAGGACGGTCATGACGGGTGATAGGGAGGCGACGAAGACCTGTTCCTCCCCGACGGCCGGGCTGAACGGGGACCTGGCGGGCAGCATCCGCCACCAGTCGAGATTGCCGTTCCACTTATTGAAGCCATAGAGGACGTTGTTCGAAGTCACGACATAAACCCTTCGTTCATCGACGGCCGGCCGCGAGGCCGGGAAGCCGCCCGTTTTGACCGTCCAGAGATCCTTCTGGATCGCCACATCCAGACAGCGGAAAGAGCCCTCGGCCAGACCAAAGTAAAGTCGGTTCTTCTCGATCGCCAGTGGACCGGTAACGGCCGATCCGGTCTCCACGGCCGCGCCCAGGCGCCCCTGCGGATCGAGGATATATATTTTGCCCTCGTCCGTCCCGAAGATCACCTGGAGATTCCAGATTATAGGCGCCGTCCGGATCGCGCCGCCGGCCTTAAACCGCCAGGCCTCCGTCCCGTCGGCGGCGTTTAACGCGAGAAGATCGCTGTCATCGGCGCTCAGATAGATTCTCCCGGAATCCAGGACGACCTCCCCCGAGAGCTTGGCCGTGATCTTCCTGGCCCACAGCTCTTTGCCGTCGAGCGCGAGACAGACGAGGCCATTGTCCTTATCCGCGAAGACGAGACGGTCGGAGCCGACCGACGGCGGGGATGCGGCGGGAGGCTTCGCCTCCACCTTCCAAAGGACCTTTTTCGACGCGGCGTCCACGGCATAGAGCGTCCCTATTCTCGTCGAGAAATAGACCTTCCCCGCCCGGATTTGCGGGTTTCCGATCAACTCGCCGTCGAGATCGAGCCGGGCCTCTTCCTGAAGAGGAAAGAGAAAGCCGCGGGGAGCGGCCGGCGTCTTCGTCTTGAAAAGCGAGCAGGCCGCCGGCGAGAGGAGGGCGGCGCCGATCATCAGAATGCGGCCGATCGTTCTCATGGTCCCGAAAGGCATCATAGCACGTTTCGATTTTCGGGCTCAATCTTTACAGCTTCGGAGGACCATGCTATTCTTTCTATCGGCCGACGATGGTAAATTACATTTTGCTCTACAAGATCAAGAAAAAAGTCAAAACGATGCTGAAGGACAGGATCGCCATGGGCGAGCTGGCGACGACGCCCAGCTCCTGCCTGGACTGCCTGGCGACCGACCTGAGCTGGGAGATGTACTACATCCTCAAGGACAAGGACGAGAGCTGATCACCCCGGTTTTTCTTTTTTCCCGTCCCGGATCTTGGCCTTCACCGAGGTCCACCATTCGATCCGCTTTTTGACGTCCTTTTCGAAGCCCAGGGCGCCGGGCTCGTAATATCTCCTCCCCTTGAGCTTTTCCGGGAGCGTTTCCATATCCGTGGTCCCGAACTCGAAGTCATGAGCATAGGCGTAGCCCTGACCGTAGCCGATCTCCTTCATCAGCCCTGTCACGGCGTTCCGGATCTGCAGGGGGACAGGCTCGTACGGGCTCGCCTCGACGTCCTTCATGGCCTTGGTGAAGGCCGCGTAAGCCCGGTTGCTCTTCGGCGCCGAGCCAAGGTAGATCACGGCTTCGGCCAGGGCCAGCTCGCCCTCCGGCGTCCCCAGGAAATCGTAAGCCTCTTTAGCGTGCAGGGTCACGGCCAAGGCCTGGGGATCGGCCAGACCCACGTCTTCCGAGGCGAACCGGACCAGCCGCCGGGCGATATAAAGAGGGTCTTCACCGGCCGCCAGCATCCGGGCCAGCCAGTAGAGGGCGGCGTCCACGTCGCTGTTCCGGAGGCTCTTATGCAGGGCGGAAATAAGATTGAAATGCTCCTCACCGCCTTTGTCATACAACAAAGTCCGCTTTTGGAGCGCTTCCTGGACATCTTCGGCCGTGATCGCTCCGGTCCGGGTCAAGTTCGCCGCGAGCTCAAGGGTGTTGAGGGCGCGCCGCGCATCGCCGTTGGCGAAATCGATGATCATCTTCCGGGTCGTATCGTCCAGCTTTAGCCCCCGTTCCCCCAGACCGCGCTCCGTGTCGGCCAGGGCATCGTCCATGATCCGGGCTAAAGCGGCCTCCGCCAGGGGATTCAGGACCAGGACCTTTGTTCTTGAGAGCAGCGGGGCGATCACTTCGAAGGACGGATTTTCCGTAGTAGAACCGAAGAGGATGACGTCGCCCCGCTCGACATAGGGCAGGAAGGCGCCCTGCTGGGCTTTATTGAAGCGGTGGATCTCGTCGATAAAGATGATCATCGGCTTGCCGTAAAGCTTCCTGTGGCTCTCGGCTTTGGCCATGACCTCCTTGACTTCCTTGATGCCGGATAAAACCGCGCTGAAGAATGTGTAAGGAAGGTCGAAATGTCGGGACAGCATATAGGCGAGCGTCGTTTTTCCCGAACCCGGCGGTCCCCAGAATATCAGCGAAACGAGCTTGTCGCTTTCGATGAGCTGGTTCAGGATCTTGCCCTTGCCGAGCAGATGGTCCTGGCCGTACAAGCGGTCGAAGGACCGCGGCCGCATCCGCTCGGCCAGGGGGATGTGTTTCTGGCCCGCGTCCATGCGGCCATTATAACAAAAAAAAGGGCTCGGGGAAGAAGCTCGCTCCCTGAAGGAAAGCTCAACGCCTGCGCGTTTCGGTTTTTCCTGAGGCTTATGCAAATAGTCGACGCGGCGACAGGGTGGCCCCCGGCCCCCTGGGGAACCGACGGGTCATTCTTTAGAATATAGGGACAGGATACGTCGTCCCCCTTTACCCGGAAAATACGCGAATTATTTTGTTGTTGGCGAGCGAAGAAGCGTGCGAACGCTCTATTTACGGGTGGCACCGATCGGGCGCCCCAGCGTTCGAAGCGAATGGGACCCCCCGAAGGTGGGTGATGAGCGAGAACGCTGGGGCTGATCGGTGACAGGACCCGCGACAAGAAGAGCGGTCGCCCGCTTCGAGCGAGCCCCCCATTGACCTTTGGCGGGGGTCATGTTATTTTAGCCATCGCCTCAAGCGCGGCCCCATGAGCAATCCGAAACCTCAACAAAAGCTCTTCTATAAGATCGAGGAGGTCAGCCGCCTGGTCAAGCTCGACAAAGAAACCATCGAAAGCTGGGAAAAGGAATTTCCCTTCCTCCAGCCCGGAACGACGGGAAGCGGCCAAAAGATCTTCCGGGCCAAGGACGTCGAGATGATCCAGCGCATCAAGGAGCTGCTGGACACGAAGAGCGTCACGTTGGCCGGGGCCCGGCGCAAAATCGAGGAGGAGTTCGGCCTCAAACCGCCGCCCGCCGTCCATCCGGACCGCCTCATCAAGGCCCTCTGGCAGGTCCGCGACCAGCTCCAGGACCTGGCTCAGACGCTGGAGAAGCGCCAAAAAAAAACCTGAAACCGGATCCGATTTTCTGTTATAATTCGGCTCCCTGACGTCGGGACGTGGCGCAGCCTGGTAGCGCACATGCTTGGGGTGCATGGGGTCGTCGGTTCAAATCCGACCGTCCCGACCATCTTCTTCTCCGAGGTCAACCCATGGACACGATCAAAAAACAGAAAGGCTCGGACGATTTGAAAGCCCGCGCCCTGAAGCTGGCCGATCTGGCCCAATTTCAACCCGGGGCCATCGTCAGCCGGGAGATCCTCCGAAAAAAAACGGGCACGGTCACTGTCTTCGCCTTCGACGAGGCTGAAGAGCTGAGCGAACACACCGCTCCCTTCGACGCGCTTGCCTTCGGGCTGGAGGGGCAGGCCGACATCACCATCTCCGACAAGATCCATCGCCTCCGGGCCGGCGATATGATAATCATGCCGGCCGATGAGCCGCACGCCGTGAAGGCCGTCGGCCAATTCAAGATGGTTCTCATCATGATCCGCAGCTGAACGCGACGAGCGACATGACGCCGAAGCCTCTCATCCTGCTGACCAACGACGACGGATTCTTCGCCGAAGGGATCCAGGCGCTCTTCCGAGAACTGAAAGACCTCGGCCGACTGTTCATCGTCGCTCCCGACAGGGAGAAGAGCGCCAGCTCGCTGTCCCTGTCCCTGCGGCAGCCGTTGCGCGTCCAACGGATCAGGTCCAATATCTACAGCGTCGAGGGGACGCCCGCCGACTGTATCTATCTGGCGATGAAGAAGTTCCTGCCCCGGACACCCGACCTCCTCGTTTCGGGCATGAACCCGGGACCGAACCTGGGGCAGCAGGATGTGTCCTACTCCGGCACGGTTTCGGCCGCCGTTCAGGGGACATTCTTCCAAGTCCCGTCCATGGCCGTGTCGCTCATCGCCGACCAGGACGGGGATTTCCATTTCCGCGAAGCGGCGCAGGTCGTCCACCGCCTGACAAAATTTCTCCTCCAACACCGGCTCCCCGAAGGGATCACGCTCAGCGTCAACATCCCTCCCCCGCCCCTAAAAGGTATCAAAGTGACCAAAGTCGGCATCAAGCGCTACGAACCCGACATCATCGAGAAAAAAGACCCCCGGGAGAATTCCTATTACTGGATCGGACGGGGCAACCCCAAGATCGTCGGCGACGACGAGACCGACGTGCGGGCCGCCCAGAAAGGGTTCATCACGGTCACCCCCCTCCGCATCGACCTGACGGACTACGAAGCCATGCGGCTGACCTTCATGAAAAAGCTGACGAGGACTGTCGCTTCCAAATAGCGGGGCTCAGCCCTTTTTTTTCCGGTGCTTCAGGAACTCGTAGAGGACCGGCACGAGCGAGATCAGAATGATGGTGATGATGACCAGGGAGAAGTTTTTCTTGACGAAGGGGATGTTGCCGAAGAAATAGCCGCCGAAGGTGAAGAGCGCCACCCAGGCTACGCCGCCGATGACATTGTAGCTGAGGAACTTCCCGTAGGTCATCCGGCCGATACCGGCCACGAACGGGGCGAACGTCCGGACGATGGGCACGAACCGGGCGATGATAATGGTCTCGGCTCCATACTTCTCGTAGAATTCATGGGTCCGGTCGAGGTACTGCTTTTTGAAGATGCGCGAATTCTCTTTTTGAAAGACCTTGGGTCCAATGATCTTGCCGATCCAATAGTTCACGGTGTCGCCGATGACGGCGGCCGCGGCCAGGATAAAGAAGAGGACGACGACCTTCAGGTCCCCGCGGGCGGCGAACGTCCCGGCCGCGAAGATTAGCGAATCGCCGGGAAGGAACGGCGTCACCACCAGGCCGGTCTCGCAGAAGATGACGGCGAACAGGATGAGATAGGTCCATAGGCCGTAGGTCTGGATCAGCCCGCTGAGGTGAACGTCCAGATGGAGGACGAAATCGATGACGCTTTTGATGAATTCCATCGGGGCTCCTATTCCCGGGTGAAACAGGCTTATATACTATCCTTCGCCGGCCTGTCAATGCTAAAATGAGCCTCCATGATGAGCCGGAAAATCTCCCGGATCGAACGGGCCTTGGAGGCCCTTGAACCGCTCGAAGCGAGTTGTACGTTGTGTCCGCGGGAATGCCGGATCGATCGGCGGCGGAGCAAGGCCGGGATCTGCCGGAGCGGTTCCCGCGCCGCCTTCTCGAGCGCCCTGCTTCACTATGGGGAAGAGCCCGTTCTCAGCGGGCCCCAGGACTGCGCCGAGGGCGACACCGGGGGGGAAGGTTCGGGCCGCGGATCAGGGACAATCTTTTTCACGGGCTGCAATCTGAAATGCCTCTTCTGCCAGAACTACCAGATCAGCTGGCTCGGTCAAGGGCGGGAGACGAGCGACGCGGAACTGGCGGAGCTCATGCTCGAGCTGCAGCGCCGGGGCGCCTATAACATCAACCTCGTTTCGCCGACCCATCTCCTCACGCCCATTTTGAGAGCCTTGAGGATCGCCTGCGGCCGCGGCTTGAAGATCCCGTTGGTTTACAATTCGAACGGTTACGAGAAGGCCGAGGTCGTCGAAAAGCTGGCCGGCATCATCGACATCTATCTTCCCGACCTGAAATATCGTTCGTCCCGGATCTCTCAACGATACTCCGACGCCGAGGATTATTTCCGCTACGCCGGCCCGGCCGTCCAGGAGATGTTCCTCCAACAGCCCGATCTGGTCCTGGATGGGGACGGCCTCGCCCGCCAGGGTCTCATCATCCGCCATCTCATTCTTCCCGGACACGCCGATGATTCGCTGGCCGTTCTGGATTGGATCGCCCGAAAATTGCCGCTCACGACGGCCCTGAGCCTGATGAGCCAATATCGGCCCTGTCACCTGGCGCCCGAGGACCTTCAGCGGCCGCTCTCGGCCGAAGAATACCGCCTGGTCGTGGCGGGGGCGAAGCGCCTCGGGTTCGAGAATCTTTTCATCCAGCCGGAGGCCTTCCGGCCCGGCGAGCATCTCGTCCCG
Source organism: Candidatus Aminicenantota bacterium (assembly GCA_026393865.1). Lineage (GTDB taxonomy): Bacteria > Acidobacteriota > Aminicenantia > Aminicenantales > UBA4085 > JAPKZI01. The sequence continues at coordinate 24,948 of JAPKZI010000061.1, forward strand.
GACTTTGACCTCTCCGAACCCTTTCGGTGGAAAAAGTGAGGCCCTCCTCCCCTCCGCGACGAACGGCGGGCGGGGAGACCTGAACCTATCGTTTGCCCGTCTCGTAGGCGATCGGTTTGGGCAGCTGGCTTTCGGCGAAACCGAGGGTCAGGGCCAGTTCCTTCAGCTTGGCCTGGATCAATTGGAGGTTTTCCGGCCCCATTCTGAGGAGATGTTTCTGGGCCGAATTCAGATCCTCGAGCTTCGGGTCCGCCATCGCGTAGCTCATGATCTTTTTCTCGAGCTCGATGGGCCCCTCGACGATGGGTGTCCTGAGGACCTCGACGATCGCCCGGAGCAGCGTCTTATGGAAATCCTCCTTGGGATAGCCGAGTTCGCGGTAGGCCTGCTGAAAGAGAGTTTTGAAACCGGCGTACAGCCGGGCGCATCCCGCCATGCTGACCGAATCGAAGACGTCGGCCACGATGTTGTACCGGTCATAACCGGACGGATCGAGAAACGTTTTCCCGTCCTTGGACGCCACTTTGAAGGGACCGGCCAGGTTGAAGAAATCCATCTGAGGCCGAGGGCTCTGGCCGTTGGCGATATTGTCCACGGCCGCCACGAACTTGCGGATGAGCTCCCTGCTTTTCAGCCATTGGGCGAAGGTCGGATTGGAGGACAGCTCGGCGATGAGCTTGCGGACGGAGTCATCGCTCTTGTCCAGATCGACGTTGAGGGCCGGCAGGTCCATTCCCTCCTTGACGCGCGACGCGTCACCGGCCGGATTCGGCGATTGGAGGGCAGGCTCGATCCCGCCCTTGGTCCTGTCCTTTCCGGCGATGAAAAAGTAGTAGGCGGCGACGGCCACGATCAGGACGAAGACGACGATGATTCCGGTCCTGATGATCTTCTTATTCTCGTCCATGGAACCTCCTCCCCGCCCTTCACTTGACCTTGTTCAGGCGGATATTGCCGTTGAGAGCGGTCACCGAGACGGCCGCGGCTTCGGTCTTGGCCCCGATCAGCCCGCTGATCTTCTTGGCCGGCAGCGGCTGCCCGAGATCGAACTCCGCCGTAACGGTGCCGTTAGCGGCGGACGCTTCAATCCGGGCGTTCACCTCGGGCGGGAGAAAGAGAGTGACCGGGCCTTCCCTGACGGTGATCCTGATGTCGTCGTCCGGCCGGAGGTCAAGAATCTCGGTTTCGACCGTCCCGCTTCCCAGGGACAGATCGAGCGAACCGGAGAAGTTCTCGATCTTGATGTTGCCGTCCTCCAGGTCCGCGCGGACCTTCCCATACAGATCGGCGATGAGGATATCGCCCGCCTTGCCCCGAATATCCCGCAGATTCACAGACCGCGGCACATTGAGATAAAAATGGACGGACCGGATTTCGTCCTCGCGGCCCGAGATCCGAGTCCGGATCTTGACGAAATTTTCGATTTTATCGACCTCGATCTTGGGCCCGGACGCCCCGCCCCAGCCGATGGAAAAGGTCCGCCGGCCGATGGTTCGGCTCCAATCGTCCTCGGCCGTGATCTCCACCTCGTTCTTATCCCATCCGCGGATCTCGATATCTCCGTTGGAGTTCTCCACGGAGATCGTGCCGCCGGAATCTAGGGCAACGACCTGATGAAATTCGTTCCGGGGCGAATAGTCCCCGGAATCCGGAAGGTAGATGGGGATGAGGCAGGCCGACGAGATCAACATCGTGGCCGCAGCGATCGTTCCGGCAACCGTCGTTTTCTTCATGAGATCACCTCCTCGCCATCCGCTCACGAGGGATGGCGCATCATTTTCGCCGTCATCGTTTCGACGCGCCCAGGGCGAACGATCCGATGACGAACAGCTGAACGCGATTGTTGTCCTTTTCCACGATATAAACCGAACCCGTCTCGTCGACGGCGAGGCCGCAGGGCCCCTCGAGCATCCCCCGCTCCTGTCCCTTTACCCCAAAGGAGCAAATGACCTTTCCTTGGGTATCGAATTTCTGAATGCGGTGGTTGCCCGTGTCGGCGACATAAATGGAACCGGCGGCATCGAGACAGAGGCCGGTCGGATTATTGAACTCCCCCTCGCCCGTCCCTTGCCGCCCCCAGCCGCCCAGCCAGACTCCCTGCGGGCTGAATCGCTGGACGCGTTCGCTGTCCAGGACGAAAACCTCGCCCGGGGCGTTCACGGCCACGGCCCGCGGCGAGAGGAAAGCGCCGTTCTCGGCTCCGGCCTTCCCCCAAGCCTTGAGGAAACCGCCCTGGGCGGAATGCTTTTTAATACGGCTGTTCCCCGCGTCCACGATATAAAGCTGGCCGTCCGCGTCGATCGCGATCCCCGTCGGCGTGTTGAACTCTTTATCTCTGCTTCCGAAATCCCCCCAGCGGAGTTCGACGGCCGACGAACGGTTCAGCACCCAGACGCAGTGCGACTCGGCGTCGGTGATGAAGATCCGGCCCTGGGCGTCCGCGGCCACGCCCGCCGGCCGGACGAGGTCTTTCAAATCGAGG